>QHXY01000088.1 GCA_003223145.1 Acidobacteriota bacterium
GCTCTTGACTCGCGCGCGTCGTTCGGACGAGCCTAGCTCGCGCCTGGCAAGGCCGGCGTGGCGCCTCGGGGCGTTCTCGGGGTGCAGCCATACTTGGAGGGAACGTTGTGAACAAAGGACTTATCTGGATCGGGTGTCTTATCATCTTTATAGTACCGAGGCCCGCCCTGGCGACGTCCTCTCATGACGGTGGTCAGCGCAAGCGGGTCCGTGAGCTAGGGATCGTCATCGGCCGGATGGCGCCGGGCCCGAACAACGCGATCACCGATGTGCAGGGGGTGCGGGTCGGGCAGGTTACGCTGGTGCGCGGGGAAGGGAAGCTGGTGCCGGGGCAGGGGCCGGTGCGCACGGGGGTGACGGCGATCCTGCCGCACGGCGGGGACCTGTGGCGCGACAAGGTCCCGGCGGCCACCTGGGTGCTGAACGGCACGGGGGAGATGACGGGGAGCATCTGGATCGACACGCAGGGAGCCCTCGAGGTGCCGGTCCTGCTCACGAACACGATGAACATCGGGCGGGTGATGGACGGGGTGGTGGCGTACATGCTGAAGCGTTACCCGGAGATCGGCATCTCGGACGACGTGGTGGCGCCGACGGTGGCGGAGTGCGACGACTCGACGCTGAACGACGCGCGCGGGCTGCATGTGTCGGCGGAGGACACGGTGCGGGCGATCGAATCGGCGGGCCCGGGGCCGGTGGCGGAGGGGGCGGTCGGCGCGGGAACGGGGATGATGTCGTACCAGTTCAAGGGGGGAATCGGCACGGCGTCGCGCGTTCTGGCGAAGGGGGACGGCGGCTGGACGGTGGGGGTTCTGGTGAACGCGAACATGGGGCGCCGGTCCGAGCTTCTGATCGCGGGCGTGCCGGTCGGCCGGGAGATCACCGACTTGATGCCGCGTCTGGGTGGTGACGGAGCGAAGGGGACCGGCGGGCCGGGCGGAGGGGCCGCGGGCACCGGTGGAGGAACCGCGGGCGCAACAGGAGGGGCCGCGGGCCCTGCGGGCGACGGGTCGATCATCATCGTCGTCGCGACCGATGCGCCGCTCGATCATCTGAAGCTGCGGCGGTTGGCGTCGAAGGCGGCGCTGGGGCTGGCGCGCACGGGGACGATCTCGCACCACGGCAGCGGCGATCTGTTTCTGGCGTTCTCGACGGGCAACCGGGTGCCGCACTATCCGAAGCCGCTCACCTACACGCTGACGGTGGTGCCGGACGACCATCTCGATCCGATCTTCGAGGCGGCGGAGGAGGCCACGGAGGAGGCGATCCTGAACGCGCTGGCGATGGCGACGACGACGGTGGGGCGGGACGGCAACACGGCCTACGCGCTGCCTCTCGATCGGCTCGCCGCGATCATGAAGAAGTACGGACGGCCGGCGGGAGACGCGCGGTGAGCTATTGCGCGATCGCCCCGGGCCATCCGTACCATGGTCCGTACCACGACAAGGAGTACGGATTTCCGCTGCGCGACGACGGGGCGCTGTTCGAGAGGCTGGTTCTGGAGATCAACCAGGCGGGGCTGAGCTGGCTGACGATTCTCAAGAAGCGGGAGGCGTTCCGCGCGGCGTACGACCGCTTCGACGTGGATCGGGTGGCGGGGTACGGGCGCCGGGAGAGGGCGCGGCTGCTGCGCGACGCGGGCATCATCCGCAACCGGTTGAAAGTCGACGCGGCGATCGAGAACGCCCGGCGGATCGCGGCCTTGCGGGACGGGCACGGCTCGTTCGCGGCCTGGCTGGACGCGCACCATCCGCTCGGCAGGGCGGCGTGGGTGAAGCTGTTCAAGGAGACGTTCCGCTTCACGGGCGGGGAGATCACGGGGGAGTTCCTGCTCAGCACCGGGTATTTGCCGGGGGCGCACGCGCGGACCTGTCCGGTCTACCGGCGAGTCTTGAAGGCGAACCCTCCGTGGGCGGCGGTGCGCCGGCGGCCGGTCGAACATGTCCGGCAGCTCTGAGACCGGCGGCGACCCCGGAGGGCTCGGCCGCTTCAGCCGTGCGCGGCTGCTGCTGGCGGCGGGGCTGCTGGCGACGCTGGCGCTCCTGCTGGCGCACGCTGCGGTCTACTGGTTCCTGACCGACGACGCCTTCATCTCGTTTCGCTACGCGCGCAACCTGCGCCAGGGCCACGGGCTTGTCTTCGACCCGGGTCTCGACCGGGTGGAGGGCTACACCAACTTCCTGTGGGTCGTGCTGCTGGCGGGGTGCGATGCGCTGGGGCTGGCGCCGGAGACCGCCGCGAATCTCCTGAGCCTGGCGGCGACGCTGGGGCTCTGGGGGCTGGTGGTCCGGTTCACGCTGCGCTTCCCGCCGCCGGCCGAGAAGCGCTGGCTGGTCCTGGTGCCTCCGCTGTTCCTCGCCGCGACGCGCAGCGTGGCGGTCTGGTCGAGCGGCGGGCTGGAGACCCGCCTGTTCGAGCTGCTGGCGCTCGGCGGGTTGTTCCGGCTCGTCGTCGAGGTCGAGGCGCAGGTCGGGAGCGGTCGCCCGGGCCGGCCGGTGGCGGCGATCCTGCTGGCGCTCGCGACGCTGACGCGGCCCGACGGGCTGGTGATCGCCGCGACCGCGTTCGGCGCGGCCGGCCTCTACCTGGACGCCCGCGACCGGCTGCGCGCGCGCGTGATCGCCTCCTGGATCGGGGTGTACTCCCTGCCGGTCGCGATCCATCTGCTGTTCCGGCGTCTCTATTACGGCGACTGGCTGCCGAACACCTATTACGCGAAGGTCGGCGGCCGGGTGTGGTGGAGCATGGGTTGGACCTACCTCGGGGCCTGGGCGCTCGAGTACGCCGTCTATCTCTGGCTGCCCTTCATTGTCGCCGCGGTCCTGCACCATGTTCGCCGTGGCAGCGGTTTCGTGCCTCTCCTCTTCCTCGGGGTCGCAGCGGCGCAGGCGCTTTACCTGGCCGCGGTGGGCGGCGATCACTTCGAGTACCGCCCGCTCGACCTGCTTTTCCCGCTCTTCTTCCTGCTGATCTACGGGGGGGCGCAGCACCTGGCGCGCGGGCCCGGCGCCGGTCTCGCCACGGGCGCGGCCCTCGGCGTCGTGCTGGTCGGGCTTCTGGCACTGCCGTACCAGAGCCACCGGCAGTTCCCGGATCATTATCTCGCCGGCTTCCCGGGTGACGACCCTGCCTCGAGCGAGGGCGGTCCTTACCTGTCGCCCGATCGCGATCCGATCTACCGTCTTCCGGTCCTGCGCTCCGTCGCGCGGGCCTACCGCGCGCTGCTCGGCAGGCTGTCGAGCGGCTACGTCGGTCTCCGGCAGGAGGAGCACCGGCTGTTCCTGGCGAGCGTCGTGCCGGAGGGCCGGAGCCTGTCCGGCCTGGTCGGTCTGCCGGTCCTCGACCGTCTCGGTCTCACCGACGCGCATGTGGCCCGACAACCTTTCCGCGGCTGGGCCATGGCGCACAGCAAGCGCGCGACGCTCGACTACGCGCGCGCCAGGGGCGTCGATTTCTGGGCCCTCGACGAGGTGCACAGTCTGTGGCGGGAGGACGACCAGGCGTTCTACAGGCGGCTCGGCAGCGCGGTCCGCGGCGAGATCGTCGAGGATGCCCCGGTCTACCTCGCGGAGGTCGGCGACGGCATGGACCTGCTCGGCATTCTGCCGCGCGGGCCGGAGCAGGCGTCCGGCAAGTTCCCGGGCGTGCGATTCCGCAGGACGGACGACCCGGAGGCGACCCGGCAGGTGTTCGAGCGCGGCATCCGCATCTTCGGCGAGACGGCGCGGCGCG
>QHXY01000403.1 GCA_003223145.1 Acidobacteriota bacterium
GGGTTCATGGTTCCCGTTTCTTTCATGACGGGAGGGGGCGCCCGGCCGTGCGGGGCGGCAGGACCCGCGAGGCAGGCGCCTTGTCGGTTACGGGGTACAGAGCGGCGTATTGTAGCGGAAAGCAAACGACCCTACAACGGCGAGCTCGCGGGTCATCGGGCCCGGTCGATGGTGAACTTCCCGAACGCGAAACCGATGTCCACACCCCGACCGGTGCCATGGAGCGCCAGCGACACCTCCCCCTTCGTGAGCGCCTGGGCGTCGGCGGACTTGCCCGCGCCCGCGTGGGCTTCGGATTGGACGTAGGCCCCGAACAGCTCGTCGATGTTCCGGGCTCCCGTGAACCGGCCGGTGCCCCCGATGATCTCCGACTTGCCGAAGGTGAGGCCCCCTCCCTTGGCCTGGATCGTCACCCGGGCCTTCTGGCCGTTGCTGCAGGTGATCGTGCCGTTCCCCTTGGCGGTCTTGTAGAACACCGACCAGCCCTTGAGATTAAAGGTCATCGTGCACTCGGCCAGCTTCTCCTTCGCCTCTCCCGTGGCCTCCTGAGAGGCGAGCGGATGATCGTGCACGCCGCTCGAAATCAGGACGATGCCGAACACCATCGCTGTGAGGGTCGTTCCTGGTCGCATCGGTCTCCTCCCGCCCGCATTGTACCTTTGTCCTCCCGAGACGATATATACTCCGCGCTCCACCGATGGGCCGGGACCGACTCTCCTCGACGCAGATGATCCATGTTTGAACGCACAGCGAGTGACGCAGGATGACCCGGCGAGCGACGGCCGGCCCGCGCGGCCGCCGCCGGGCTGCGAGAGTTCTGACCGGCATCGAGGTCCTGGCGTGGGCCCGGCCGCGCTGGCTGCGCGGCCGCCGCATCGGGCTCCTCATGCATCCCGCCTCCGTCACCTCGCGCTTCGTCTCGTCGAGACAGGTGGTCCTGGATGTCTACGGCCGGGGCAGCCTGCGGGCCCTGTTCGGCCCCCAGCACGGGATCGCCGGCGAGAAGCAGGACAACATGGTGGAATCGCGCCACGGCGCCGACGCCGGGCTCGGCATCCCCGTCCACAGCCTCTACTCGGAGACCCGCTCCCCGACCCCTGCCATGCTGCAGGACATCGACGTCCTTCTGGTCGATCTGCAGGATGTCGGGACGCGTGTCTACACGTTCGAGTGGACCACCGCGCTGGCGCTCGAGGCCTGCGCCGAGATGGGGCGCGAGGTGGTCGTCCTCGACCGGCCGAACCCGCTGGGCGGCGAGACGCTGGAGGGGAATCTGATCCGCCCCGGCTACACCTCGTTCGTCGGGCTCTACCCGGTGCCGATGCGCCACGCCCTGACGCTCGGCGAGCTGGCGGCTCTGGTGAACGCGCGAACGGCGGGCGGGACCCCGTCCGGCCTTGCGCCGGGGGGTGCGGCGGCGGTGCGTCCCTCGCGCCGCGCCGACGGCGTCGGCTGGCGCTGTCCGGGCCGTTGCGAGCTGACCGTGGTGCCGATGGACGGCTGGCGCAGGGACATGCTCTACCCGGACACCGGCCTGCCGTGGGTCCTGCCGTCCCCCAACATGCCGACGGCCCACACCGCCATCGTCTACCCCGGCCAGGTGCTGCTGGAGGGAACGAACCTGTCGGAGGGACGCGGCACCACCCGGCCGTTCGAGATCTTCGGGGCTCCCTGGCTGGATCTCGGCGCGGTGCGACGCCGGTTCGGGAAGCGCCGGTTGCCCGGTCTGGTCCTGCGGGATCACGCCTTCGAGCCGACTTTCCACAAATGGGCGAGACAGGTCTGCCAGGGCTTCCAGATCCATGTGACTGACGTGAAGACGTTCCGGCCGTACGCGACGACGCTCGCCCTGCTGCAGGACATCATCGCCGAGCACCGCGACCGCTTCGAATGGAAGAAGCCGCCGTACGAGTACGTCACCGACCACCCGCCGATCGACGTGCTCACCGGCGACCCGGCCCTGCGCGAGGCGCTCGAAACGGGGAGCGACCTGCGGGAGATCGAGCGCCGGTGGCGGAAGGAGATCGCGGCCTTCGAGCGCGAGTCCCGCGCCTTCCGGCTTTATGACTGATCCTGCCGGGACGTTCGTCGGGGGAGTCGTGGCGCCGCCGCTGCCGGGCATGACTCCCGGCGAGTGGGCCGCCTCGCCCTGGGTGCAGGCCCCCGTCGCCCTGATCCTCTGGATCGTCGCGTTCCTCGTGGTCAGGACGCTCGTGCTTGGCGGGATGCGGAAGGTGGCCGCCAGGACCCCCTGGACCTGGGACGACATCCTGGTCGAGTCCCTGTCCACGCCTCTTCTCATCGCCATCGTGGCGAGTGGTCTCCTGGTGTTCGACAGGATCCTGCCCCTGGCGCCGGAGTGGGATCGCGCCTTCGACGTCCTGTTCGCCTTCTCGATCGCGCTGGCGCTCGTGCTGTTCGTCGATCGCGCCGTGCGCGGCGTTCTCGACCGGCTGGCCGCCTCCTCACCGGTCCTGCAGGGAGCGCGCGGGCTGGTGCAGGCGGGTCTGCGCGGTCTGATCGTCGGCATCGGGCTCCTGATCTTCCTCGACAGCATCGGCATCTCCATCACCCCGATCCTGGCGTCGCTGGGCGTCGGCAGCCTCGCGGTCGCGCTGGCGCTGCAGGACACCCTCGCCAACCTGTTCGCGGGGATCTACATGATCGCCGACAAGCCGATCGAGCCCGGGCATCTGGTGCGCCTCCCGGGGGGCGAGGAGGGGTACGTCACCCGGGTCGGCTGGCGCAGCACCTGGATCCGGATGACCAACAACAACATGCTGGTGATCCCGAACTCGAAGCTGTCGGGCGGGATCATCATCAACTACGACCTGCCCGACCGCGAGGTCGTCGTCACGGTCCCGATCGGCGTGCACTACGCCAGCGACCTCGATCGGGTCGAGCGGGTGACGCAGGAGGTGGCGCGCGACGTCATGCGCACCGTGACGGGCGGTGTCGCGCAGTTCGAGCCGGCGCTCCGCTTCCAGGGGTTTGGAGATTCCGCCGTTCTCCTGCAGGTCGTGCTGCGCGCGCGGGAATTCGAGGCGGTCCAGGCGATCCGCCACGAGTTCGTCAAGCGTCTGCAGACGCGCTACCGGCGGGAGGGGATCGTGATCCCGTATCCTATCCGCACCCTCGATTTCGCCCCGGGTCACACCGACGGGCTGAGGGAGGCGCTCGGTCCCGGACCCGCGGCACCCGCACCGGACAGACCCCTCTGCTTCACACGGCCGGATCGCGGACCGGGCGGGAGGCGCGACTGAAGCCGTCGCGGGACCTGCTTTACCTGTCGCGTGCCGACGTCGAGGCGGCTGGTGTCCCGATGACCGCGATCATCGAGAGGCTCGAGGTCGCCTTCCGCGAGAAGGGTCTCGGGCGCGCCGAGATGCCGCCGAAGCCCGGCATCCAGCCCGGCCCCGCGGG
>QHXY01000405.1 GCA_003223145.1 Acidobacteriota bacterium
TGCGGCGTCAATTTACTCTTTTCCGCGACCGAGTCCAGACACCGGGTCAGATCGAGGGATCGCCCGGACCTGCGCCACGGGGGACACCCGCGGGAGCGGCGCAGCGTTCGCGACCCGGCTCCGCCATCGGACGCGATGGGGCCGGGGCGGCGGGATCGGAGGCGGTCTTTTCCGGACGCGACACCTCGAGCTCGAGATGCCGCAGGGACCGGCGCAGCCAGATCAGGAAGACGATCGAAGCGATCGATGAGGACACGATCAGGCCGCCGAGCAGTCCATACAGCTCCGGCCTGCCGAGCGCCTGGGCCGTGCTCATCCCGGCCAGGGCGCAGGGGATCGTCAGGAGAACGTAGCGCACCGCCGCCATGGTGAGCCCGGGGCGGCCACGCTGCAGGCCCTCGAAGGCCGGGCGGCAGAGCGCGAACGGGATCATCGCCAGGCAGGCGAACGGGCAGAAGGCGAGGGCCACGGTGCCCAGGTCGGCGGTCCGGGGAGACTCGGCCAGCGCGTGCGCCAGCCGGGGGCCCCCGAACAGGATCGCCGGTGTCACCATGCCGATGCAGTACACGGTGGCGGCGGCGATGATGTCGCGCACGCCACGGCGGATCGCCGCGATGTCCCCTTCGCCGAAGCGCCGAGCCACGAACGGCAGGACGGCGACCGCCCCGGCGATGATCGGCATCGCCGCGAACTGCAGCACGCGCGAGTAAATGCCGTAGGCGGCGATCGCCTCCGTCGCTCCCGGCCGCCGGGCCAGCAGCCAGTTGACCAGCGCCGTTTCCACCGCCATCAGCCCGAAGGTGAGGGTCGAGGGGACCGCCAGCCCCATCAGCGAGCGGAACGGGTGCGGGTCGAGCGTCGGGTCGGTGTCGAGGCCGCTCGCCTTGCGCTCCGCCTCGTGGCCGGCCGCCTTGCGCAGCGCGTACACCAGCCCGCCGAACCGCCCCAGCACGGTCGAGAAGGCGATGCCGAAGACGCCCCAGTGAAACACGAACAGGAAGATCGTGTTCAGACCGACATTGATCAGGTTCGACCAGATGCCGGCCCACATCGTCGACTTGGTGTCGTGGTGCGCCTTGACGATCGAATCGGGGATGATCGACCAGAAGGCGGTGAATGCCGACCCGCCGATCAGCACACCACCGTAGACCGAGAACTGGCGCGCCAGACCGGGATCGAGACCCATGTGGTCGGCGCCGAAATAGATGTACAGGGCGATGGCGGTGAACAGCGGCACGAGCGACCAGACCACCAGCCGCGACACCGACAGGACCTGATCGATGCGCTGTCCCTGGCGTTTGCCCATCGCCTGCGACAGGTTGGACGTTACCCCGGTCGAAACCCCGACCCAGCAGGCCGCCATCAGGATCTCGTAGGGGAATGACAGCCCGCCGACCGCCGCGATCGCCGCGTCTCCCAGCGTCGCGGCGAACGCCAGGTCCACGAAGGTGAACAGGCTGCGCATCTGGAACGACAGCACGAGGGGGGCTGCCATCTTCAGGATGGAGGATGTCTGGGGGCGGCCGCCGGTCGACTTCATCGAAACGCTGGATGGCTCCCGGCCCGGCGCATGGGGCGGGCGGCAGGCGCACCCGGCCGAACGGGCCATGCGGGGCGCGTCATTCTACCAGAGCCCAGGCCGGGACAGGGACTCCCCGGGCGCGGGCGCCCGGCGGGTCGAAGAATTACAATGTAGCGGGGAGGACCGGATGAGTCGGTTCACCGACTGGCGGCCGTTCGCGTCTCTGAGGACGCGCCCTCCGGGCGAGAAGCGCTTTCTCATCCTGGTGCCGCTCACCGGTGTGGCGACCGGCTTCGCGTCGGTGGCCCTCATCCGGCTGCTCGGCCTGGCGCAGGACTTGTTCTGGGGATCGCGCCACGAGCTGCTGGAGCACGCCCTGGCCGCCCCGGCCTGGCACCGCTTTCTCATCCCGGTCGCCGGGGGCGCGCTGGTCGGGCTCATCATCCTGATCACGCGCCAGCCGGTAGGCGGGCACGGCACGGCGGGCATCATCGAGGCGGTGGCTCAGCGCGGCGGGGTCCTGCCGATCGGACGCAGCCTGCTCAAGGCGGGTGCGACCATCATCACGGTCGCGACCGGCGGGTCGCTCGGGCGCGAGGGGCCCCTGGTCCGCGTCGGGGCGGCCCTCGGCTCGTTCCTCGGCCGGCGCTTCCCACTGTCCGGCAACCGCCTGAATATCCTGCTCGGCTGCGGCGCCGCCGCCGGGATCGCCGCCGCCTACAACGCGCCGATCGGCGGCGCCCTGTTCGCCCTCGAGGTCATCCTCGGCAACTTCGCGCTCGAGAGCTTCGGTCCGATCGTCGTCGCCTCGGCCATCGGCACGGTCATCTCGCGCACGCTGGTCAGCGCCTACCCGGCCTACACGCCGCCGCCCTACACGACGCTGACCACCGGCTGGGAGCTCTGGCATTATCTCGGGATGGGGATCGGGATCGGCGTCGCCTCGGCGATGTTCATCCTGGCGCTCAACGGCACCGAGAAGGGGTTCCATCGGCTGCCGCTTCCCGACTGGATCAAACCGGTGGTCGGATTCGCCCTCGTGGGGGTCATCGGTGTCTTCTGCCCGCACGTCTTCGGCAACGGCTACGACACCACCAACAGGATCCTGCGGGGTGAGATCCCGCTGGAGCTCG
>QHXY01000406.1 GCA_003223145.1 Acidobacteriota bacterium
AGGACGGAGATACGGCTGATGAAGCGTCTCCAGCTGACCCGGGAGCACGAAGCGGTCGTCCAGAACTCCCGGATGGCGAGCCGCACGGCATCGGCCGGGGATCCGGCCGGGAAGTCCTCGAAGGTGAAGCAGTACTCGGCGGGCGCGCCAGCGGTGCGACGCTGGAATTCCGGCTCCGTGTACACGACGCGGACGGAGTAGCGGGCCTTTCCGGTTTCCTGCGGTGCCTCCATGAGCCCTCCCCATGCGTTGTGCCGCCTAACATACAGCCCGCCGCCCCGCGCGTCCACGCCGGAATTCGTTGGCCGGGCCGGAGGCCGTTCCTGGACAGGTACGGCCGAACGGAAGTAACCTCCCCGGCCTAGTCGCGGGCAGCGGTGAGTTTCGGGCGGATCGCATGCGGTTGCGCTGGTACTTCGCGTTCTTCTTCCTGTCGGGCTTCTGCAGCCTGGTGTACGAGGTGGTGTGGCTGCGCATCGCGATGGCGCAGTTTGGCGTCACCACGCCGCTGGTCTCGACGGTCCTGTCGGTGTTCATGGCCGGTCTGGCGCTCGGGAGCCGTGCCGCCGGCCGACTCACGGGTCGTATCGACACCGGCGCGGCCGGGCAGCCGGACCACCGGCGGTTTGTCTTGCCGCTGCGTCTGTACGCCCTGACGGAGCTCCTCATCGCTACCTCGGCCTTCGTCGTCCCGGCGATGCTCGGCCTGGGACACCGCCTTTTGCTGCGCGCCGGCGACCAGACCGCCTGGGGTTCGCCGCGCTACTACCTGGCCTCGGGGTCGTGGATCGCGCTCACCCTCCTGCCATTCTGCATCTGCATGGGCGCGACCTTCCCGCTGGCGATGGCGGTGATCCGCGGCACGGCCGGCGAGGCCAGCCGCCGTTCCTTCAGCTATCTCTACGTCGCGAACGTGCTCGGGGCGGCCGGCGGGACGCTGACGTCGGGCTTCGTCCTGGTCGAGCTGCTGGGATTTCGAGGCACGCTCCGCGTCACGGCCCTGCTGAACGTCGGGATCGGGGTTGCGGCGATGGTGCTCAGCGGGATGGAGGCCGGGTCGAGCGACGCCGCCGTGGCGACTGCACGCGAGGACTCACCTCCGAGCGGCGCCCTGCGAGGCCCGTCCGTCGCCTCCCCGCGAGCCGGTCTCCTGGCCCTGCTGTTCATCACCGGACTCGTCAGCATGGCGATGGAGGTTGTGTGGGTGCGCCAGTTCACACCCTATCTCGGCACCGTCGTCTACGCCTTCGCGACCCTCCTCGCTGTCTACCTGGCGGCGACCTGTCTGGGATCGATGACCTATCGCCTGGCGGCCCGCGGGGAAGCGCCGGCCTGGGACGCCACCGGGATCGGCCATGCCCTGCTCGTCGCGGGGCTGTTCGGCCTGCTGCCGCTGGTCGCCGCCGACCCGCGTCTGCCGCTGCCGTTGATCGATCCCGCCAACCCGCAGCCGCACGATCTCGTGGTGGGAGGAATGCGTGTCGCGCTCGGCCTGCTCCTGTTCTGCGGCGCGATCGGAATCATCACGCCGATGATCGTCGACCACTACTCGTCGGGCGATCCCGATCGCGCGGGCACGGCGTATTCCGTGAACGTCCTGGGCTGCATCGTCGGCCCCCTTCTGGCAAGCCTTGTCCTGCTGCCGGCGGTGGGCGAGCGCTGGTCGATCGCCGTGCTGGCGCTGCTGCTGTTCGCTGCCGGCCCGCTGGTCGCTGGACGGGTGAAGACCGGTGCCCTGGCGGGAACCGGGGCCGTGGCGCTCGTCCTTCTGCTCGCCACGCAGGACTATGCCGATCTCTACCCCCACCGCATCGTGCGGCGCGACTACGAGGCGAGCGTCATCGCGACCGACTCGAACGGCCGGAAGGAGCTCCTGGTGAACGGCGTCGGCATCACCGCGCTCACCCCGATCACCAAGATGATGGTCCACCTGCCGATGGCGTTCCTCGGCAGCCCGCCCCGGTCGGTGCTCGTGCTCTGCTTCGGGATGGGCACCAGCTTCCGCTCCGCGCTGTCGTGGGGGGTGCCGACCACCGCCGTCGAGCTGGTGCCGAGCGTCCCCGCGCTCATCGGCTTCTACCACGCCGACGGGCCGCGGCTGCTCGAGTCGCCCCTGGCCCGGGTGGTGATCGACGACGCCCGCCGCTTTCTCGAGCGCTCGCCTGCGCAGTACGACATCATCACCATCGACCCGCCGCCGCCGGTCGAGGCCGCCGGCTCGAGCTTCCTGTACTCCCGCGAGTTCTACGCCCTGACCCGCGCCCGGCTCCGCCCAGGCGGCATCCTGCAGCAATGGTTCCCCGGCGGCGAGGCTGTCACTCTGGCCTCCGTCGCCCGGTCCGTCACCGAGTCGTTCCCGCACGTGCGCGTCTTCCAGTCGATCGAAGGCTGGGGCTTCCACTTTCTTGCGAGCGACAGCCCGATCGCCGAGGCGTCCGCCTCGACGCTCGCCGGTCGGCTGCCCGCGCGCGCGTCCTCCGACCTGGTCGAGTGGTGGCAGAACATCGACCCGGAGACGGCGTTCGGCAAGGTGCTGGAGCAGGAGGTGGCGCCGGAGCGCGTCGAGGCAGTCGCGGCCGCGCCAGCGCTGGAGGACGACCGGCCAATCAACGAGTACTACCTCCTGAGGCGGGTGTTCCAGGCAGGAGAATAGACAATTCTGTGCAGGCGGGCGCGGGGCTCCGTCCACCGGCACGTGGTAACATGCGCCCTCGCCATTTCCGACGGACACTGGACCCCGGCCGGGGCGGAACCGTCAATGCGCGGAGAGGTGCTGGAGTGGCCGAACAGGGCTGCCTGCTAAACGGCCAAGCCTCAATCCCCTGAAAGTCGCACCGGATACCAACTTCCAGCGGGTCACGGGTTTCAATCATTCCCCTCCGTGTGTTCGGTGCACTTGAAAATCGCCCGTGTTCCGGATACGTGGCAGTACTGTGGCAGTAAGATCCGAGAAAATCGACATCCTTGTAGAGGTGGATACCGGTGAGGCCGGCGGACTCGACGATCGCGAAGTAATCGGGGCGCTGCGCGGCGCCGGCGATGCAGCCGACGTAGGCAAGCAGATCGGTCGCGATCGCCTCGGGCAGGGGGCCGTCGAGGATGATGTCCGAGATCACCAGGCGCCCGCCGGGGCGCAGGACGCGGACGATCTCACGGAACACGATGGATTTGTC
>QHXY01000404.1 GCA_003223145.1 Acidobacteriota bacterium
GTCGCAACCGGTCCGCGCGATCGATCCAGCTTCGCGTCCAGAACCACCCCGGAGGCCAGGGAGGACGCATCCGCCTTCAGGTCGCCCATGTCGGCGACCAGGAGGATCATCTCGAGCAGCTCATCGATCCCCTTCTTCTGCTTGGCGGAGATCGGCACAGCCACGACGTCTCCCCCCCAGTCCTCGACCAGAAGACCCTGGTCGGAGAGCTGCTTTTTGACGCGGTCGAGGTTCGCTCCGGGCTTGTCCATCTTGTTGATCGCCACGACCATCGGCACGCCGGCAGCGCGCGCGTGGTGAATCGCCTCGATCGTTTGCGGCATGACGCCGTCGTCGGCGGCAACGACCAGCACGACAATGTCAGTGACTTTAGCTCCACGAGCACGCATGCGGGTGAACGCTTCGTGACCCGGCGTATCGAGGAACGTGATCTCGCGGCCAAAAGCCGGAGAATCTTTCTTGCCGATGCGCACGCGATAGGCGCCGATGTGCTGCGTGATACCGCCGGCTTCGCTCGCAGCGATGTTCGACTCGCGGATCGCGTCCAGAAGCGAGGTCTTGCCGTGGTCCACGTGCCCCATGATCGTGACCACGGGGTCGCGCGAGCGCAGGTGCGTCTTGTCGAGCTCCTTCGTGTGCTCGAGGGTCACCTCCTCCTCGAAGCTGATCACCTTTGCGTCGAAGCCGAACTCGCGGCAGATTTCCTTGGCAATCTTGGTGTCGAGCGGCTGGTTGATGGTCGCGAGGATGCCGCGCCCGATGAGACGCGTGATGATGTCCTTGGCTTTGCGGTCCATCTTCTCGGACAGTTCCTTGACCGTCACGCCTTCGGTAATGGTGATCTCCTGCAGGATCTCGGGCACCGGGGGAAGCGCCGGCGCCGCGGGGCGCACGGCGGGCGCCGGGGTGGACTGACTCCGCGGGACCTGGGTCACCGCAGACGGCTGCTTCCCCGGTTCGGCGCGCGGCACCGCCCTCAGTGCGGAGGTCATGCCTGCCGGGCGCGATCCGACGGCAGGCTTCGCTCCTTGCGGCGTCGTCCGGGGGACCATTGTGCCTGGCCTCTGAAGTCTCGGTTGTGCCGCGCCACCGGAGAGGGGTCTCATGGGGACCGCTGCGGGTTTCTGGCCGGCGGGAAGCGGACTCCTCTGGATCGTCCGGGCCGGCGGCGAAACCGCGCCGGCAGGCCGAACCACTGCCGTCGTCCCAGGCGCCCTGGGAGCGGCGGGCCTGGCGGGCGTAGCCGGTACGGCCGGGCGCGCCGTCGAGGTGGGCACAGGGGGTCGGGGCGTGGCCGGAGCGGCCGGACGCGGCTGCACTCCTGAATGGGACGAGGTCGGATGGAACCCCGGAACGGCGGGCGGCGCGCCCGGCCTCCCGGCGGGGACCGGTCCCGTTCGAACCTGAGAAGGCATCGCCGGCCGGGGCCCTGATACAGCGGCCGGCTTCGCGACGGGGGAAATCGGCGTCTTCGACGGGAGCGCGGTCGGCTGAGGGGCCGGACGTGCCGGGGGCATGCCGGCCACCGGTGTCTTCACCGCTGCGGTCCCCGTGGGCTGCAACGCGGACGAGTGATGAGTGAGTGGCGGCCTGCTCGCCTGCTTTGTGGGGAGCGCCTTGGCGATGACGGTCGATGGTCTGGCTCCAGCGGTCTTCGCGATCGGTTCGACCGGCTTCTTGTCGGCCCCCGTGAGCGCGGATCTGAGGCGACGCGCCAGGTCTTCCTCCACCGTGCTGAGGTTTGTCTTGACCGCGGCGCCCATCTCACGCAAGCGGGCCAGGACTTCCCCCGACTTGAGGTTCAGCTCCTTCGCGAGATCACCGACCCGAATCTTCGCCATTTATCCGTCCTCCCCGCGCTCCGACGTCGCCGCCTCCTCAACTCCCGGAGCATCGGCTGCCTCGTCCTCCTTCCCGGGTTCGTCCTGGACCTCGCCCGCGGAATCCTCGCCGGGCTCCTCCTCGAGGGAGGCGCGCTCCTGGGCCGCCATGCCCTCCGCCTGCCGGGCCGCCTCCTCGGCGGCAGCCTCATCGGCCAGCCGGGCCTGTTCCTCCGCCTGTCTGGCGGCCTCCTGCTCCGCCTCCTGCTCGCGCTGGATCCGCTCAGCCTCCTCGCGCTCAGCCCGTGCCTGCAGGCCGGCCTCGGCCGCCGCGATGATCTTCTCGGCGGTCTTCGGCCCGATCCCCGGAATCCCGGTGAGACCCTCCAACTGCGCGGCCACGATGGCGTCCAGGCTGCCGACGCCCCCTTCCCGGAGCCTTTGCACCGTTTTCTCGCTGATGCCCTCGAGGACGGTCATCTCGCGGCTGTCGCGGGCCATGCGCTCCATCTCAGCCTCGACCTCACGTTTCTTTTCCTGCTCGCTCTTGATGTCGATTTTCCAGCCGACCAGTCTGGAGGCCAGCCGCACGTTCTGGCCTTTCTTGCCGATGGCGAGGGACAACTGCTCGTCGTCGACCACCACCTCGAGGGTCTTCGTTTCGGGGTCGATGATCTGCACGCGGTTGATCTTGGCCGGATTCAGCGCGTTGGTCACGAAGGCGCTCACGTCGTCCGAGAATTCGACGATATCAATCTTTTCGCCGCGCAGCTCGCGGATGATCGACTGCACGCGCGATCCCTTCATCCCGACGCACGCGCCCACAGGATCGACGTAGCGATCTTTGGAGCGGACCGCGACCTTGGCGCGGTCGCCTGGGTCGTGGACGGCCCTCTCGATCGCGACCGTCCCGTCGTAAATCTCGGGGACCTCCATCTCGAACAGCTTGATCAGCAGCCGCTCGTCAGTCCGGGAGACAATCACCTGAGGTCCTTTGGCATTGCGGTCGACGTCGACGATGACGGCGCGCACGCGATCTCCCTGGCTGTACCGCTCGGCCTTCGACTGCTCCTTCTTGGGCAGCAGGCCCTCGGTCCGGCCCAGATCGATGATGATATTGCCGCGCTCGAAGCGCTTCACGACACCGTTGACCAGCTCACCGACGCGGCCGATGTACTCCTTGTACACGTTGTCGCGTTCCGCCTCGCGCACCTTCTGGAAGATGATCTGCTTGGCCGCCTGCGCCGCGATGCGCCCGAGCTGCGCGAGCTCCTCCCTCGGTTTCGGGATCTCGACGATGCCCTCCTCGCTGGCGGGCAGGGCCAGATCCTGGGCGTCGTCCGGCGAGATCTCGAGATCCGGGTTGGTCACTTCCTCAACGATTTTCTTGCGGGCGAAGACCGCCAGCGAACCTGTTTCCCGATCGAACTTGGCGCCCAGGTCTTCCTTAGTGCGGAAGTATTTCTTCGCGGCCGCGGCATACGCGTCCTCGACAGCCTGGATGATGATGTCGACCTCGATGCCCTTCTCCCGGCCGACCTGTTCGATCGCCTGAAAGATCTCGTTGCTCATTCGTGACGTCCTCTTGTCCGGTTGGCTCTGTTCCGAAGTCTAGATTTCCACTTCGAGACGCGCCGTGGCCACCTGGTCGCGTGGGATGGAGAACTCGCGGCCCTCCTGCAGTGTCATGCGCACGCACCCATCGACGATGCCCTGGAGCCGCCCCTGAAAATTGCGGCGACCGTCGAGCGGGACATGCGTCGAGAGCCTGATCTGCCGTCCCACGAAGCGCGCAAAATCATGGTCAGTAAACAACGGTCGATCGAGTCCGGGCGAAGAAACCTCGAGAGTGTAGCGCCCCTCGATCGGGTCCACGATGTCGAGCTGAGCCGAAAGCTGACGGCTGACCAGAGAGCAGTCATCAAGGGTGACGCCCCCGTCCTTATCGATGTATAGGCGCACGAGGTGTCCGCCCGGCTCGCGCTTCATCTCGAGGTGAACCAGCTCCATTCCCGCGTACTCCAATATCTCCAGGGCCATCCGCCTGACACCCTCCAGGACCTCGGACATGTCCGCCTTCATGCAGCTCTACCCCAGGACCGGATTCATTCGGCCGGGAGCCCCCTTAAAACAAAAAAGTGGGCGAACCCCAGCCCACTGAGCCCTAGCACGCAGTGACTATCCTATATTAAGGATGCGTGGTCGATCAAGGGAAAATTAATGCATTCAGGGGCTTGACACCGCCTGAACGCGTGACCTAGAATACGGCCCTCGCGAAATTTGCTCTTTGAAAACTGAATAGTGCGTCCGTTAGATCTGAGCTTCAGCAAGACCAATACCAGATCAGGCTGACCATTCAGCAAGCGGCCCTACGGGGCCACAAGTTTAAATGGAGAGTTTGATCCTGGCTCAGAGCGAACGCTGGCGGCG
>QHXY01000407.1 GCA_003223145.1 Acidobacteriota bacterium
TGAGCCCGGACGGATCCTCGAGTGTTCGCAACACCCCGCTTGGCAATGAGGTTGCTCTTTGCTCCAACCGTCGGAGGAGCAAGTGGGCCTCATCTTCGAGTGGGACCCCGAGAAAGCCCGAACCAACGTCAGGGCGCATCGAGTCGGCTTCGAGGAGGCTGCCACGGTCTTCGGCGATCCGCTTTCCATGACCATTCAAGATCCGCTGCACTCGACCGGCGAGCATCGGTTCATCATTGTCGGACGATCGCGCCGTGGTCGGCTGCTGGTCGTCGCCTACACCGAGCGTGGTGACCGGATCCGCATCATCAGCGCCCGGCTCGCCGCCAGGCGCGAGAGAAGGCAATATGAAGAAAGCTAGGCGGGCAGTGCGAGAGCCCGGGATGCTCAAGGAATACGACTTCTCGCGGGGCATTCGAGGGAAGTATGCGAAACGATTCAAGGCGCGGACCAACGTTATCGTCCTTGCTCCCGATGTCGCGCGTGTCTTTCGCGACTCGAAGTCGGTGAATCGGGCGCTTCGGGCGTTGTGTCGGATTGTTTCACAGCAGCGCCGCAAGGCATCGGCCTGAAAGCCGCTCTACGGGTGGATGGCGGAACGGCGTGGGAGGCCAGAGGACGCCACCTTCATTGGCCAGGGGTCCCGCAGTCGCCGGCCGCGGGGAGACGCGGCAGACCATCGCTCGATGCACCGTAGTCGAGCGCGCCGGCGGGACGGGCCAGGATCGCGATCGCTTTTCCGGGCGCCGGCTCCGGCGTGTCGATCGTCGTGAACGCGACATCGCCGCCGGCGATCAGACACTCCACCTCGCCGAGATTGATGCGATCCGCTTCCCTCCTCACGCCGGCCGGGTCGAAGGCGATGGCATCCCCCGGGATCACCGGCCACTGCGAGCCGACGGGCGGGCAGACCCCGGGCCACAGGACCAGCGCCTCTAGCCCACCCCGATTGTCAAGGCAGGCCGGGATACCTCCAGCGTAATGACGCCAGACGCCGTCGTCGGTGGCGGCGTAGACCACGCCGAGCCGCGTGTCGTCGGCCTCCAGCCGTAAGACGGTCCGATTCGCGAGGACCGTCCCGGTGATCTCCTGCCAGGTCGCGCCCAAGTCACGGCTGACGAAGGCGTACGCCCCACCCCCGTTCGGCGATCCGGCGGCGTAGGCGCGGGACGGGTTGGCGGCGTCCCAATCGAGGAAGAAGCGGGCCGGGGCCGAGAGCACCTCGCTGAAGGTGTTGCCGTTGTCGGTGGTCCGCAGGACGAACCCCTCGTGCCCGGTGATCGCCAGGCCGTGCAGCAGCGGGTGGGCCGAGACGTCCGATGTCTGGTTGTCACCGATCAGATGCGAGTCCCACACGGTCTTCCAGGTCGCCCCGCCGTCGCGTGACTGCAGGGTGAAACCGCTGAAGATCGCCGTCTCGCCTCCCGACCAGATTGTGCGCGGGTCGGTCGGGGCAATCTCCAGGCAGTCCTCGCCCGGCGCGGCGCCGAGGAGAGTCCACGTCGCCCCGAGATCGTCGGATCTCCAGATGCCGCCACCCGCGGCGAACACGGTCGGGGCTCCGGGGACGCCCTGGACGGCATAGACATACGGCGGGAATCCACCCGGGAACCCGGCGTCGATCGGCGTCCAGCTGGCGCCGCCGTCGAGCGTCCGATACAGGCGGTGGAAGCCGGCCGATCCGGGGCAGGCGGCGAAGCGCACCTGCTCGCGCGCCGGATCGATCCAGATCCAGGTGATCGTGGCGCCGTCGAGCCCTGCCGCCCGCCAACCGTTCCAGGTCGCGGACAGATCCAGGCAGAGAATCCCGCGCCCCTGGGTCCCCGCACACAGCAACGAAGGCGCCGCAGCCAGCGAGCGCACCAGCACGCCCTGCAACCCGAACGGCTTCCATTCCCAGGTGAAAGTGCCGGGCGCCTGCGCGCGCGCGGCGCCGACCGCGCAGCCCACCACTATGAGAAGAGAGGCCAGCGGCGGAGCCGTTCGGCGCCGCGCTCTGCCGTGTCGTGCCGTCATGACCGCACCCTGACCTGCGATCGCCCCGCGTCCCTACTTCCTGGGCGGCCGCATCGCGGCGCGCAGCTTGTCGGCGAGCGAGCCGAAGCTCTCGGGCTGCGCATGCTCCTGCTGCTCGACGTACTCGCGGACCTCGCGCTTCTCGCCGGCCTCGAGGACCGCCTTGCGGCTCAGCTGGATCCGCCGCCCCGCCGGGTCGACCTCCAGGACGATCACCTCGATGTCGCTCCCGATCGGGAACGCCTTCTTGATATCGCCCCCCCTGTCGACACCGGTCTCCGAGATATGGATGAGGCCGGTGCGTCCGGGCGCCAGGAAGACGAAGACGCCGTAGGTCTCGAGCCGCTCCACCTTGCCCGTGAGGCGGGCCCCCGCCACGATCTCCACCCGGGCCGGCGGCTGCGGGGCGCCGGACCCGGCCGCACCCCCCGTCGCACTCGCGGCCCCCCCCGTCACGCCCTCGGCCCTCACGCTGCCGGCCTCCAGCACCGCGACGCCGATCCTCTTCCGTTCCAGGTCGATGCTCAGGATCTCGACCGCCACCACGGCACCGGGCGGAGCGGCCGTCTTCCATCCGTCCTTCTTCCCCGTGGGCGCGAACGCCGACACGTGGGCCAACGCCTCGACCCCCGGCTCGATCTCCACGAAGACGCCGAAGCCGGCGACCCGGGTGACCTTCCCCGCCAGCGCCTGGCCGACCCGGTACTTCTCGGCCACCGTCGTCCAGGGATCGGCCTGCAACTGCTTCAGGCCGAGAGAGATCTTTCCGCCGCCGCCCTCGCCGTCCACGCGCAGCACCTTGACCGTGATCGTGTCGCCCGGCCGGACCACGTCCAGCGGATTCCCCACCCGCGACCAGCCCATCTCCGACACATGCAGGAGGCCCTGGACGCCGCCGC
>QHXY01000085.1 GCA_003223145.1 Acidobacteriota bacterium
GAGCCGTGCCGGGCGGACGCTTCAGCAGCAGATACAAGAGCGCCCCGCACACGAGATGGAGCAGGAAGCCGGTCAGGCGGAAGCCGCGCGGCTGCATGCCCCACAGATCCGCGTCCAAGAGGAGCGAGGCGAAGAAAAGCGGCCGTGCCTGGTCGGGCGAGTAGCGGTAGGCAAGCGCTTCCCCCAGGGAGGAGCCGGTGTGGACCACGCGGTTCTCCTCGATCCCGGCGTGCTCGTCGTAGGTGAACGGTGCGTCGGCCGCCGGCAGACAGCACAGGAACGACACGACGAGCAGGGACCCAAGCGCCAGACGCGAGCGAAGAGGGTGGTCGTTCAACGCGGCAGCGGCAGGATCTGGGGGACCTTCTTCATGTACTCGGCGTACCCGGCGCCGTGCAGCTCGAGCATCCGGCGGTCCTCGTGGTCGATCCCGAGGAAGGTGTAGAAGGTCATGACGCAGGCGAACAGGAGGTGACCGACGCTCATGTGCGGAGCCGCCCAGAAGGCGATCAAAAAAGCCAGCTCGACGGGATGACGCACCCACAGGAAGGGACCGGTGGGTCGGAACGGCTCGAGCGGTCTGCCGGCGCTGTCGAGATAGGAGAAGATCGGACGCAGCCCGACGACCTCCAGCAGGTCGAGATGGAACCAGCAGTACAGGAACAGACCCCAGCCGGCGTAGAACAGAAGACGCATCATCAGGGCCGGGCCGCCCTCCAGGGCGTACACCTCGCGGGGGATCGGGCGGTACAGCAGGCAGACGGCGATCAGCCCGGCGCTCGCGACGATGGAGTAGACGGCCGGCTCCAGGTGCGGCCGCATGACTTTCTGCAAGTGCACCTTGAAGCGCGGCCGGGTCATGAACGAGTGCAGGAACCCCCACAGCAGGATCAGAAGGATATCGAAAGTGGCGCGGGCATCACCCTGCCCGTCGGTGAGACGCTCCAGCTGGCGGTGGATCGAGTCCGGCACCGGCTCGGGATTGTCGATCTGTGCGACCAGGAACCAGATCAGCACGCCGATCGAGACGGCGAACAGCGCCAGGGAGATCGCGCCGATCGAGAGATCCAGGTTGCGTTCGCGCTGCGGCGCCGGCATGGGAGGCCTCCGAGGTCGCGACATGCTATGGAGCGGCGCGGCCCGGTGTCAAGGCGCGCCCGGGCGCGCAGCGACGCCGCCCGGCGCTTGTTTCGCCGGTCATCCTGAGGTAGAAAGGGCGTCCTTAGCGGAGGCGCGATGACGGAGCGGCGTGTGGCGGCGGCGTGGGTGCCGGCGGTGATCCTGGCGGCCGCTTTCCTGGCGCTGACGCTGGGGGCGAAGGCGCCGGCCCCGGGCGGCAAGTCGCCGCTGCAGGACGACGAGATCGTCGCACTGTTGCGCGATTACCTCCGGATCGACACCAGCAACCCGCCGGGCAACGAGCTGAAGGCGGCGCGTTTCTTCAAGGAATGGTTCGACCGGGAGGGGATCCCGTCCGAGATCTTCGAGTTCGCGCCGGGGCGCGCCGACCTGGTGGCGCGCCTGAAGGGGAACGGGACGAAACGGCCGCTCCTTCTTGCGAACCACATGGACGTGGTCAACGTCGAGCGGCCATACTGGTCGGTCGATCCGTTCGCCGGCATCCAGAAGGACGGCTTCCTCTACGGGCGGGGCGCGCTCGACATGAAGTCGACCGGCCTGCTGGAGGCGGCGGCGATGGTCAACGTCAAGCGCTCGGGCGGCGGTCTGTCGCGCGACCTGATCTTCCTGGCCACGGCCGACGAGGAGGTGGGCGCGCTGGGAGCGCAGTGGGTCGTGGACCAGCGCCCCGACCTTGTGAAGGACGCCGAGTTCATGCTCAACGAGGGGGGCGTGATCGACGAGGTGGACGGGAAGGCGAGATCGTACGACGTCGGGGTGACCGAGAAGTGCCCGATGTGGGTCAAGATCACGGCGCGCGGCCGCCCGGGCCACGGATCGCAGCCGTTCGCCAGGGACAACGCGGTCCTGGCGCTGTTGCGTTCGCTCGAGCGTCTGTCGCGCTACGACACGCCGATGCAGGTGATCCCCGCCGCGGACGCCTATTTCAAGGCGCGCGCCGCGGCGCAGCCCGCCGGCCGCGCGGAGAAGTACCGCAACGTGCGCGAGGCCCTCAAGGACCCGGAGTTCCGCAGCAGCCTCGAGGCCGACCCGCTGCTCAACGCCATCCTGCGCAACACGATCGCGATCACCATGCTGCAGGGGGCGCCGCAGACGAACATCATCCCGACCGCGGCGGAGGCGCGCGTCGACATCCGGCTGCTGCCGGGGCAGGACCCGGCCGCCTTCCTGGCGGAGATCAAGAAGGTGGTCGAGGAGCCGGGCGTGACCGTGGAGACCGTCGGCACCTACGTCCCGGCGACCGCCTCGCCGGTGGAGTCGGATCTGATGCGGGCGATCGAACGGGCCCGCGCCCGGCATCATCCGGATACGGTGCTGGCCCCGACGATCCTGACCGGCTGGACCGAAAGCGCGCTGATGCGGCCGCTGGGGATCCAGGCGTACGGCTTCGAGCCTTATGTCCTGGATGAGTCGGAGCAGAACCGGGCGCACGGCAACGACGAGAGGATCTCGGTCGACAACGTCGTGCGGGGAGCCCGCATCATGGAGGAAGTCGTGCGGGACGTGTCGCGCTGACGGTGGCGCTCAGCGCCGCAGCAGCGAGATCAGCCAGGCGATCAGGGTCAGGACGAGGCTGATGAGCAGGCAGGTCGCGAGCGGGAAATAGACCCGCAGGTTGCCGCGGCCCCACTGGAAGTCGCCGGGCAGGCGGCCGAGGAACGCGGGCAGCCGTGGCGCGAGCAGCAGGCAGAGCCCGGCGGCGGCCAGGACGATTCCGGCGAACAGGAGCATCCTGCCGAGAATCGGCGCCGTCTCGGGGGTCATCGGCTCATTGTAAGCGAGGCCGCGCCGGCCGGGGGAGAACGCCATGGACCGTTCGCTTTCCGCCATCCTCCGCCCGCGGTCGATCGCGGTGGTGGGCGCCTCGCGCCACCCGCAGTCGATCGGGCGGGAGATCCTGCACAACCTGGTGCGCTCCGGCTTCACGGGCCCGATCTTCCCGGTGAACCCGAACGCGGCCTCGGTCCATTCCATCAAGTGCTACCCGAGCCTGCGCGACATCCCCGACCCGGTCGACCTGGCGGTGATCGTCGTGCCGAAGGAGATCGTGCCGCGTGTGGTGGAGGACGCCATCGCCAGGCAGGTGCGGGGGCTGGTGGTGATCACCGCGGGGTTCAAGGAGGTCGGCGAGGAAGGGGAGCGCGCCGAGCGGGCCATCCGGGACCGGATCCGCCCGGCCGGGATCCGGATGGTCGGGCCGAACTGCATGGGGGTCATCAACACCGACCCCGAGATCAGGATGAACGCCACATTCGCGGCGACGCGCCCGGAGCCGGGGTCGGTCGGCTTCATGTCGCAGAGCGGGGCGCTCGGCGAGGTGATCCTGGCGCACGCGCACGACATCGGGCTCGGTAACGACCTGATCGAGGCCTGGGAAAACGACGCGCGGGTCAACGTCATCCTGATGTACCTCGAGTCGTTCGGCAATCCGGCGCGCTTCCTGTCGATCGCACGGCGGGTCACTCGGGTGAAGCCGATCCTGGCGGTGAAGTCGGGGCGCACCGCGGCGGGCGCGCGTGCCGCCTTCTCGCACACCGGGGCGCTGGCGGGCGCGGGGGCGGCGTACGACACCCTGCTCGATCAGGCGGGCGTCATCCGGGTCGAGTCGATGAGCGAGATGTTCACCCTGGCGACCGCCTTCGCCCACGAGCGGCTGCCGAAGGGCAATCGGATCGGCATTCTGACCAACGCGGGCGGGCCGGCGATCATGGCGACCGATGCCTGCGCCACCCTCGGGCTCGAGGTCGTCGAGCTGCCGGCGGCGACCCAGACAGCGCTGCGGCGCGTGCTCGTCCCCGAGGCGAGCGTCCGCAATCCGGTCGACATGGTGGCCGCGGCGGACGCGACCAGCTACGCCGCGGCCCTCGGCATCCTGAAAGACGACCCGGGACTCGATGGGCTGATGGTGATCTTCGTGTCGCCGATCATGATCAATGCGGTCGAGGTGGCGCGCGCCATCATCGCGGCGGCCCGCGGCGCCGGCCTGCCGATCCTGACCTGCTTCATGGGCAAGGAGCAGGGCAAGCAGGGCGTCGAGGAGCTGCGGCGCGCCGGTGTCCCGGTCTACCTGTTCCCGGAGGAGGCCGCCCGCGCCATGGCCGGTCTCGACCGCTACAGGCGCATGCGGGAGCGCCCCGAAGGAACGCACCGCACCTTCCCGGTCGACCAGGAGGCCGCCAGCGCGGTCCTGCGGGCGGTGGCGTCGGCGGGACGATCCGTCCTGCTGCCGGAGGAGACCGAACGGCTCCTGAGCGCCTACGGTCTGCCGCTGGCGCCGTCGAAGATGGCGGCTGACGAGAGGCAGGCGGCCGCCGCCGCGGCGCAGATCGGCTTCCCGGTGGTCCTCAAGGGCGTCGCCGAGAGCCTGGTGCACAAGACGGAGGCCGGCGCGGTGCGGCTCGACCTGCGCAGCGCGCCGGAGGTCGAGGAGGCCTGCGCGGCGATGCGGCGGGCGTTGCGCCGGCCGGATCTCCGGTTCCAGGTCCAGGCGATGGTGCGGGGCGGACGCGAGACGATCCTGGGGATCGCGCGCGACCCGATCCTGGGCGCCATGCTGATGTTCGGTCTCGGCGGCATCTTCGTGGAGGTGATGCACGACGTGGTGTTCCGCATCCTGCCGATCACCGACGTCGAGGCGCGCGACATGGTGCGGGGCATCAAGGGCCACCCGCTGCTCGAGGGAGCGCGCGGCGGGCCGAAGGCGGACGAGGATTTCCTGGTCGAGGCGCTCCTCCGCCTGGGGCAGATGGCGACGGAGCACCCGGAGATCGAGCAGGTGGACATCAACCCGCTGCTGGCGGGGCCGGACCGGGCCTCGTCGTTTGTGGTCGACGCCCGGGCCCGTCTGGCGGCGCGTTGACGGTGCGCTGCTCTTCCACGATAATGCCCGGGTGAAAATCCACGCCACCACGGTCCTGTGCGTCCGCCACCGCGGCAAGGTGGCGATGGGATCGGACGGCCAGGTCACTCTCGATCGCACCGTCATGAAGCATGGGGCGCGCAAGATCCGGCGTCTGTACCGCGACTCGATCCTCGCCGGCTTCGCCGGAGGGGCGGCGGACGGCTTCGCCCTGTTCACGCGCTTCGAGGCCAAGCTCGAGGAGTACCACGGCAATCTGGAGCGGGCGGCGGTGGAGCTGGCGCGCGACTGGCGCACCGACCGCGCCCTGCGCCGCCTGGAGGCGCTTCTCCTGGTTGCCTCGGACAAGCGCTCCTTCCTGCTCTCCGGGACGGGCGATCTGATCGAGCCGGACGACGGGTTCGTGGCGGTCGGCTCGGGGGGGCCGTGCGCCCTGGCGGCGGCCCGGGCGCTGGCGCGCAGGACCGAGCTCGGGGCGCGCGAGATCACGGAGGAGGCCCTGAAGATCGCGGGGGAGATCGACATTTTCACCAACGATCGCATCGTGGTGGAGGAGCTGTGAAGGCGGGGCGCCTCCCCGTCGCGGCCGCGGACTCGGGCGGGACCGATGTGGCCGAGCCGCCCGCGGAGCTGACTCCACGCCAGGTGGTCGAGGCGCTCGACCGCTACATCGTCGGCCAGGAGAAGGCGAAGCGGGCCGTCGCCATCGCCCTGCGCAACCGGGTGCGGCGGCTGAAGCTGCCGCCCGAGATGGCCGAGGAGGTGGCCCCGAAGAACATCATCATGATCGGCCCGACGGGCGTCGGCAAGACGGAGATCGCGCGCCGCCTGGCGCGGCTGGCGAACTCGCCGTTCATCAAGGTGGAGGCCTCGAAGTACACCGAGGTCGGCTACGTCGGCCGCGATGTCGAGTCGATGGTGCGCGATCTGGCGGACATCGCCGTCGAAATGGTCAAGACCGAGCGCGCCCGCGAGGTCGGGCAGGTGGCCCGGGCCCACGTCGAGGAAGCCCTGCTCGACATTCTCCTGCCGCCGCCGGGCCCGTCGCGCGACCTGGCCGAGCCGGACGCGCACGAGCAGTGCCAGCGCACCCGCGAGAAGTTCCGCCAGCAGCTCCGCGACGGGCTGCTGGAGGACCACCCCGTCGAGATCGAGGTGAAACAGGACTCGTTCCCGGCGTTCCGCATTTTCGGCGCCGGGGGCCTGGAGGAGATGGACATCAACTTGCGCGAGTCGTTGGGCGGCCTGTTCGGCGGTCGGAAGAAGTCGCGGCGGGTCGCGGTCGGAGAGGCCCGTGAGATCCTGCAGCGCGAGGAGGAGGAGAAGCTGATCGATGTCGACGCGGCCAAGCGCGAGGCGCTCGAGCGCGTCGAGCAGTCCGGGATCGTCTTCATCGACGAGATCGACAAGGTCGCCGGGCGGGAGCGCGGCAGCGGACCCGACGTCAGCCGCGAGGGAGTGCAGCGCGACCTGCTGCCCCTGGTCGAGGGGACGCGCGTCAGCACCAAGCACGGCATGGTGCGCACCGACCACATCCTGTTCATCGCCTCCGGCGCCTTCCACGTCAGCAAGCCGTCCGACCTGATCCCGGAGCTGCAGGGTCGCTTCCCGATCCGCGTGGAGCTCTCGTCGCTCGGCGTGCCGGAGTTCGTGCGCATCCTGACCGAGCCGAAGAACGCCCTGATCAAGCAGTACAGGGCGCTCCTCCTGACGGAGGGGATCGAGCTGCAGTTCAAGGAGGACGCCATCCGGACGATTGCCGAGCTCGCCGCCCAGGTGAACCAGCAGTCCGAGAACATCGGGGCGCGGCGTCTGCACACCATCATGGAGAAGCTCCTGGACACCGTCTCGTTCGACGCCCCCGAGATGAAGGAAAGGAAGGTCACGATCGACGCCGACTATGTCCGCAGAATGCTGGCCGACATCGTGAAGGACCAGGACCTGAGCCGCTACATCCTGTAACGTGCCCGTCTCCCGCCTGCCCGCCCGCCGCGCCGCTCGTCTGCGGGGAATGTCTGTCGCGCTGGGTCTTGCCGCCGCGCTCCTGGGCGCCGGCTGTGGCAAGAAGGGGCCGCCCCAGGCCCCCGTGCGCATCCTGCCCCGCCCGGCGCAGAACGTCCAGGTACGCCAGGTGGGAGGCGACATCGTGGTCGAGGCGAACCTGTCTCTGTCGCGGTCCGACGGGACCCCGCTGGGGCCCGGCGCGACGGTGCGCATCCTGAGGATGCCGCCGACGGCGACCCTGCGGCCCGGGATGGTCTCGGCCCGTTACCTGGTGGCGACCTTCCAGAAAGAGGCGAAGCTGATCGGGGCGCTCACCGGGAGCGCGCTGCAGCAGGCGGCGCCCGATGGCCACCTGGAGTTTCGGGACACGCAGGCCCTCACCGAGCCGGGTGCCTCCAAGGGGGGCCATTTCATGTACGGCATCCAGGTGGTCGACGAGCGTGGGCAAAAATCGCTCATGACGGTGCCGATCGACATCGAGGTGACGGAGTCGCCGGCCGCCCCCGTCCATCTCACCGTCGCGACGGCCGAGGGCGAAGTGCGTCTCGCGTGGGAGCCGCGCGACCCGGACAGAAAGGGGGAGCTGTACAACGTCTACCGCCGATCCGCGGCGCAGGCGAGCGAGCCGCGGGTGCCGCTGAACTCGACGCCGATCCCGGAGCACGCCTATGTGGACAAATCGTTCCAGTACGGCGAGACCTACCGTTACACGGTGCGGGCGCTTCCCTCCCCGCCGCCTCCCCTGCGCGAGAGCCCGCCAAGCGCCTTGGGGGAGGTCCGGCCGCTCGACATCTATCCGCCGAAGGCACCGACCGGCCTGGCGGCGGCGGTCGAGGTCCGGTCATCGGAATGGGTCCTGCTGGGCGAGGTCGGCGCGGCCGAGACGTCGTTCGCGGATGCCGCGGCGTCCCCCGGCGTGCGCTATCATTACGCGGTGACCGCGGTCGACGGGGCGAGCCCGCCCAACGAGAGCCCCCGCTCGGACGAGCAGTCGGAGATGCGTCCGGTCGGGGAGGGGGCCGCCCCGGAGGGTGCGTCGCCCGGGAGATGACCATGACTCCGCCCGAAATGGAGTTCTTCAAGATGTCCGGCGCCGGCAACGACTTCGTCCTGTTCGACAACCGCGCAGGAGTCCTGAAGGGGGAGCGCTTCGGCGACCTGGTCCGCCATATCTGCACCCGGGCCCTGTCGGTGGGCGCCGACGGGGTCGTCCTCCTGGAGCCTTCGACGGTCGCCAATGTGCGCGCCGCCTTCTTCAATCCGGACGGCGAGCCCACCTTCTGCGGCAACGGCGCGCGCTGCGCCGCCCGGCTGGCATACCTGAAGGGAATCGCGCCGGCGCGTATGACGGTCGAGACCTCGGTGATGGTCCACCGCGCCGAGGTGAAGGGGGCCCAGGTATCCTTCGAGATGCGCGACCCGCAGGGATTCGACGACTCGGTCGAGGTCGAGGTGGCGAGCGAAAAATTTCGCGGCGTCTGGGTCGACACCGGCGTGCCTCACTTCGTCGTCTTCCGCCCGTTCGCGGAATCGGGCTCGATCGACACGCTCGCCCGCGCGCTGCGCTCCCACCCGCGCTTCGCGCCGGCGGGGACGAACGTCGACTTCGTCCAGCCCGGCGCAGGCGGATCCCTGTCGATCCGGACCTACGAGAGGGGAGTGGAGGGAGAGACGCTGGCCTGCGGCACCGGCTCCGTTGCCGCGGCGCTCGCGGCGGTTGCTTCGGGCAAGGCGTCGTCGCCCGTGGTCCTGCGGGCTCGTTCGGGCGCGGTCCTCACGGTGCGCTTCGAGGGACCGCCGCGGCGGGCGTCCGGCGTGCGCCTCGAAGGGGAGGCCCGGCTGATCTACGTCGGGCAGCTCGGTGAGGAGGCACTGCAGGGTTTCTCACCGAGGAGCTGACCGGACCGGCGGGACCGCGTGGATGGACTTCGAAAGCGGCAAGAAGAAGGCTTGGCGCCTTGTCCGGCTGACTTTCGGCTGGGCCCTGACGGGGCTCGGGTTCGCTCTCCTCTTCCTTCCCGGCCCCGGTCTGCTTTTTCTTCTCCCCGGCCTGACGATCCTGAGCGCCGAAAGCCTCTGGGTCCGCCGCCTGCTGCGCCGCCTGCGGGAGCGGCGGCTCGTCCGCCGGGCCATGAACGAGGCGGAAAAGGTCGGCATCCGCTTCGATCTGGGCCCGGACGACGAACCCCCGGGCGGCGCGCCGAAAAGCTAGGAGCGTTTGGCCTCCAGATCCCGTGACGGGCAGTGTGGGCGTAGCGGACAGGCGCCGCAGCGCGGCAGGCGCGCCTGGCAGACGTAGCGGCCGTGCAGGATCATGGCGATCGAGAAGAAGATCCATTCGGTCTCGGGGATGAGCGCCATGAGGTCCCGCTCGATCTTGACCGGATCGGTGTTCTTCGTCAGGCGGAGCCTCCGGGCGACGCGCGCCATGTGCGTGTCGACCACGATCCCCGAAGCAATGCGGTAACCGGCCCCGAGAACGACGTTCGCCGTCTTGCGCCCGACACCGGGCAGACGGGTCATCTCCTCCATCGTGCGCGGCACCTCCCCCCGGTGGCGCTCGATCAGCGCCTGGCTGCACGTCTTGATCGAGCGCGCCTTGGCGCGGAAGAAGCCCGTGGAGCGGATGAGCTTCTCGAGGCCCGGCAGGGAGGCGCGCGCCAACGCGGCGGCGTCGGGGTAGGCGCGGAACAGCGCGGGAGTGACCTTGTTGACGCGCTCGTCGGTGCATTGGGCCGACAGGATGGTGGCGATCAGCAGCTGGAAGGGGGAGTCGTGATCCAGCTCCACCCGCGGCTCGGGGCGGGCCCCATGCAACGCCTGCAGGATTGCCGCGACCCTGGCCCTCTCCTCGGCTTTCGCGCGACGCGGCACGTCAAGGTCTCCGCTCCATGGTCCGAACCGGAGGCGGCATGCTACCGGAGCCGGGACTGGCCTGTCAAAAAGTCATGGTGTCGCCTGGGTGCGTCAAAAAGGCCGGGTGGCCGGGCTCATGGAGGGCCCTGCGGTGCCGCCCAGCCATTGATCCAAAATCCCAGACACTCCCTTCGGTCGGCCCAAATTCCTGCAAACCAGCCGGTTCACGACCTGCTCGGCGCTGAGTTCGGCCCGCAGGCCAGTGTCCCGTGCAGCGGTCGGTGGTGCTGGCAAGGATGTTGCTACGCACGCAGGGCGAGGGAAAGGAGGCCGTTATGTGGCGTCAACTACTTCCGCACACGACCAGCTATGATGACTTCATCTCCCCGAACGAGGACGCGCGTCTCGAGGCGTTCATTTCCGATCCCGACTCCTTCCGTCAGGAGCGGCTGATCCTCAAGGCCGAGGTGGACAGGATTCTTAACAAGGCCCTGCGCGAGCTTCCGGCGCGGGAGCGCTACATTCTCGAGCGGCGTTTCGGAATGCGCGACGGCAGCGAGCTGACGCTCGAGGCCGTGTCACGCATCCTGAAGCTCAGCAAGGAGCGTGTGCGACAACTGGAGCGCGAGGCGCTGCTCAAGCTGCGCCTGACCCTCGAGGGCATGCGCAGCCAGTTGATGGGGGCCTGACGCTCCCCGATCTGTCGCGTTCATTCCTGCGGCCGCCGCTCCCCCTGAGGGGGGCGGCGGCTTTTTCTTGCCCGGCCGCGACCGTCCGCGTCTGCGGGGAGAATGCAGAGGCAACTCGGCGCGGACCCCCACAGGGCTCTTGCGCCGCTTGGCAAATCGGGTAGGATCGGGCTAAGATTCGGGCCGGGCCGGTGGGGAACACCGATTCCGTCCGCATCAATTGAGCACCTGCACGACGGCAGGCGCAGCGCCGGTGGCGCGGCGCGTGGAGCACGGCTGATGAGAGGTTACCGCCGGTTGCTTGTGTTGGCTGTCGCCGCACTGGGCATCGCCGGGACGGGCTGTCAGGGCACCGTGGATCATCTGAAGGCGAATTTCGCGGCCAAGCAGGGGAACGACTTCTACAAGGCGCAGGACTTCCAGAAGGCAGTCGAGTGGTACCGCTACTCCCTGTACCTGGATCCCGAGCTGCCGATCGCCTATCACAACGCCGGCCTGGCCTTCATGGGTCTTTACAAGCCCGGCTCGAAGCACCCCAAGGACCAATACTTCTCACAGCAGGCGATCGACAACCTGACGCGCTACCTCAGCTACCAGCCCGACGACGAGGATGGCAAGAACCAGCTCCTCACCGTCTACCTGCAGGCCGAGCGCTACGACGACGCGGCCAAGTTCTTCGAGGCGGAGATGAAGGAGCGCGCCGGCGATCCGGCGGTGAGCGCCCGACTCGCCCAGACTCTGGGGATGATTTACGCCAAGAAGGGCGACTTCGAGTCGTCCCTCGAGTGGTACAAGAAACGGGCGGAGATCGACAAGGACAACCCGGAGGCGCTGTACACGATCGGGGTGCTGTGCTGGGACAAGGTGTACCACTCAGGGATCACCATGGAGCTGGACGCCCGCAAGCAGATGGTCGACATGGGGCTTGACTACCTGCAGCGGGCGGCGGACCTGCGCGAGGACTACTTCGAGGCGACGTCCTACATCAATCTCATGTACCGGGAGTAGGCGAAGGTGGCGCAGCTCGGCGGCAACATGGATGACTTCCAGAAGTACAACCAGGAAGCGGACAAGTTCATGAAGCTGTCGCTGGAACAGCGCAAGAAGGCGATGGCCAAGAAGGGATGAGGTGACCGTTGTTCGACTCGATGGTCTTCTCCACGAGGCAGAAGCGCCGGACGCAGCGATGGCTGACGGTGCCGATGGCGCTGGTTCTGCACGGCGTCGTCTTCGGAGGACTCATCCTCGCCTCGTTCATGTCGGTCGAATCGGTCCCGCCTCCGCCCATCACGATCTCGTTCGTGTCCGCCCCGCCGCCACCGCCGCCGCCACCGCCGCCGCCGGCCCGGCACAAGAAGACGACGGAGATCAAACCGAAGGAGATCCCGAAGCCGGTCGAGATCGTGCAGCCGAAGATAGTCCCCGAGGAGAAGCCGGTGCCGATCACCGCCCCGGAAGACACCAGTGAGGACGACGGCGTCGATGCCGGGGTCGAGGGCGGGGTCGAGGGCGGCGTGCCCGGCGGGGTGGTCGGCGGGGTAGTCGGCGGCGTCCTCGGCGGCATGCTCGGGGGTGTCGACGGCGGCATGCTGGACCAGCCGCTTTACGCCGGCATCGGCGGTGTCACCAACCCGGAGCTGGTACCCGGGTCGAAGAAGCAGCCGACCTATCCGGAAATCGCCCGCAAGGCCAAGGTCTCGGGGCAGGTGATCCTGCAGGCGGTGATCAAGAAGGACGGCACGGTGGGAGAGATCCAGGTGCTGCGCTCGCCGGGCTCGAAGTTCGGCTTCGACGAGGCGGCGATCGCGGCGGTGAAGCAGTGGCGCTACAAGCCGGGCCTGCAGAACGGCAAGCCGGTGGACGTGTATTTCACGATCGTGGTCGATTTCGTGCTGCAATGAAGGAGGACATCCGCACATGATGGGCACATCGGTACTTGAAATCTGGATGCAGATGGGGTTCCTGGCGAAGACGGTCGCCATCTTCCTCATCCTCATGTCGATCTATTCGCTCGGGCTGTTTATCGAGCGGTTCATGCTGTTCCGGGCCGCCAAGAAGCAGTCGATCGACTACCTGCCCGTGGCGACCAAGGCGCTGCGGGAGGGCAACTACGAGCTGGCGGTGCAGACCGCCAAGCGCTTCAACAAGAGCCACCTGGCGAAGGTCCTGGCGGCCGGCCTGCAGCAGTTCATCTTCGAGAAGACCGACCAGCCGGCGCACGACGCCGTGGAGTCGGTGCGGCTCGCGGTCGAGCGCGCCGCCGCCCTGACCACGGCCGAGATGAAACGCGGTCTGGGTGGTCTGGCCACCATCGGCGCGACGGCCCCCTTCGTCGGCCTGTTCGGCACGGTCGTCGGCATCATCAATGCGTTTACCGGTATGGCGAAAACAGGCTCGGGCGGCATCGGCGCGGTCTCCGCGGGCATCGCGGAGGCGCTCATCACCACCGCGGTCGGTCTGGCCGTGGCGATCCCGGCGGTCTGGATGTTCAACTACTTCCAGGGGCAGGTGGAGTTCTTCGGGATCGAGATGGCCAACTCCTCGTCGGAGCTGGTCGACTTCTTCCTGAAGCGCCAGTCATCGCAGGTCAACAAGTAGCCATGGCGATGCAAACCGGCGGCAAAGGGCTGAACTCGGACATCAACGTCACCCCCTTTGTCGACATCTGCCTGGTGCTCCTGATCATCTTCATGGTGGTCACGCCGATGCTGCAGGAGGGGATCACCATCAACCTGCCGTATGCCAAGAAGA
>QHXY01000086.1:0-393 GCA_003223145.1 Acidobacteriota bacterium
CCTGGTGCTCCTAATCATCTTCATGGTGGTCACGCCGATGCTCAGCCGGGCCCTCGATGTCGCCGTGCCGCCGAAGGATCCAACGACTGCTCCCCCTCCCGATCCCACGGAGCAGCTGATCATCAGTGTCAAGGGGCCCGACAATCCACCGAAGGTCTTCCTGAACCGGGAGGAGATCCCCGGGGGTCTCGACGGCGTCAGGGATCGAGTGACCGAGCTGATGAAGGGGCGGCGCGAGAAGGTCGTATTCTTCCAGGCCGACGCCGATCTGAATTATCAGGATGTCGTCAACGTCCTGGACAGGATTAAAGAAGGCGGCGCCCAGATCGGCCTAATCACCGATGAGAACCTGGACGTGACACAGGCCGGCCAGTAGCGCCTCCCGAACTTCCC
>QHXY01000086.1:578-937 GCA_003223145.1 Acidobacteriota bacterium
AGGGATACAGCGCGCAGCACCTGGACGACCGTCCCGATCTGGTTGTGATCGGAAACATCGCGACACGGGCCAATCCGGAGGCGGTGGCCGCGGCCGAGCGCGGCATCCCGTTTCTGAGCATGCCCCAGGCGATCGGCCGGCTGTTCCTTGAGGGGCGGCGCTCCATCGTGGTGGCCGGCACCCACGGTAAGACTACCACCGCCGGTCTCATGTCCTGGGTCCTCTCCTCCGCGGGGCGCGACCCGTCTTTCCTGGTGGGCGGGGTCCTGCGGAACTTCAACCGATCCTACAGCCTGGGCGGCGGTGAGGATTTCGTCGTCGAGGGGGACGAGTACGAGACCGCGTTCTTCGACAAGGGT
>QHXY01000408.1 GCA_003223145.1 Acidobacteriota bacterium
CGTCCCGCTCCCGCCAGCCGCACTTTCTCCTGCAGCATGCGGCCGATACGCTCTTCGAGCACGCCCTGGATCGTCGCGCGACCAGGCTGCAGCTGCCAACCGGCGTAACGCGTCCCAACGTAGGCCACGACCATCTTGAGATTACGCATGCCGAGGACTCCGCACGGCGCATTATAAAGAGCCGGGGGGTCTTCGCCGGCAGCCCCGGGCGCGCGGCCGCTCCTGATACCGGGTCAGGCACCCGGTGTCGGCGGGCGTTTGACGGCCCAGCGACCTGCCGGTATAATTCTCGCCCTTCCGGACCGGGAAGTGATACTCGAGTTCACACGAGGTGAACATGACGATCCGCCGCTCTCCGATCGCGCCGCTCCTGGTGGCCGCCTTCCTGGCCCTGGGCGCCGCGCCGCCGGACTGGAAGACCCCCAACAAGGACTGGGCCAAGGGCCCGGTCAAATGGATCATGACGGACGACGAGGAGAAGGACTGGAAGAAGCTGCACACGGACGAGGAGCGCGCCGCCTTCGCCAAGTTGTTCTGGGAAAAGCGCGACCCCACACCCGGCACGCCGGAGAACGAGTACGAGGCGATATTCTGGAAGAAGGTCGAGGAGGCCGACAAGAGTTTCACCTCGAAAGCGAATTCCGGATGTATCACCGACATGGGGCGCGTCTTCCTCATCCTCGGTCCTCCCGCCAACAAACCCCTGACGGACATCCGCGGCCGCACCCTCTGGCACTACGAGCCGAACGAGGTCACCGGCATCAAGGAGAAGTTCGACCTGACGTTCGCCCAGGGCATGACCTCGTCCCTGCTGCTCGATCGCAAGAGGCTCGAGGACTACGTCAAGGCCCACCCGGAGACGCTCGGCATCGGCTGGAAGATCCCGGGCCCGGCGGTTGCGGAAGGGGCGCCCGAAGTTCCCGTGGGCCCGACGCGCAAGCCGGAAGAGGACCTGACGCCGGAGAGCCAGCGGCAAATCCCGATCCTGCAGGACCTGCTGGCCAAGGGTTCGGGACCGACCGACGTGTCGTTCCAGGCGAGCTTCGACTACTACGCCGCGGTGGACGGCACGACTCTCGCCGCCATCACCGTCGAGGCGCCGCGCGACGCGGCCCACGGCAGCGGCGATGTCGCCCTGCATCCGTTCGCGCGTCTCGAGCCCGCCGCGGATGGCAAGCCGGTGAATCTGACGGGCGACCTGCCGTTCGTGCCCGCGGCGCTGGCGGAGTCGCCGCCCGGCAGCTTCGTCTACCAGGCGCGCCACAACCTGCCGCCCGGCAGCTACAAGATCGCCATCGTGGTCGAGGACAAGGTCGTCCCCGGGCAGAAGGGGACGCTGGTCAGGACGATCGAGGTCCCCGACTTCCGGAACAAGGCTGAATTGCAGATGAGCAGCGTCGCGCTGCTCTCGGGCTTCAACCACCTGGACGCCGGCTTGGGGCCCGACGAGAAGGAGCGCGGCGCGGGACCCTACGTTCTGGGATCGTTCCGGCTCGTGCCGCGGGCGGCTGCGGCGCTCTCCAAGGACGAAGCCCTGAACTTTTACTGCCAGTTCTACAACCCGACGCCCGATCCCTCCACCGGCAAGCCGAGCCTCGAATCGACGGTCACCTTCTTCTACAGGCAGGACGACGGCACGTGGAAGCGCTATCGCCCACCGCTCGTCCGGACGCTCAACGGCCAGGTCGATCTCTACTCCATCGCGCTGAAGGATCTCCTCGCTCCCAACCAGAAACTGCCGGCCGAATTCAAGATGGCCATGCAGATCGTCGACAAGGTCGGCGGCAAGGAGCTGAAGCGCGAAATCCCGTTCTCGGTCCGCTAGGGCTCTCGCGCTCGCGGTTATCCGTCACCCTCGAGGATGAGCCGTCCGGCGGCCGTGTCGAGCCGCACCGAGCGGCCGATCGGCAGTGTGGTCTTCCCCGGACAATGCCCCGCCGGGAAATCGATCACCACCGGGAAGCTCGTGCCTGCCAGCTGGGTCTCCAGGATGTCGCGCAGCGTCGGGTTGTTCTCGGGGTCCCTGCCGTCGCAGCCGACCAGGCGACCGACCACCATGCCGCGCAGCCCCGCGAGCCGGCCGGCGAGACGCAGGTGTCCGAGCATGCGGTCGATCCGGAAAGGCTCTTCGTTGACCTCCTCCCAGAACAGGATGGCGCCGTCCGTCGGCGCTTCGTAGGGCGTCCCGACCAGGCTCGACAGAAGCGACAGGCAGCCTCCCACGAGGGGCCCGGCGCCGGCGCCGGCGCGCACCACGGACGACGGTGGCAGGGAGTAGGCCGGCGCGGCCGCTGCACCGGACAGCGCATTCCACAGCGAGGTCTCGTCGAAGCTCTCCGGGTTCCCGAGCTCCGAGACCAGAGGTCCGTGCCAGCTCGCCAGGCGCGTCTTCCTGAAGGCGGCCGATTGCAGCACGGTCACGTCGCTGTATCCGATCAGCGCCTTGGGATTCCGGCGTAGCGAGTCGAAGTCGACGCCCGCCACGATGCGCGCGCTGCCGTACCCGCCCCGCGCGAACCAGATGGCGCGGATCGTCGGATCGGCGATGAACCGGTTGAGGTCCTCCAGGCGCTCGCGGTCGGTGCCGGCGAGATAGGCGCGCCGGTTGGCCAGGTGACCGCCCGGCACCGCCTCGAAGCCGCGCGCCCTCAGATAGGCCATGCCGCTCTCGAGCGCT
>QHXY01000409.1 GCA_003223145.1 Acidobacteriota bacterium
GGACCGGCCGTCCGACAACGTGAGCTGGGGATACACCATCATGCGGACGCGCGAGCAGATGAGGAGAGATTTGGTGGGTCTCCTCGGGAAATGAGCGAGGCTGGACCGTCCTGGACGCCTTTCCCGGATGTGTGATACTTAGAATTGAGACAGCACAGTCACGAGTTTTGCATGGCGCAATGATGTGCCGCCCGCAGAACCACGGGCGATGGACGGGTGGGCGATGCCGTTCGAATTGAAAAGGAAGCCGGTGCGGATGCGACAGACGCTTCCGGCGCGGGACTATTATGCGCCGGGAATCTTCGATCTCGAGAAGGAGCGGATTTTCTATCAGAAGTGGTTCTGCGCCGGGCGGCAGGAAGAACTGCCGAACGAGCGTGACCACATGATACGTGAGGTCCTCAACGAGAGCATCCTGATCGTCCGCGGAGAGTCGGGGATGCTCCGCGCGTTCTACAACGTGTGCAGGCACCGCGGCAGCAAACTCTGCGACGGTGCCGGGCGGCTCGGTTCGGCTATCGTCTGCCCTTACCACGGTTGGACCTACTCGCTGGACGGACGCCTGGTCGGCACACCGAACGTCGGCGAGGTGGAGGGCTTCGATCGATCGGAGTACGGGCTGCACGCCGTGGCCCTGGAGACCTGGAATGGGTTCGTGTTCGTCAACCTGTCGGCGAACCCACGGCCGCTGGAGGAGCAGCTCGGCCCCTGGAGGGACTACCAGCGCTACCACATCGAACGACTGCGCTCGGGCTGGCGGGTCGTCTACGAGGTCGCGGCGAACTGGAAGATTCTCCACGAGAACTACAACGAGTGTCTGCATTGCCCGAGAGTGCATCCCGAACTGGTCAAGCTGATTCCGATCTATCGCAGGGGTCTGATCGCGGAGAACGACGGATCCTGGGGCAACAGGCTTGCCGACGGCGTGACCACCTTCTCGAAGACGGGCCACTCGAAGCTGCCGTTCCTGCCCGACCTGACCGAGCACGAGAAGCGCTCATACAACGGCATGACGGTGTTTCCCAACCTGATGCTCGATCTCCTTCCGGACCACGTCATGACCTCTGTGCTGTGGCCGACGGGTCCAGAGCGCACGAGGGTCGTCAGTGAGATCCTGTTCGAGCCGGCGACTCTGGCCCGGGACGACTTCGACCCAGCGGACATCGTGGAGCTGCAGGATCTGGTCAGCCGGCAGGACTGGGTGGTGTGCGAACGCGCCCAGCAGGGCCTGCGCTCCAGGGCCTTCAAGTTCGGCGTCTATCCGCCCCAGGACGAGTTCGTCTACGAGTTCGATCAGGAGTACCTGCGCGCCCGCGGGCCCGCGCCGGCCGATGATACCGGGGCCTCGTGAGTCTCGGTGACGTCGACAGACCGGCCTGAGCGGACCGGCGCGGCTCCGTCGCTCCGTCGGGGTCTGCGGCCGGTCGCGCTGTTCGGCACGTTCTTCGTCCTGCTCTGCGGGGGACCCTACGGATTGGAGGAGGTCGTCCCCCGGGCAGGACCGGGGCTCAGCGTCGGCATCCTCGTCCTCATGTCTCTGGTATGGGCGGCCCCGTACGCGCTCCTCGTGTCGGAGCTGGCGTCCGCGTTGCCGGCCGAAGGCGGCATCTACCAGTGGTTCCGCGCCGGGCTCGGTCCGTTCTGGTCCTTCCAGCTTTCCTTCATGGATTGGACCACCTGGGTCCTGGATGCGGCGCTGTACCCGCCGCTGGTGGCCTCGTTCGTCGGCACGCTGTTCGTTCGCCAGCCCTCCCATTGGCTCCGCTGGATCCTCTGCCTCGCAATCATCTGGACCTGCACGTGGCTGAACATCCGGGGCGTCAGCCTCGTGGGGCGGTTCTCCGTCCTCATGACGGCCCTCATGATGGCGCCGGTCGTCATCATGATCGTCCTGGGATGGCGGCATGCAAGCCTGTCCAGCCTGATTCCCATCTTCCTTCCGGACGGGTCTCGCTACGGCGCGCTCAACTACGCTCTCATCTGGGCGCTCTGGAGCTATTCCGGATACGGGTCCATGGCCAATGCGAGCGAGGAGATCGTCGAGCCGGAGCGCATGTATCCGAGAGTCCTGGCAGTGTTCCTGCCGGTGTCGGTCCTGACGTACGTCCTGCCGCTGGTGGTTGCGCTCGGAGTGACGCCCGAATGGAGAGCATGGGACACCGCGCAGTTCAACCAGGTGGCTCTGCGGCTCGGGGGCCCGCTGCTGATGCTGTCGGTGACGATAGCCGCCCAAATCTCGAGCTTGGGGATCTTCAACGGCGAGCTATTGATCATCTCCAGAATGCCCTACGCCATGGCCAGGGACGGGGTCCTGCCAAGGGGCCTGGAACGACTTCACCCTGGTTTCGGAACGCCTGCGCGCGTCCTTATTCTCCAGGCCGTCGTCTACAGCGTTCTGACGTTCTTCTTCGGTTTCGTCGAGCTCCTGGTCGTCAGCACGTGGCTGGCCTTGCCGTCCTATATCCTGCAGTTTGCCAGCCCCGTCGTGCTTCGCCTGAAGCGTCCTGATCTGCGCGGTTCGTTTCGCATCCCGGGAGGCCTG
>QHXY01000093.1 GCA_003223145.1 Acidobacteriota bacterium
GAGGGGCTGGGGCTGGAGAAGGCGGGCGTGGCGTATACCGACACGGGCGTGACCATCGACCCTCACCTCGCGACCACGCGGAAGAATATCTACGCCGCCGGCGACGTCTGCGGCCCGTACCAGTTCACCCACTTCGCCGAGTACCAGGCACGCATCATCGCGCGCAACATCCTGCTTTCGCCGATTTTCGGCCTGGGACGCGCCCGCGCCGATTACCGCGTCGTCCCGTGGACCACCTTCACCGAGCCCGAGGTGGCGCGGGTCGGCCTGAACGAGAAGGAGGCCGCCGGGACCGGAACGCCGTACGACGTGCATCGCTTCCCGTTCTCGGATCTGGACCGTGCCATCCTGGAGAGCGAGGAGACCGGTTGCGCCAAGGTGATCGCCGCCAGAAGCAAGGGGACGATCCTCGGCGCGACCATCATCGGGGCCGGCGCGGGCGAGCTGATCCACGAGCTCGCCCTGGCGATGAAGCAGGGGATCGGCCTGGCGAGCCTGTCATCGATGATCCACGTCTATCCCTCCCTGTCCCAGGCGGTGCAGCGTGTGGGGGACGCCTACATGAGGACGCGGCTCACCGTTCGGGCGCGGGGGCTCTTCTCGCGACTGTACGCCTGGCAGCGGAGGGGCGTGTGATCAAGGTGGGCAGAAAGGGGATCGCGCGCTGGATCGTGGCGGCGATGGCCCTCCTCCTGCTCGTCGTGGCTGCGCACCGGTTGCCGATCGGCGACTGGCTGAACGATTTGAACGACCTGTTCGCACGCCTCGGGCTCTCGGGGATCGTCCTTTTCGCAGCGGTCTATACTCTGGCGGCGATCCTGTTCGTCCCGGGATCGGCCCTGACCATCGGCGCGGGAGTCATCTACGGTCTCGGGTGGGGCTTCATAGCCGTCTCGGCCGGCTCGACCCTGGGGGCCGCCGGAGGGTTCTTGATCGCCCGGTACCTGGCGCGCCGGCGGGTCGAGCGCTGGGCCGCGGCGAACCCGCGCTTTGCCGCGATCGATCGGGCGGTCGGTCGTGAAGGCTGGAAAATCGTCCTGCTGACGCGGCTGAGCCCGGTCTTCCCATACACCCTTCTCAATTACCTGTATGGCCTGACGCGTGTGTCGTTCGGCGCCTATGTGCTGGCGTCCTGGATCGGCATGATGCCCGGCACGGTCCTGTATGTCTATCTCGGCTTCGCGGGCCGTGCCGTCGCCCAGGCGGCCACCGGCCAGGCGCGGCGCTCTCCCGCCGAATATGCCATGTGGGCGGTCGGCCTCCTGGCCACGCTGGCCGTCACGATCCACGTCACCCGCCTGGCGCGCCGGGCGCTGCGCAGCCGCGCCGAGGTGAGCGCATGACGAGGATTGAAAGTTTCTTCGTCCCCGGCCCCGACGGCAGGATCGAGTGCATGCTGAAGCGGCCCGACGCGCCGGCGGCGGCCGCGGTGATCTGCCACCCGCATCCCTTGTTCGGCGGCACGATGCACAACAAGGTCGTGCACGCGGCTGCCGAGGCGATCGTCGGCGCCGGTCTGCCGGTCCTGCGTTTCAACTTCCGCGGCGTCGGCGGCAGCGGGGGCAAGCACGACGGCGGGCGAGGCGAGCAGGACGATCTGAAGACGGTGATTGATTACCTTGCGGGGTTGTACCCGGGCAAGCCGCTCCTGGTCGCAGGCTACTCGTTCGGCGCCTACGTCGCCCTGCACGTCGGCACGCGTGACGACCGGACGGCGGCACTGATCGGCATCGGTCTTCCGGTGAACCTCGTGGGATTCGGATTCCTGCGCGAATCGCACAAGCCGCTGACGATCATCCAGGGGGACCAGGATGAGTTCGGCCCGCTGCCGCAGGTCATGGCGCTGGCCGCGTCGCTTCCCGGTGGAGCGCGCGTGGTGGTGGTCAAGGGCGCCCCGCACAACTTCGCGGGGCGGCTCGACGAGCTGGCGCGCCGCGTGGCCGAGGCGATCCCGGAGGAGCTGCGCGCCGGGGCATTGTGATGCCCCTCCGGCGGTGGTATCGTACGGGTCGTCCAACCTGGAGGGAGGAATACCGATGAAGCGGAGTCTCGTCGTGGGCATGGCGCTTGCGGTCGGACTGGGGCTGGCTTCGGCGCGGGCCGAGGAGGCCGCCAAGCCCGACGCCGCCAAGGTCGAGAAGGGGCAGAAGGTTTACGCCGACAAGCACTGCAGCATGTGCCACTCGATCGCCGGCAAGGGGAATCCGAAAACCCCGCTCGACGGCGTCGGCAGCAAGCTGAGCGCCGACGATCTCAAGAAATACATCACCAACCCGAAATCGGTGAAGCCCGACTCGAAGATGCTGGCCAACCCCAACCTGCCGGCCGAAGACCTCGACGCCCTGATCGTCTACCTGC
>QHXY01000410.1 GCA_003223145.1 Acidobacteriota bacterium
GGTCGATCCCCGCGGCGATCTGCGGCGGCGTGCGGTCGATGCTCAACCTGACCGAGGCACCCGACGTCGTTCCGGTCCGGTCGGACGCCGTCCCGCTCACCACTTGCCCGGCGCCTTCTTTGGTCACCGTGACCGGTCGAGGACAGGTGGCCACGCCACTGGTGGCGTCGGAGCAATCGAACCGGATGGTGACGTTCGTGTTGTTCCAGCCCGCATCGTTGGGCGCCGGGTCGAGGGTCGGCTTGATGATCAGCGGGTCCTTGTCCACCCCGATGATCTTGATCGTCACGCCGCTGCTCTTCCAGCCCTGGACGACGACCTCCAGACGATTGGATGCGGCCAGGGTGACGGTCTTCGGGACGACGGCCACCTTGGAGCTGCACTCGGAGCCGCCGACCACCTGCGCGCCGTTCAGAGTGACCGACGCCAGCGTCGCCCGGTCGAACCTCTGCAGCAGCCCGCCGTTATAGACGAGAAGCGTATAAGTCTCGAGCGGGTTCAGGACGCTGAACGTGTCGGTCGACGTCTTCGGCTTGCCGGACGCCGTCCGATAGTCCTTCGGACCGAACACCACGAAGGTGCCGGCGACGCCCACCCCGGATGAACCCGGACCGAGGGCCAGGATCACCACGAGAAACCGCCCGCCGAAGTTCAGCCGCCGCTTGATCGCCTGGAGCAGGAGCCCCGCTCCGAGGTGCCCGACGAACACACCTGCCTCCATCTCGATGGCGCTTGGCGCCGGATTCGGACTAATATACGCCGCCCCCGATTTCTCCGGGCCGGCGGATTTTCCGATAACCGCAGTCCAATCGACGAAGGGAGCGGCTCTCATGAAGAAGGCCCTCATCGCGGCTTTCGCTGCGTTCCTGGCGGGCGCGGCCTGTCACAACAGCGCGCCAATCGCCACGGTGGATTTCAAGACCGAGGATCAGAAGACGCTGTACGCCCTCGGACTCGCGCTGAGCGACAACATCGCCCCGTTCAACCTGTCCGAATCCGATCTCGACTTCGTGAAGGCCGGCCTCTCCGACGGAGCGCTGCATCGCACGCGACAGGTGGACTTGGCGGTCTACGGCCCGAAGCTGCGCGACCTGGCTCAAGCGCGCTCCAGCGCCGGGTCCGCCGCCGAGAAGGCGGCCGGGGCGGAGTTCCTCTCCAAGGCGTCCCTCGAGAAGGGGGCGGTGAAGACGCCGCAGGGTCTCGTGTATCAGGAGATCGCTCCGGGCAAGGGTTCGGCGCCCGCGGCGAGCGACACGGTGAAGGTGCACTACAAGGGCACCCTGATCGACGGGACCGTGTTCGACAGCTCGATCGATCGCGGCCAGCCCGCGGTCCTCTCGCTCATCAGCGTGATCCCCTGCTGGACGCAGGGAGTGCAGCTGATGAAGGTCGGCGGCAAGAGCCGGCTGGTCTGCCCGCCCGAGCTCGCCTACGGCGATCGCGGCGCGCCGCCGCACATCAAGCCGGGCGTGACACTCGTGTTCGAGATCGAGCTGCTCGACATCGTGAAGAAATAGACAGCCGCGCCGACCTGCCCGAATCTCCCTACTGCAGCGGCGCGCCGCAGCGGAAGCAGAACCGCGGGTTGCCGTACCTGCCGAGGGCCCTGTTGCAGGCGGGACACCGCCAGTTCACGAACGAGAACAGCACCGTCAGGACGCCGTACCCGAGCACGTAGAGACCCCAGCGCCCCGACGGCACGCCAAGCACCTCGTCGACCCCGCGCAGGCGGAGGATGAAAACCACGAGAACCAGCGCCAGAAACGTCGCCACCACCAGCCTGCGCCGGCCGCGGCGGACGAGGAACAGACGCTTGAATTCCGCCCGCTGCTCTTCGGTGGGCTGCGCCGTGACCTGCGTGTCCGGGAGGCTCACATGAAGTTGGAGGTGGGCAGACGGGGCGAGCTCGTCCTGGCGCGCGCCAGGTCGTCAAGCAGCGCGCGCGACGTGACCGGCCTGCCGAGGAAGTCCTCGATGACCCGGCGGGAGGAGCGCTCCAGCCCGAAGCGGTAGAGCCGCTCCGACACCCACGCGTACCAGCCCGGGTCGCCCTCGGCGTACGGGCCATGCAGCTCCTTGAGGCGCGCCCGCAGATCCGCCACCAGGATCGCCCCGACCGCGTAGTTCAGCATGTAACCGGGCAGGTCGATCAGCTGTCCCCGCACGGCCCACCAGGACAGCTCCGGATGCGGCCTGATCCGGAAGTAACGCTGCGTGATGTCGGTCCAGACCAAGTTGGGATCGGCCTCGGGATTGTGGTGCATGCGGATCTCGAACAACGCCCAGGCGGTGTCCATGACGATGCCGGCGTACTTGGCGCGCAGCGAGTCGGCCAGCGGCACGGAGGCCCCCAGGTACCTGCCCTGCCACGCCGGCTCGAACATCTCGAGAGCGGCGATGTCGGCGATCGCTTCGGTGAACAGGTCGCTGTCCGGCCAGTCCTCGAACGCCGGCCGCGCGCGGATCGCCGCGATGTGGATGGCGTGGCCGCTCTCGTGCAGCAGCTCGTTCAGGTTGTCGATGCTGCCGATGTTGTACGAGGCGAACACCCACGGCTCGCCCGGCGTCCAGACACCGTCCTGGAGGCGTGGCCTGGCCCCGAAGGTGGTGAAGGCGACTGGATTCTTGCCCTCGCGCGGCTCCAGGTCGTACTGCACATTCAACGCGGCCACGTCCGCCCCCAGATCCTTGTAATAACGCTCGTTCACCGGCCGGAGGATCTCCCTGGTGATGACCGGACGCAGCCGACGGCTCGCCACTCCCGTCTGGTAGGCAAAATCCCACGGCTCGACGGTCTGATCGGGAGCGATCTCCCGCCAGCTCTCCAGGACGGAGGTGAGCCAGTCCTCCACCACGCCCGGGTCGACTCCGACGTCCTTCGTTCCAGCCTCCAGGGACGTCTTGTCCGCGATCATTTTGGCCGCGCTGAGACGCACCAGGCGGCGGTACGGGCTGGCCGGCCCGTCGTCCCCATTGACCGCCTTCCAGATCGGCTCCATCGAGAGGAACAGCCGCTTCCTCCTTGACGGCTCGTCGGTGACCGGCAGCAGACCGAAGACCGTCAGCCGGTCCAGCGTCCGTCCCTCGAACGACAGATGGCGCGCCGCCTGCCCGAAGCAGGCGTACATCCTCTCGGAGAGCGTCTTCATCCCGTCCGGCCCCTGCGACAGGACCACAGGATCGTAGGCGCAATCCGCGCCCCCGGGCTCGTCGGCCGACGCCGGGGCCGCTCCGGCGGCCGCCGGATCCTTCTCGTCGACCAGGTCTTTGCCGAAACTGCGCCTGATGACGTCGAGGGCGCGTCGATCGTCGGCCCCGAGCCCCGGGCGCGGCCCGTCCTGGAGGGCCGACTGCAGCTTCTCCCGTGCGGCGCGGTACCGCCCGACAAGATCCGCCAGGGACGTCCCCCGCCGCGTGCTCTGCGCTCCCCTCGCCCGCGTCACGTCGATCTGATCCCTGAGGGAGCGCGCCTCCTCGTAGGCGGCCTCGACCGCGCTCAGTGGAGCCCCGCTCCCGGGCCGGCAGGCGAGACACAGCGCCACCAGGCCTCCGGCGAGCAAGGTGAAGGGCAGGGATTTCCGCGTCATGGCGGGCCGAGACTACCGTCGGCGACGCGGATCCGTCAAGCATTGCGGTTGACTGGGAAAAACGGACGGGGCGACCCGGCGCGATCCACGGACGGCCCGGGCCGCCCCGCCCTTCGTCTCGATCTGTCAGCCAGCTAGAAGCGGACGCCCATGCCGACAACCGCCTGGGACTCGTCGGCGATGACGACCTTGAACTGTCCGTACGGCCGGGCGTCGCCCTTCTTCGCGCCGACGCCGAGCACCAGATTCACGCCGGCGTCGTTCGTGTTGCCGTTTCCAGCCCGCTCCCTGTCCTGATGGATCAGCGTGGGCCCCGCGCCGGCCCAGAACCCGTACGGTGAGCCGCTGGGGAAATCGTAGTGGAAATCGAAACTGACCGTCGTCAGATCACCGCTGTTCACCAGCACATGCTCGACGTTCGGGTTGCCGAACCAGCGCCCCTTCTCGCTCACATCGAACAGCGCCTCGGCGCCGAGGAACGGCCTGTCCTCGTCGGGGTAGAAGCCCCCGCGCACGCCGAAGTCGGTTGTCCGGGCCTGGCCCGGAGAGATCGCGAGCGCACTGGTGAAGAGAACAGCGCTGGCGACGAGCAGGGAACGCAGAACAGGGTTCTTCCGCATCGTAGTCATCGTCGTGCCTCCTTTCGGGTGGATTAGCCTTGGACGTGGATGTGGTTCACGACTTCTTTGACGCCCGCGACGTCCTCGGCGACCTTGACGGCGAGCTGGCGTTCCGCTTGGGTGCGGACCTCGCCCTCGAGGGTCACCGTGCCTCGATCCGTATCGACGTTGATGTCCGCCGCTCTCACGCCGCGCTCGAAGGCGAGCGACAGCTTGACTGCGGCGGTGATGGAAGCGTCCCGGATCGAGTCGGTGGCGGTGCGGGTCTCTCCCGCCTGGGTTTCTGACCGCGCACAACCCCAGGAAATCATCCCGATGAGCGCCAGGACTGCGGCCAATCCAATCGTGCGGCGATTCATCGTTACCTCCTTTCAGGAGCGGACAACCTGCGCTCCAGTACGCCAGTCTCGCAGCAAGCACGATGCCATGCGTCGTGAGGCGGCCAAAAGCCGCGACGGACGAGTGGTTTACGTGGATCTCAGACAGCCGAGGGCGTGTCCAGCAGGAAGAGCAGAGTGTCCTCCCGGGGGGATATCACGAAGAGCCCGGAGGTGGGGGCTCTCGTCCGGCCTTTTCCAATTCGATCAGGGCTGACAAAAAAACGAGGGCGAGCGTGTTGATGTCCAGATTGAAGCCGTGGCCGCCGGCTCCCGCCGAGAACCGGTAGTCATTTCCGAGACGCGCGCTCAGACCAACCTCCCCCCCGTGGACTTGCACCAGGATCGCGGCGCCCACGGCGAAGGCGTACCCGGCCCCGGGCACCTGGAACTGCACAACCTGCAGCGCCTGGGTGAGCTTTGACAGCAGCCAGCCGAGCGGCCGATCCCTCCACAGCAGCACACCAGCGGCGAGGCTCATCGCGAACAGCGCCCCGAACGTCAGGTGGACCAGGCAGGACAGGAGCGGTCTTCCCGATCTTTCCTGCATCACGACGAGAATCCGCCAGATCGCCGAGACTGCCGCTACCGACCCGTACAGGCCCCCGGACATCTGGAAGGCGGCGATGGTGTACCTCGAGATGCTGCGGCCGTGCCGGTGTGCCTGAGGCTGGGTTTCCCGGATGACGCGATGCCGCTTCTCGATCTCCTCGCGCAGCGCCCGCGCTCGGTCTGGATAGTGCTCCGCGTCGATCCAGGTCTGGACCTCGTAGAGCTCCTTGATCGTATAGGTGGTGTAGTCGGGCGTGCGCTCGGACACAGGCTCCCTCTCCCCTGGGCCTGCCCTCAGACTAGGTCACGCACAAGGGCCGGTCAATGGAAGCTTCCCCCTCATGGCGTTTGGCCCTCTCTGCCCGTCCGGGCTATCATCCGTTCCTCATGGACATCGCCATCCGATGCCGCGCACTGCGCAAGACCTACGACGCCAAGCCGCCGGTGGAGGCCCTGCGCGGTCTCGAGCTGGAAGTGCGCGCCGGCGAGTGCTTCGGTCTGCTCGGCCCGAACGGCGCCGGCAAGACCACGACCGTCGAGATCCTCGAAGGCATCCTGGACGCGAGCGGCGGCGACGTCGAGGTGCTGGGTCTGCGCTGGGGCCGCGACGACGCGGCGCTGCGCGAGAGGCTCGGCGTGTCGCTGCAGGAGACCAAGCTCGCCGACAAGCTGACGGTCGAGGAGACCGTCGCCCTGTTCAGCTCCTTCTACCGCAAAGGGCGTCCGGCCAAGGACGTCATGGCTGACGTGGGGCTCATCGAAAAGCGAGGCGCCTGGGTGGTGAAGCTCTCCGGCGGGCAGCGGCAGCGCCTCGCAGTCGCCTGCGCCCTGGTCGGGGATCCCGACCTGCTGTTTCTCGACGAGCCGACCACCGGTCTCGACCCGCAGTCGCGCCGGCAGATCTGGGAGATCGTCCGCGACCTGCGGCGGCGCGGCCGCACCATTCTGTTGACGACGCACTACATGGACGAGGCGGAGCGGCTGTGCGACCGCGTGGCGGTCGTGGACCACGGACGGGTCATCGCGCTCGGCACGCCCTCGGAGCTGATCGCGTCGCTCAAGGGCGAGCATGTGGTCGAGTTTGCGGTCAACGGAGACGGTCCGGTGGCCGGGGCGGGCGCCACAGCCTCCGGCGTCCCCGGTCACGGCCCCCTCGACCCGCAGACGCTGCTCGCGCTCCCCTCCGTGACCTCGGCGCTTGCCGACTCGGGCGGCATCCTGCTGACCGTGGCCGAGCCGCACCTCGCCATCCCGGCGCTGCTCGAGCGTCTCGGGCGCGACGGGCTCGCCCTGTCGCGCCTCACCACCCGCCACGCCAGTCTCGAGGACGTCTTCGTGGCGCTCACCGGCAGGCACCTGCGCGATGACTAGACCGAGCGGACGATCGCGATGAGACGCCACCCGTACGTCCTGCTGACGCGCGCGCGCATGAAGGAATTTCTGCGCGAGCCGGAGGTCGTCTTCTGGGTCTTCGTGTTCCCCTTCCTGCTGGCGATCGGCCTCGGGATCGCCTTCCGCAACAAGCCGCCCGACGAGATCATCGTCGGCGTGGTGCAGGCGGATGGCGCCGACCGGGTGGTTGCGGCCCTGGCGCCGGCCGGCGGGTTCAAGGTCGAGACCGTCGCCGCGGCCGATGCCGCCCGGCGCCTGCGGCTCGGCAAGATCGCCCTGGTCGTCGTGCCCGGTCCGTCCTACGAGTACCGCTACGACCCCACGCGGCCCGACAGCGTGCTGGCGCGCCAGAGGGTGCACGACGCGCTCGAGCGCGCCGCCGGACGGGCCGATCCGGTCGAGGCGCGCGACACGCTGGTCACCGAGCCGGGGGCGCGCTACATCGACTTCCTGATCCCCGGCATGCTCGGCATGAACATCATGAGCGGCGGGATGTGGGGCGTCGGCTTCGTCCTCGTCGAGATGCGCTCCCGCAAGCTCCTCAAGCGCCTCATCGCCACGCCGATGAAGCGGTCCGACTTCCTCGCCGCCATGATGACCAGCCGCATGAGCGTCGTCTTCCTGCAGCTCGCCATGCTCCTGGTCTTCGGCCGCCTCGTCTTCAAGATGGTCATCCAGGGCTCGATCGCCTCGATCGCCCTGCTCGCCCTCATCGGGGCCTTCTCCTTTTCCGGGCTCGGTCTCCTGGTCGCCAGCCGCACCTCGAAGATCGAAACCGTCTCCGGTCTGATGAACCTCGTCATGCTGCCGATGTTCGTGTTTTCAGGGATCTTCTTCTCCGCCGATCGCTTCCCCGATGTCATCCAGCCGTTCGTGCGCGCGCTGCCGCTGACCGCCCTCAACGACGCCCTGCGCGCCTCCATCCTCGAGGGCGCCACCCTGCCCTCGCAGGTCGGCCGCATCGGCGTGATGCTGGCCTGGGGCGTGCTGTCGTTCCTGTTCGCCCTGAAGCTCTTCAAGTGGAGCTGAGGGCCGGCGGGCCCGGGGACCGCGCGCTCAGGAGCGGAACTGCTCCCGCAGCCGGCGGAACCGGCTCGTGTAGATGAGATCGTACAGCCCCATGCGGTCGGGGAGGAGGGACAGGCACTCCATCCGCAGCTCCCGCTCGGCCAGCGCGCAGTCGAGGTCCGAGCAGCCCGAAGTCACGATCATCGACGCGACCCGGTCGGCCATTCTCCGAAGCAGGTCGGCCGGATCGTCGTCCCCGGGCCGGAAGGAATGTCCGTCGGATCGCATGCGGAATGACTCCACCGTGGCTCAGGCGGCCCGTCGCACCTCGCTCATCAGCGCCAGGAGGTTCCCCTCCGAGTCGCGGCAGAACGCCATCCACAGGTCGTGCGCCGGGAGCTGCGCCACCACGTGAGGCTCGCCTTCGAAGGGGACCCCGCGCCCGCGCAGCGCCGTGTGCGCCGCCTTGATGTCGTCCACCTTGTAATAGAGGATCGAGCCCGGATGATCGAACTCCGGCTTCTCGGGCGGCGACAGCATGAGCCGGATGCCGCCGCAGTCGAAGAACGCCAGCCTCGGGGCCTGGAACAGCGGCCGCATGCCGAGCGCGTCGCGGTAGAACGCGGTCGCCCGTTCGAGGTCCTTCACGTTGATGGCGATCTGCCCGATCCGGTCGAGGCCGAACCTGCTCTCGGTGGTCATGTCATTTCCTCCCGTCCGATGAATGTGTCGCATCCTTCCGGACGCGGGATTCTCCCAGAAGGGCTGGCGCCGTTTTTCTCAGGACTTGCTATTCGAGGCGGCCTCCCTGCGATATCTCAGGGGCGGGGCCCCGAAGCGCCGCCGGAACAGGGCGCTGAACGACCCGAGGCTCTCGAAGCCGGATCGGTGGCAGACCACCGTCACCGGAAGACCGGTCCTCAGGAGCAGGTCGCGCGCGGTCTCCAGCCGCCGGCGGCGCACGAACTGGTGCGGCGTCTCGCCGAAGCTCTCACTGAAGCGCCGGTGGAAGTGGAACGGGGAGAGGCACGCCGCGCGCGCCATCGCCTCGAGGTCGAGCGGCTCCGCCAGCGATCCTTCCACGAAGTCAACCGCCCGGCGGAGCCGGCGGTAGATCTCCGAGCGGGTCGCCGGGCGCGCCGCCGGGATGCGGGCCATCTGCCGCCGCACGTCCGCCTGCGTCCGCAGGAGGGTGACCGCCAGATCGGCCAGCCGGTCTTCGAGCCACGCCCCCGGCGGCCGGCCGCGCGTCAGGATCGCGTGCGTCTCCTTCAGGATCGCCAGCACGCCGCCGTCGCGCGCGCGCAGCGTCTCGAACCCGGTGGAGCC
>QHXY01000411.1:0-3273 GCA_003223145.1 Acidobacteriota bacterium
ACCGCCTGGCGGATCTCCACCTTGTTGGCGCGGCGGTCCACCCTGAAGGCCAGGACAGGTCCCTTTTCCTTCATCAGGGTCGTCTTCTCGGTGATCAGAGGGGCCACGATGACGTCGTGCGCGCTTCTCACGGCTTCAGCACCTCCGCGACGCGGCCGGCGGCCGCCTCGGTCAGGACCACGGTTTCATAGACCATCAGGTCGACGATATTCAGCGCGGTGCTCAAAGTGGCCTTCACTTTCGGCAGGTTGCGGGCCGACAGCTCCAGGTGCCGGTTGCCCGGCTCGTCCACGAGGAGGGCCGAGCCCTTCACACCGATCTCGTCCATGACCCGCACGAGCTCCTTCGTCTTCGGCTCCTTGAGGACGAGCGATTCGACCACGACGATCTTGCCGTCCTTGAGCTTCGCCGACAGGGCGGAGCGCAGCGCCCCGTGACGCTTCTTCCGCGGGAACGCGAACCCGTAGTCGCGCGGCTGCGGACCGAACACGGTCCCGCCGCCTCTCCAGAGAGGGGAGCGGATCGAGCCGTGCCGGGAGCGGCCGGTCTTTCTCTGGCGCCACCGCTTCTTGCCGCCGCCCCTGACGTCGGAGCGGTTCTTGGTGGCGTGGGTGCCGCTCCGCCCAGCCGCCCGGAACGCGATGACGGCCTCCTGGATGAGGTGCTCCTTGATGGGACCGGCGAACACGTCGTCCGGAAGAACGAGGTCCCTGACCTCCTTCCCCTCCAGATTCATGACCGGCAGCTTCGGCATGGCGTCGTCTCTTCTCCTAGGCCTTCTTGGCCGCCGCCTTGGCGGCCGACTTCGCGGCCGTCCTGGCGCCGCCCTTGGGCGCAGCCTGGACCTGGGGCTTCTTCGTCTTGATCGGAGCCCGGCTGCGCCGCACCACCAGCACGGCGCCGGTCGCTCCCGGCACCGCGCCCTTCACCACCAGGAGGTTGTTCTCCTCGTCGATCCTGAGCACCTCGAGGTTCTTCACGGTGACCTGGTCGCCCCCCATCCGGCCGCCCATGCGCATGCCCCGGAAGGTGCGCGACGGATAGGCCGAGGAGCCGATCGATCCAGGGGCCCTGTGAAACATCGATCCATGGCTGGCCGCGCCGCCGCGGAAGTGGTGCCTCTTCATGACGCCCTGGAACCCCTTCCCCTTGGACACGCCGATGACGTCGACGCGGTCCTGCGGCTTGAACAGGGTCACCAGGACCTTGTCCCCCACCGCCGGATCGTCGCCGCCCGGGATCAGGCGGAACTCCTTCAGCCGGCGGGTGGGCGGCACGTTCGCCTTGTCGAAATGCCCCTTCAGCGCCTTGGTCACGTTGCGCGCCTTGCCGGGCTCCACGAACCCGAGCTGCACCGCCTCGTAACCCTCCTTCGCCTTGTCGCGCCGCGCGACCACGACGCAGGGGCCGGCCTGGACGACCGTGCAGGGGACCGTGCCCCCTTCCGCGTCGAACACCTGCGTCATCGCGATCTTCCGCCCGATCAGCCCTTCGACCACGCCCGCCTCACCGCCGTTCCTTCTCGAACGCCTTGATCTCGACCTCCACCCCGGCGGGGAGGTCGAGCTTCATCAGCGCGTCCACCGTCTGCGAGGTCGGCTCGAGGATGTCGAGCAGCCTCTTGTGCGTCCTGATCTCGAACTGCTCCCGGGACTTCTTGTCCACGTGGGGCGATCGATTGACGGTGAACTTGTTGATCTTCGTCGGCAGCGGGATCGGCCCCGAGACGCGCGCGCCCGTCCGCTTCGCCGTCGCCACGATCTCCGTGGTCGACTGGTCCAGGACGCGATGGTCGTATGCCTTCAGGCTGATGCGAATCTTTTCGTTCAGCATGGTCCTGCGTCCTGCCCCCTGTTCGTCCTCAAAGAACCCGGCCGGTGACCGCGTGCCGCTCGAGCTACTGTACGATCTCCGTCACCGTGCCGGCGCCGACGGTGCGGCCGCCCTCGCGGATCGCGAAGCGCAGCCCCTTGTCCATCGCGATCGGCGTGATCAGCTCAATGGCCAGACCCACGTTGTCCCCCGGCATCACCATCTCCACTCCCGTCGGCAGCGTCGATACCCCCGTCACGTCCGTCGTCCGGAAGTAGAACTGCGGCCGGTAGCCGTTGAAGAACGGCGTGTGCCGCCCCCCCTCCTCCTTCGTCAGGATGTACACCTCCGCCTTGAACTTGGTGTGCGGCGTGATGCTCCCCGGCTTCGACACCACCTGCCCGCGCTCCACTTCCTCCTTCTCCGTCCCGCGCAGCAGCAGCCCCACGTTGTCCCCCGCCATCCCCTCGTCCAGCAGCTTCTTGAACATCTCCACGCCCGTCACCACCCGCTTGAAGGTCGGCCGGATCCCCACGACCTCCATCTCCTCCCCCACCTTCACCTTCCCCTGCTCCACACGCCCCGTCACCACCGTCCCCCGCCCCGAAATCGAGAACACGTCCTCGATCGGCATCAGGAACGGCCGGTCCACCGGTCGGTCCGGGATCGGGATGTACTTGTCCACCGCCTCCATCAACGTCAGGATCCCCTTCTGCGCCTCCGCGTCCCCCTGCATCGCCTTCAGCGCCGAGATCTTCACCACCGGAATCTCGTCCCCGGGGAACTGGTACGACTTCAAAAGCTCCCGCACCTCCAGCTCCACCAAGTCCAGAAGCTCCTTGTCGTCCACCGCGTCCACCTTGTTCAAAGCCACCACGATCCGCGGCACTCCCACCTGCCGCGCCAGCAGGATGTGCTCCCGCGTCTGCGGCATCGGTCCGTCCGCCGCCGACACCACCAGGATCGCCCCGTCCATCTGCGCCGCTCCCGTGATCATGTTCTTCACGTAGTCCGCGTGCCCCGGACAGTCCACGTGCGCGTAGTGCCGGTTGTCCGTCTCGTACTCCACGTGCGCCGTCGCGATCGTGATCCCCCGCTCCCTCTCCTCCGGCGCGTTGTCGATCGAGTCGAACGAACGCACCAGGATCTTCGGGAACTTCTTGTTCAGCACCATCGTGATCGCCGACGTCAGCGTCGTCTTCCCGTGATCGACGTGACCGATCGTCCCCACGTTCACGTGCGGCTTCGTCCTCTGGAATTTCTCCTTGGCCATTCCGATCCTCCGCTCACCCGGGCCCCAGGCCCGTGGCCCTCGCGAATCCCGCGGCGCTCGCCGCGGTCTGTCCCCGGGGCGCTCGATCGCCCGTCATCGTTCGAAAGGTGGAGCCCACGACCGGGATTGAACCGGTGACCCCTTCCTTACCAAGGAAGTGCTCTACCACTGAGCCACGTGGGCCCGGG
>QHXY01000411.1:3369-4032 GCA_003223145.1 Acidobacteriota bacterium
CCGGCTGGGGTGAGAAACCACCCTGCAGCTGGCGCCTCGCCGCAGCCGCCGTCTCCCTCTAGTCCTGCCGATTGCCATTGGGCCGCCCGTCCGAACGGCCTTCACCTTGAATCGTGCCGCGCCCATGCTGCGCGCTTCGGTGGGTGGTGGGGAGAGGAGGATTCGAACCTCCGAAGCACAACGGCGGCAGATTTACAGTCTGCTCCCTTTGACCGCTCGGGAATCTCCCCACGGACATGCCGCCGTTCGCGACAAAAGCCGCCTGAGAACGACGCCCTGACACACAAACGCCCGCTCGCGCGGGCTGGAGCTGGCGAAGGGATTTGAACCCCCGACCGGCTGATTACAAATCAGCTGCTCTACCCGCTGAGCTACGCCAGCTAGTCAAACGACGCATGCTAACATGCGTTTACGCGCTGTGCAAGACCCCTGCCAAAAAAAGTTACGGGCTCCGGGCCGACCGCCTCTGCCGGACCGCCTCGAACAGCACGACCCCGGCCGCCACCGACAGGTTCAGCGATTCGACCCCGCCCGCCATCGGTATCGAGAGGACCGCGTCACACGTCTCTCTCGCCAGCCGTCGCAACCCCCGCCCCTCCCCTCCGAGCACCAGGGCGACCGGCGAGGTGAAATCGAACGAGGTCCAGGCCGAATCGGCTTCGC
>QHXY01000092.1 GCA_003223145.1 Acidobacteriota bacterium
TTCTCCGCGCCTGACGAGTCGTGGGCGACGACGAGGTCGGTGTCGTCCGCGTTCATGGGAAGCGAGCAGGTCACGACGACCTTCCCCGCCAGGTTGCCGTCTGTCCCAACACGTCGTCCAACCGAGACCAATGCACAGCCAGCAAGAGGGTCTCTGCTTCGCGCGCCGCCTCGGCAGGGGTGCCCGCCCTCGCGTTCGCGCCGGCCTCGCGCGCGAGCGTCTTCAGATTCGCCTGGCGGCGGGAGTAGCTGAAGACCACCTCGTGCCCGGCACGGGCGAAGAGGGTCCCGAGCTTTGCGCCCATCAACCCCGAGCCCAGGATACCGATGCGCATCGACCTACAGACCGGTCATCCGCGCCAGTTGTTCCGGGTACCGCTCCCCCTGCACGGTGATCTTCGAGGCGGCGCCTTCGATCTCGCGCAGGTCGTCAGTCGTCAGCTCGACGGCGGCGGCTCCGATGTTCTCTTCGAGCCGCTCCAGCTTCCGGGTACCCGGGATGGGAACGATCCACGGCTTCCGGGCCAGCAGCCAAGCGAGCGCGATCTGAGCCGGTGTCGACTTCTTCCGTTTCGCGATCCTGGCCAGCAGGTCGACCAGGGCCAGGTTCGCCTTCCGAGCCTCCGGCGTGAACCGGGGGACGATGTTGCGGAAATCGGAGCTGTCGAACGTCGTCTTCTCGTCGATCTTCCCCGTGAGGAACCCCTTGCCCAGGGGGCTGAAGGGGACGAGGCCGATCCCGAGCTCCTCGAGCGTCGGCAGGATTTCCGCTTCCGGGTTTCTCCACCACAGCGAGTATTCGCTCTGGACGGCGGTGACCCGCTGCACCGCGTGGGCGCGACGGATCGTCTGCGCTCCTGGCTCGGAAAGGCCGAAGTGCCTGACCTTGCCTTCCCGGATCAGGTCCTTCACCGCCCCCGCCACGTCTTCGATCGGCACGTCCGGGTCGACGCGGTGCTGATAGAAGAGATCGATGGCCTCGACCCTCAGCCGCTTCAGCGAGGCCTCGGCGACCTGCCTGATGTGCTGCGGCCGGCTGTCCAGGCCCACCCATTTCGGCCCCCCGTTGGGATCGAGCTTGAACCCGAACTTGGTGGCGATGACCACCCGCCCACGGAAGGAGGAGAGGGCTTCGCCCACGAGCTCTTCGTTCGTGAACGGGCCGTAGACCTCGGCGGTGTCGAAGAACGTGACGCCGCGGTCGACGGCCGACCGCAGCAGCGAGATCATCTCCTGCTTGTCGGCGGCCGGACCGTAGCCGAAGCTCATCCCCATGCAGCCGAGCCCGACGGCCGAGACCTCCAGGTTGCTGCGCCCCAACGTGCGCTTCCGCATTGCGTCCTCCTATTCGGCGCTCGCGCCGGCCTGGTATTGCCCGTCGGTGACCTTCTCCATCCAGTCGACCGCCTGGCCGTCGAGCCGTTCCACGATGGCGATGTGCGTCATGGCCGTGGTGGCCGTGGCGCCGTGCCAATGCTTCTCACCCGGCGGGCACCACACCACGTCGCCGGAGCGGATCTTCTTGATCGGGCCTCCCTCGCTCTGAACCAGGCCGCAGCCGGCCGTGACGATCAGGGTCTGCCCCAGCGGGTGCGTGTGCCACGCCGTCCGCGCGCCGGGCTCGAAGGTGACACTGGCGCCGAGCCCCCGCGCCGGCTCGGGTGATTGGAACAGCGGGTCGATGCGGACCGTGCCGGTGAAGCACTCGACGGGGCCCTTTCCGGAGGGTTGAGTGCCGCTTCTCTTGATGTCCATGGGACTTCCTTTCTTCAATCCTTCTTCGTCGCATCGCCGCGGGCGCTGGCGACAACGACATAGGTGACCGTGTCCCAGGCGTTGTGGATCCCGATGAGCAGCAAGCCAAGCGCCGCAGTCGCTATAGTGATCAGGCCATCGGCGGCAGGTCGATGTTGCCGCCGGAGACGATGGCGACGATCGGTCCCTGCCCAGCCTTCCCGGTCAGCGCGGCGGTGAGCGGGAGGGCGCCGGCCCCCTCGGAGATGACGCGCGCTTTTTCGGCCATTGCGAAACCTTGATCGGCGGCGGGAGGACGAGGCCGAGACAGGCGAGGCGGTCTTCGATGCTGGGCATCGGGTGCTCCTGGATCCGGGACGGAGGGAGTAAAGCAGGTCTCCGCGTTCGTGTCCAGCGGGTGACTGCGTATCGCAAGCCGCTTGGTGGAGGCGGCGGGAGTCGAACCCCTGCCGCGCGGGAAGCGGCTCATCCATCGATCCATTGACGGGCTCTTCCGGGAGCGAATTGCGGGATCGACCCGATGGCCGCATCCCTTGCCAGCGCGATACCTTCTCTCGGAAAGTGGGAGATCCGGAGATGAAAATCGAGAGGGGCCAGGCGCTGCTGTCGTCGATTTCACTGATGTCCTTGGTGGCGGCGGTCGTCATGATCGGAGCGATGCGCGACCGCGGCCTCCCCGGCCGAGCCGCCGCGCGGGGGCGCTCCCCGATCGGGGGACCGCTGCGGCGCGACCTTCCTCCGGCTTTCGAGGCGAACCGGGGTCAGGCGGACGCCCGCGTCCGGTTCCTGTCGCGCGGCGCTGGCGGCACCCTGTACCTGACGGAAGACGAGTCGATCCTGGTGCTGCATGGCGCGCGGGCCGGGGGCGAATGCGGGACGGACCGCGCCGGCATCGCGAGAGTGCGCCTGTTGGGAGAGAATCCCGCTCCGAAGATCGTCGCTCTCGACGAGCTCCCCGGCCGGAGCAATTACTTCACGGGGAACGACCCGCGACGCTGGCATACGGCCGTCCCGCGCTACGGCCGGGTCCGGTACGAGGACGTTTATCCCGGCGTCGACCTTGTCTATCACGGAAGCGCCGGAAGGATCGAATACGACCTCGTCGTCGCCCCTGGCGCGGACGCCGATCGGATCCGGATCGGGTTCGAGGGATCGGGGCCGGCGCGCATCGACGAGCGCGGGAACATCGTCCTGCCGGTGGGAGAGGGCGAGGTGGTGCAGCATGCGCCGCGGGCCTATCAGGTGGCGGGGGACGCCCTCCGCCTCGTTCCGGTCCGGTACCGTCTGCGCGGGCGTGACGCAGTCGGACTCGACGTCGATCGCGATCTTTACGACCCTTCGCGGCCGCTCGTCATCGATCCGGTTCTATCCTTCTCGACATACTTCGGCGGAGGGTATGGAGAAACCGCCCAGGCGGTCTCCGTGGACGGCGCCGGGGAGATCGTCGTCGCCGGCTTCACCCAATCGGTCGATTTTCCGGTGGCGCACGCGTACCAGCCGAATCATAAAGGTTCCGTCACAGCCCCTCGGGAAGAGGCGTACATTTCCAAGTTCACCCCGGACGGCTCGGCGCTCGTGTACTCGACATACCTCGGCGGAACCGACGACGATCTCGTCGGCGGTGTCGCCGTCGATCGCGACGGCTCGGCCTATGTCACGGGGCTCACCCTTTCGACCGATTTCCCGGTCGTGAACGCCTATCAGCCGGCCCTCCGCACCGGGATCACGAGCGTGGACGCGTTCGTCAGCAAGCTCTCGCCCGACGGGGCGACCCTGGTCTACTCCACGTATCTCGGGGGAACCTCCTCGGAACGGGCCTTCGGGATCGCGGTCGACGACGCGGGCAGCGCAACGGTCGCGGGCGACACATACTCACGCGATTTTCCGGTGGCAAACGCCGTGCAGCCGGCCTTCGCCGGCGCCGAGGATGCGTTCATCACCCGATTGAGCCCCGCCGGGAACACACTCGTCTTCTCCACGTACCTCGGGGGCGCCTTTGACGACGTCGCCTCCGGTGTGGCCGTCGACCCTGCGGGAAATGTTTACGTGGCCGGCAGGGCCTACGGCCCGGGGTTCCCTCTGGTTCACCCCCTGCGATTCGCCCCGCCGCCCAAAGCCACCGGTCAAGTGATTCAGCAGGGGTTTGTCGCGAAACTCGATCCGACCGGACGGTCCATCCTCTATTCCACGTTCCTTGGCGATGCGCTGGCTTATGGCGTCGCCGCCGACGCCGCCGGGAACGCCTACATCGCCGGCGGCGCGGCGAACGTCTACGGCACCCCCGATGTTCCCCTGCGCAACCCGATCCAGCCGTTCCTCGCCGGCAGCGCGAACGTGATGGTCACCAAAATCGACCCCGCCGGGTCGGCCTTCGTCTATTCGACCTGGCTCGGCGGCGGCGGCTCCGACTGGGCCAGCGCCATCGCGGTCGACTCGGCCGGACAGGCGTACGTCACCGGGTCGGCGCGTTCGGCCGACTTCCCGTTGGTGCGCTCCCTGCAACCCGGCCCGGCGCCCGGCCGGGAGCCGGACGCGTTCCTCGCCAAGCTCGGCCCGGGAGGGGACGTCCTGGTCTATTCGACCTGCCTCGGGGGCGGCCGGTGGGACGACGGCCGCGGGATCGCGGTCGACGGCGACGGCAACGCCGTCCTCGTCGGCGCGACGAGCTCGGCCGATTTCCCCACGGCCCGGCCGTTCCAGGCCGCCTTGAACGGTTCCGGCGACGCCTTCGTGGCGGAGATCGCAGACGACGCACCGGCGCCGGAGCCGCCGCCGCTCCCCGCAGGCGGGCGCGTCGAGGAGGGCGACGCGGCGGTGCATCGGGTCGGGAACTGGTACACCAGTGGCTCCTCCACCCACAGCGGTGGGTCGACGATCTTTTCCTCGGATACTGCCGCCCGACTGGTGTTCACGTTCCGCGGGACCGGCGTCCGCTGGATCGGAATGCAGGACGAATGGTCCGGGATCGCGCGGCTGTCCCTCGACGGCGTGCCGGCTGGAACGATCGACACGTACGCCTCTCCCTCGCGGGAGCAGGCGGCGGTCTATGCGATCGACGGACTCGCCTACGAGCCGCACACGCTCGTGATCGAGGTGACCGGCACGAGCGGATCGGCCTCCGCGGGCCCCTGGATCTGGATCGACGCCTTCGACGTCACCGGGAGCGGCCCCGGACCCACCCCCACGCCGACGCCGACCCCCACGCCGACCCCGACTCCCACGCCCGTGACCGGGCGCGTCGAGGAGAGTGATCCCGCGGTGAGCACCTCAGGCACCTGGTACGCGAACGATCAGGATCGTCACAGCGGCGGAACTGCGATCCTGACCATGGAGACCGGCGCGCGGGCGACGCTGACGTTCGACGGGACGGGCGTGACCTGGATCGGGTACCGGGACGAGTGGTCCGGCATCGCCTACGTTTATCTCGACGGGGTGTTCGCCCGGACGGTCGACACTTTCGCCTCTCCTGCGCGCTACCAGGACCCGCTGTTCTCCATCACGGGTCTGGCGCCGGGGATGCATACGCTGGCGATCGAAGCCACGGGAACCTCCGGCGGGGCCTCGTCCGCCGCATGGATCTGGGTCGACGCGTTCGACGTCACGAACTGATCGCCGACGAATCCGGCCGGGCGTCAGGGCCGGCGCATGTCGATCGTCAGCCCGGCGGGCGCGGACCGGTTGCGGGCGTTGTCGATGGCCCGACCAGTCCCCCGTCCACTTCCCCCACCGCACGTCGACCCCGTTTGACGGAATGGCCCATATCGGGCGTACGATGCAGGTTACGACACTGTAAGCATGCCCTCTGACCATGCCGAAAGCCTGACGATCGATCTCGAGGACGGTCGGACCGTCTCAGGACTCCTCGCCGGCATGACTCACCCGTTCCTCTCGGTCCTCGCCGCCGGGCTTGCCGAGCGCAGGATCGCTACGCTGCGCTATCAGTTCCCCTACATGGAGCGAGGTTCAAGGCGGCCGGATCCGCCCACGCTCGCCCAGGCGACCGTCCGCGCCGCCTTGGTCCTGGCACGGCGGCTTGTCCCAGGGATCCCGCTCTTCGCGGGAGGCAAGTCGTTCGGCGGCCGCATGACCTCCCAGGCACAGGCCGAATCGCCGCTGCCCGGCGTCCGCGGTCTCGTCTTCCTGGGGTTTCCGTTGCATCCACCCGGACGTCCATCGGACGAGCGAGGCCGGCATCTCTTCGACGTGCAGGTCCCGATGCTCTTCCTGCAGGGAAGGCGTGACGATTTCGCGAGTCTCGCTCTGCTGCGGCCCCTGATCGAGCGGCTCGGCGGGCGCGCGACGCTCGAGCTCATCGCCGACGCGGATCACTCCTTCCACGTTCCCGCCCGATCCGGACGCAGCAACGAAGAGGTCTTCACCGGGATGCTGGAGAGGCTCGTGGCGTGGGTGGAGATCGTCGGTGGGTGCACGGAACCATGAAACCCACCTCGCCCGGATCGCCGATCGATGAGGATGTGGTTGTTGAAGATCTGGCTCTGAAGGTCGGCGTCGGCGACAACTCCGTGTCGCATCCGGATCGAGCCCACATAGGATCGCGCTGCGCCTCGAGTAGTTCGAATCATGGCCCGGGATGCCGGACAGAGGTCGACGGGGTCCGACACCTTGTGCAGTGTGCTTTCATGAAAAAATCATTACGATTGTCTGGAACTTCTAGGAGGAGAACATGCAAAAGTCGGGCGCGAACCAAGGCCAGTCGGCATCGGAGCTCATCTCGAAAAGAATCGCCGAACTCGGGGACTGGCGCGGCGAAACCCTCAGCAGAATGCGCAAGCTCATCAAGGAAGCAGACCCGGACGTCGTCGAGGAGTGGAAGTGGATGGGCACTCCGATTTGGTCGCACGACGGCATCATCTGCACTGGCGAATCCTGCAAGAATGTCGTGAAGCTTACCTTCGCCAAGGGCGCGTCTCTGAAGGATCCGGCCCGTCTCTTCAACTCGAGTCTCGACGGAAACGCACGCCGCGCGATCGACATCCACG
>QHXY01000412.1 GCA_003223145.1 Acidobacteriota bacterium
CGGAGCCTACCTCGAGATCGCGGCGCACCAGATGAAGGAGCCGTTGCAGACCGTCGCGTCCGGGGTCGCCGCCCTCGCCGCCAACGGCGAGCTTCCTGAGGCGACGCGGCGGCAGGTGGCGGCGCTCAGGACCGGTATGGACCATTTGAACGAGACTCTCCGCCATCTTGCAGGGTACGGCCTGAACAAGCCGGGACGCGCGCCGTTCAGTGTCAACGTCCTGCTCCACGAGGCCATCCTCCTGTGCCGGAGGCGTGCCGCGGAGAAGACGATCGCGTTCGAGGAGCGCTATGGAGTCGTGCCTCCGGTGATGGGCTCGGCCATGCGCGTGCACCAGGCGATCTTCAACATCATCGTCAACGCCGTGGAGGCGATGCCGTTCGGCGGCGGGACCATCGTCGTGGAGACGGCGCATGAGAATGACCGCGTGATCGCGAGGGTGCGCGATTCGGGGATCGGGATCAGGCCGGAGCACCTGTCGCGCATCTTCGAGCCTTTCTTCACCACCAAGCCCGAGAAAAGGGGCGTGGGGCTGGGGCTGTGGGCCGCCCGGCAGATGCTCGACATCGTCGGCGCCGACGTCACGGTCAACAGCACGCCCCTCCAGGGGACCGAGGTGACGCTCAACTTTCCCCAAGCGGCTCCCCTGCGCCCCGGGCGCGAGGGCGAGCTCCACCCTCCAGAGCTTCCCACCAACACCGCGGACGACCGCGGGCGCCGGATCGCCTGAACCGCGGGCACGCGTCCCGCGCGCGGGACGCCGCAGGTTCTCGTCGTGCGTGGCGACGCCGGTTTGACACCTCCGAAGCGCATTGACTATAGTCACGGCCCTGCGACCGGAGCTCATCGACGAGGTGACTGCTGCCCCGCAAAGCCCCGCCCGTCAAGCCCTCCAGTATTGAGGTTCTGCTGAGGGAAGACCGCGTGTTCCGCCCGGGCGGCGCCTTCCGCCGGCAGGCCAACGTCCGGGACGCCTCCGTCTATGTCAAGGCCGGCAGGGATCCCGAAGCCTTCTGGGCCTCCTGCGCCCACGAGCTCGCCTGGTTCCGACCCTGGAGGAAGGTGCTGCTCTGGAGCCCTCCGCGTGCCCGTTGGTTCGTGGGAGGGAAGTTGAACGCCAGCTACAACTGTCTGGATCGCCATCTGGGCGGCGCCGTCCGGAACAAGGCCGCGATCCTCTGGGAGGGCGAGCCGGGAGACGAGCGCACCCTGACTTACGCCCAGCTGCATCGTGAGACCTGTCGGTTCGCAAACGTCCTCAAGGACCTGGGGGTCCGGAAGGGGGACCGGGTCACCCTTTACATGCCGCTCGTCCCCGAGCTGGCGATCGCCATGCTGGCGTGCGCGCGCATCGGGGCGGTCCACAGCGTGGTGTTCGGCGGCTTCTCCGCCGAGTCCCTGAGGGAACGCATGAACGACGCCAAGGCCACGGTCCTGGTGACGGCCGACGGGGGCTTCCGCCGCGGGACCGAGGTGCCGCTGAAGACATTCGCGGACGAGGCCTTGCGCGGTGCGCCCAGCGTTCGCCACGTCGTGGTGGTGCGGCGCGGCGGCTTCCCGGTCCAGATGGCGGAAGGACGGGATCACTGGTGGCACGAGCTGATGCGGGACCGCCCGGCGGTCTGTCCGCCCGAGCCGATGGACTCCGAGGACATGCTCTACATCCTCTACACCTCGGGCACCACGGGAAAGCCGAAGGGGATCGTGCACGCGACCGGCGGCTACATGGTCGGAGTCCACACGACCACGCGCTGGGTCTTCGACCTGAAACCGGAAGACGTGTACTGGTGCACCGCCGACATCGGCTGGGTCACCGGCCACTCGTACGTCGTCTACGGCCCGCTGTCCAACGGGGCGACCCTCCTGATGTACGAGGGCGCGCCCGACTGGCCGGATCGCGGGCGCTTCTGGAGCCTCTGCGCGAAGTACGGTGTGACCATCTTCTACACCGCACCGACGGCGATCCGCACCTTCATGCGCTGGGGGATCGAGTGGCCGGAAAAGCACGAACTCTCGTCGCTCAGATTGCTCGGAACCGTCGGTGAGCCGATCAACCCGGAGGTGATCATGGTGACACCGCTGCCGGGAATCACGGCGACGAAGCCCGGCTCGGCGACCTTCCCGTTTCCCGGCGTCTCGGTGGAGGTCCTCGACGACGACGGCCGGGTGGTCGAGGAGGGCGGCGGCTATCTTGCGATCACCCGTCCCTGGCCCGCGATGCTGCAGACCATCTACGGCGATCCCGAGCGGTACGTGAAGCAGTATTGGTCGAAATGGGACACGAAGACCTATTTTCCAGGGGATGGCGCCAAGCGCGACCGCCAGGGCTACCTGTGGCTTCTCGGACGCGTGGACGACGTGCTGAACGTGGCCGGGCACCGCATCGGGACCATGGAGGTCGAGAGCGCCCTGGTGGATCATCCCGCCGTGGCCGAGGCGGCCGTGGTGGGCAGGGCGCACGATCTCAAGGGCCAGGCCTTGGCCGCTTTCGTCACTCTGAAGGAAGGCGTCACGAGCGACGGAGACCTGGTGCATCAGCTGAAGGGCCACGTGGTGCGCAAGATCGGCGCCCTGGCACGGCCCGACGACATCGTGTTCACCGCCGAGCTGCCCAAGACCCGGTCGGGGAAGATCATGCGACGCCTGCTGAAGGACATCGCCGAGGGGCGGGCCCTGGGGGACACCACGACGCTGGCGGACCCGGCGGTGATCCAGGCCCTCAAGCAGAAGTATCAGGAAGACTGATCAGCCGACGATTTTCGCGGCCCTGTCCAGGTCGCTCACGACCATCACGACCACCGCCTTGCCCGCAGACTGCGTGATCCCGGTGTAGGCGTAATCGATATTGATCCCGGCCCCCGCGAGCCGGGCGCAGATGTCTCCCAGCGAGCCCGGCCGGTCGAGCATATCCACGGTCAGGCAGTCCTCGATCGAGGCGAAGAGGCCCACTTTCTGCAGAGCGTCCCTCCCCTTGGCAGGGTCCTCGGCGATGATCTTCGCCCGCCCTTCGAACACGGCGAGGGCGCGCATGTTCACTTTGGCCTCGCCGAGCGCCTGGGCGACCTGGGCCAGGGTTCCCGGCTTGTTGGCCAGCTGGACGGTCAGCTGTTTGTCTCGCGGCATGACATTACCTCCTGAATAGCTTCCTGCTCAGCCACAGGAGCGGATCATAGCAGCGGTCCACGACCCGTTCCTTGAGCGGAATGATTCCATTGTCCGTGATCTGGATCTGCTCCGGGCAGACTTCGGTGCAGCAGCGCGTGATGTTGCAGAGACCGGACCCGAATTCTCTCCGGATCAGCGGGACGCGATCCCCGGTGTCGAGCGGATGCA
>QHXY01000095.1 GCA_003223145.1 Acidobacteriota bacterium
CAGACGTTTCCGTCGTCGCACACCAGCGGCGAGTTCACGCACTGCCCGGTGTTCGGGTCGCACAGATCCACCGTGCAGGGGTTGCCGTCATTGCAGGCGAGCGCCGTGCCCTGGCAGGTCGCCGTGAGGCCGAGCGGATCCGGCACGCACAGGTCTCCCGCCGTGCACGGGTCGCCGTCGTCACACGGAGCGCCCGGCAGCAGCCGGGTGGCGCACTTCCCGGTGCCCTGGTCGCAGAAATCGGATGTGCACGGGTCGCCGTCATCGCACACCAGCGGCTGGCTGACGCACCGGCCGGTCGCCGTGTCGCACCAGTCGATGGTGCACGGGTTGTGGTCGTCGCAGATCACCGGCGCCCCGCAGATGCCGTTGCGGCAGACGTCACCGATGGTGCAAGGATCGGTGTCCTGGCACGGCACTCCGTCCTGCACCGGTCTGTGGATGCAGAGATGGGTGCCGGGGTCGCACGCGTCGTCGCTGCAGGGATTGTGATCGTCGCAGTCGGAGTCGGTGAAGCAGACCTCGTCCGGGACCGCCAGGAATCCCACCCCGGGATCGTCCACGCACAGGGTCAGTCCGGTGGCCAGGACGAAGATCAGCGAGTCCCCGCCGTGCACGACCGCGTCGCGCGGGTTGCGGTTCGAGGGGCAGTCCGGAAAGGGACCGGGGATCCCCGGCGCCTGGAACATGGCGTCGAAACCTTTCACGATGGCGGCCGGCGTGTCCCCGGGAGCGGTCGGAAGGGTGAGCTGGCACGACCCCAGTGGCGACTGCTCGATGAGCCGGATCGAACCGCCCGACGCCCCGGTGGGAAGAGTGCTGAACTTGAGCCGGGAGATCAGGATCTGCTTCAGGACGGTGGCGCCCAGACCCTCGAGGTTGAAGCAGGTCCCCGCGAACTCCCCGGCACCGGCGCGCATCCCCAGCATGATCTGGCTGCCCAGGACACCCGGCGCGTCGACCGACAGAGTCGGTCTGGCGATGAGGTCCTCGTCGAGTTGGCCCTGCGGCAGACCGGTCACCACGGCCGAGACGCCCCCGACCTGACACGCGGCGTCCGCGTTGATCAGGTCCCGCGCCCGCGTCAGGATGTCCGCCGAGGGCTCGCCCGCCGTGTAGGGCACCGTCTCGTCGCACATCACGCGCGTCGCCCCGTTGGCCGCCTGCACGATCGGCAGCACGCCGAACTGCTGCGCGGCGCCGGCCGGCGCGGCGGTCGAGGCGGTCACCGGGCCGCCGAGGACTTGATCCAGGCTCAGGACGCTGCCCGGCGGGTTGTTCTGCTGCGGACAGCCGAGGACCTTGTCGATCCCCAGGACGCCGCCGCACTTCACCAGGACCGTGCTCAAGAGGTCGGGGATGCCGTCCCCGGTCTCGTCGTCGTTGCAATCGGCGATCGGCACGTTGTTCACGCAGGTGCCGTCGAAGCAGGCCCACAACACGTCCTGACCCGACCAGTTCGGACTGTTCGACACCAGCTTCCCCTGGCCGTCCGTCCCCATCGTTCCGAGACGCGCGTCGATCATCCCCTGGGCGCAGATGGTCCCGTCGGACTGCAGGATCTGCATCTCGCAGGTCGAGTTTTTCGGGTAGCCGTCCCCGTAGACCGGGATGTCCCAGATGCCGCCGTTGACCCAGCCCTCGAAGTTGGTGATGTTGGGCTGGGTCAGGATGAAGGCGCCGCGTCCGTGCGTGGCCGCATACACCTGGCCGAGGATCTTCCCCTGGACCTTGCGCTCCAGGATCTGCAGCTCGAAGACCGGCACGTTCGGCAGGCCGTTGCCGAATTTCACCCAGCTCATCCCGCCGTCGGTGCTCTTGAAGACGCTCGTCAGGTAGGGGGCCGGGGCGGAATCGGTCCCGACCCAGACGTTCAGCGGCGTGCTCGGCTCGATGGCGATCGTGTTGACCGGGACGTTCGGCAGCATCGTCAGACCGCTGCCGTTCGCGGCCGTCCAGGTCGAGCCGGCGTTCGTGGTCTTGTACAGGTGCGGGCCGCTGAAGAAGCCCGAGAAGGCGGCGTAGGCGGTCATGAAGTCCGTCGGGTCCACCGCGATCCAGGTCACAGTGGTCTGCGGCAGCCCCTTCCCCATGCCGCCGATGGAGTCCCAGCAGGACATGTTGCTGCACGGTCCGCCCGCCTTGCTCAGCCAGATCTGCCCGTCGTAATAGCCGACGTAGACGCGTGCCGGCTTGTTGGGCGCCACGGCGATCGCCGTGATGACATTGGTGCGCTGGATGTCCGCGAAGAACTGGTTGCCGCCCAGGGCCGGGCTCACCTGGCTGAAATTGATCGCGTCGTTGGTGCTCTGGTACAGCCGGTTGGTCCCGAGGTAGAGGGGATGCTGCTGCGAAGGGTCCTGCACCAGCGGCGGATAGAACGAGGCCGCCTCGTTCACCGGCGTGGTGAACGTCTTCGGCCACCAGGTGTTGCTCCCGCCGCTCGTCGAGCGCTCTACGTCCCTCTGGACATTGGGGCAGATGGCGCCGGTGACGTCGTAGGTCTTGGTGGGCGTGTCCAGGTCGATGACTGTCCCGTTCGAGTCGTTGCCCGTCTTGTGGGCCCAGGTGCTGCTGCCGCTGAAGTACACGGTGCCGTTGTCCTGCGTCCCGCCGATGACCACCGGCGTGTCGGCCGAGGCGGCGATCGACTGGAAGCCGGTGATCTGCAGGCCGTCGTTGCGGGGCGTGAAGGTACAGCCGCTGTCGGTCGAGCGGTAGAAACCGCCGTCGTTGGCCGCGTAGATCACGCAGTTGTTGCCGCCCATGTTGCAGGCCTGCATGGTGCAGGCCGCCCCGGGGTTGGCGAACACGACTTCGTGCAGATCGGGATGCTGGTTCCCCGCCGGCTGGAAGCTGGCGGCGCTGTTGTAGGAGAGCGACAGCCCGATGCCGCCGTAGAGGAGCTTCGTGTGATCGGACGGGTGCGTCGTGAGGACATGGGTGTAGCGGCTGTAGCCGTCCGGGGCGGCCGCATTCTGCTGGGACCAGGTGGTGCCGCCGTCGGTCGACTTGTAGATGCGCGAATTGCAGAAGCTGCAGATCGGATCGGTGCAGTTCCCGAAGATGGCGTACAGGACGGCGCTTCCCCCGCCCGGATGGAAGACCGTGACCTCCACGAAGTCGAACGGGCTCGAGCCGGCGTCCGGGAGACCGGTCGTCCCCAGGCAGACCGCCCCGCCCGTGCCGGGGTTGAGCGGGCACCAGGTGAACGTGTCGGTCACGGGGTTGCGCACCCCCTTGAAGATCCCCTTGCCGAGAAAGCCGGCGAACAGCAGGTTGGAGTTCTGCGGATCCATCTCCAGGTCGGTCGGTTTCGATCCGGTGGTGTTGGCGATCGACAGCTTCGCCCAGGAACTGCCGTCGCTGTTCGACTCGTAGATTCCGAACCCCTGCGCGGGCGCAGGGCCGGTGATGGTGGACTCCGACGCCGAGGCGGTGACGCCGCTCGACACCGCGACGTAGATCCGCTTGGTCAAGCCGGAGGTCGTCGGGTCGAGGACGACGTCGTTGATCGACGCCAGGTCGAACAGACTCCCACCCTTCGGCGTCCAGGTCCAGGCGCCCGAGCCCGCCGCGGGCGTCCCGATCAAGAGACCGCGACCGTAGTAGGTGTCGCGGCGCAGACTGTTCTCGCCCGTGCCGACGTAGACCCGCGTGCACCCCTGGGCCGTGCAGTTGGCCGGGTCGAGCGCAATCGCGCCGATCAGACGCCCCCCGTCGCCGCCCCGAGGAAGACCTCGTTCTGGTTGAGCGGGTTGACCGCCAGGACGGAGGCCCGACCCGCGGCCACGTTCCCGTACGGAGTGGGAGAGATGGGCGCCGGGCCGATGGGAAACCAGGTCTGTCCCTTGATGACAGACGCGGAACGGACCGGCGTCGAGGTGAACGCGAGAGCCATGGCGAGCGACACGAGAAAGTTCAGAGGGCGGCGCATGGGAGATCCCTCCATCGGTCGGGTTATCGCGCCGCGCGCGGGGCGTGCAGCGTGTCCCGCGGGCGCCGCGACCGCGCGCGTTCAGGTTCGCTGCGCGGTGATCACACTCGTTCCCAACAAAGCAACCGAGGACTTGGATGCGCGCAATATACGGCGGCACGTGCCGGAGGTCAACACCGATCACCCGTCCGGTTCGATCCCGCCCCTTGACGGTCGATGCCCCGTGCGGTAGCCTCGTCTGTAGTCGACACCACATCGGCACGTGATGAGCACGCCGCGGACAGGTTCCTCTGCCTCGCTCGCGAGCGGGGTAACTCCGGACGCTGCTCCGGCCAGGCTTGAGAGGAGGAGACCCATGGCACCCAGACCGGTACCCGAGGGGCACCACACCGCGACGCCGTATCTGATCGTCAAGGGAGCGGCGGAGGCGCTCGAGTACTACAAGAAGGCTTTCGGCGCGCGCGAGACGATGCGCTTCGCGACCCCGGGCGGACAAATCGGACACGCGGAGATCCGGATCGGCGATTCGATGATCATGCTGGCGGACGAATACCCCGACATGGGGTACCGCAGCCCCCAGACGCTCGGGGGCTCGCCGGTGAGCATCCTGCTGTACGTGGAGGACGTCGACCGCTGGTTCGAGCGGGCGGTCGCGGCCGGCGGGAAGGTCACGAGGCCCGTGGCCGATCAGTTCTACGGCGATCGGACCGGGACGCTGATCGACCCGTTCGGACATGTCTGGTCGATCGCGACGCACGTCGAGGACGTGTCGATCGAGGAGATGCGGCGGCGCGCGAAGGCGCAGATGGGAGAAAGCTGACGGGGGCCGATCGCTGTCGAGAGTTTCGCCGGCTGCACGAGTCAGGTTGCTTCGTGATGCCCAACCCGTGGGACCTGGGCAGCGCCCGCCTGCTCGCACGGCTCGGGTTTCCGGCGCTGGCCACAACCAGTTCCGGCTTTGCCTGGTCCCTGGGCCGGCCCGACAACAACGTGTCGCTGGAGGAGGCCCTGAGGCACGTTCGATCCATCGCCCAGGGCGTCGAGGTGCCGGTCAACGCGGACTTCGAAGGCGGCTTCGCCACCGCGCCGGCCGAGGTAGGCGCCAACGTCGCGGCCGCGACGGTCACCGGGATCGCCGGACTCTCGATCGAAGACTCCACGGGCGATGCGTCACACCCGCTCTTCGATCTCACCCACGCGGTCGAACGGATCCAGGCCGCCCGGCGGGCCATCGATGACAGCGGAACGGAGGTTCTTCTCACCGCCCGGACCGAAGGATTCATCGTCGGACGTCCGGATCTCGACCAGACGCTGCGTCGGCTCACGGCCTATGCAGAGGCAGGGGCCGATTGCCTCTACGCGCCGGGCATCCGCATCCGGGCCGACATCGTGGCGGTGGTGCAGGCGGTCGCGCCCAAACCGGTGAACGTGCTGGTCGGCGGCGACTTTGCCACCGTGGCGGAGCTCGCCGGCCTGGGTGTGCGGCGGATCAGCGTCGGCGGCGCTCTGGCCCGCGCGGCCTGGGCCGGTTTCCTCCAGGCCGCCAAGGAGATCGCCGGGCAGGGGACCTTTACGAGTCTCGCCCGTGCGGTCCCCTTCTCGGAAATCAACGGCTCATTCGCCTCGAAGTAAGACGCATGCCGACATCGCCATCCCGCCCACCAACGGTGCTAGGATCCCCGCCAACTCACGGAGGTGAATCATGAGAACGAGTCCTCTCCCGTTCGCCGTTTGCCTCGTCCTGTCGACCGGGCTCGCGCTCGCGC
>QHXY01000413.1 GCA_003223145.1 Acidobacteriota bacterium
GATGTAGGTGTAGTCTCGGCGGGTCGAGCCGTCGCCGAATCGCGGCACCGGAAGTCCCCGTTCGATGAGCCGCGTGAACTTGTGAACGGCCATTTCGGGTCTCTGACGCGGCCCGTAGGCCGTGAAAAAGCGCAGCGCGAACACGTTCAGCCGGTACAGCTCGTGATAGGTGGCGCACAGGAGCTCGCCCGCCTTCTTGGTGGCGGCGTAGGGCGAGATCGGACGATCGACATTGTCCTTCTCCGAGAACGGCAGCTGGGTGTTGTTGCCGTAGACCGAGGACGAGGAGCCGAAGATGAACTTGGCGATCCCGTGCCTCCGGCAGGCCTCCAGCAGGACCGCGGTGCCGTTGACGTTCACGTCGCAGTACAGGAGAGGTTGCTGGATGGAGGGTCGCACCCCGGCTCGTGCCGCCAGGTGCACGACTACCCCGACCGGGTGGGTCGAGAAGATGTGTTCTACGAGATTCTCGTCGCGGATGTCCCCCTCCACCAGGGTAAAGCCCGGGCGATCCGCGAGCAGCTCGAGGTTTCGGCGTTTTATCTCCGGCTGGTAGAAGTCGTCGAAATTGTCGAGGACGATGATCTCCCGCCCCTCCTTGAGGAGGGCTTCCACGAGGTGCGAGCCAATGAAGCCGGCGCCACCGGTGACTAGGACATGCGGCATGTCGGGCCCAGGGGAGAGGTCTCGGGAATCAAAGGCGAACCACCTTGTCACGACCCGCCCGGACCGCGCGCGTGGCATTGCGCGTGTCAAGGACGCACCGCGAATGGCTCACGATGAAGGCGTAATCGAAGACGCTGTGATCCGTGATGATGATGGCGAGGTCGGCCCGTTCGAGCTCCTCGCGCTCGAGCGGGACCGATCGGTAGCGCAGCCCGCCGTCGATCGCGATCTCTGGTGCGTACGGGTCGCTGTAGCGGATGTCGGCGCCCCGGTCGGCAAGCAACTTGAGCACATCGAGAGCCGGCGATTCGCGCACGTCCCCCACGTCCTTCTTGTACGCGACTCCCAGCACCAGCAGGCGGGCGCCGCGGACGCTTTTGCCCTGTTCATTCAGGGCATCCACCACCTTGCTCACGACGTAGTGAGGCATCTGGCCGTTGATCTCGGAAGCCAGCTCGATGAATCGCGCAGTGTAATTCAGAGACTTCAGCTTCCAGGACAGATAGTGCGGATCGATCGGGATGCAGTGACCGCCGAGACCCGGTCCGGGGTAGAAACGCATGAAGCCAAACGGCTTGGTGGCCGCCGCATCGATGACCTCCCACACGTCGAGCCCCAGACGGTCGCACATGAGGGCGACCTCGTTGACCAGACCGATGTTCACGCTGCGAAAGGTGTTCTCGAGCAGCTTGACCATCTCGGCGGTGCGCGTGCTGGAAACCGGAATGACGGTCTCGATGGCCTGCTCATAGAGGGCCTGTGCCACGCGGGCGCAGTCGGAGGTCACCCCGCCGAGGATCTTCGGCGTGTTGCGCGTATTGAAGCGAGGATTGCTGGGGTCGACCCGCTCGGGGGAAAAAGCCAAAAAGAAGTCCTGACCGACTCTCAGCCCGGTCGACTGGAGCTTCGGCAGAATCACCTCCTCTGTGGTCCCCGGATAGGTCGTGCTCTCCAGCACCACCAGCATGCCGCGGTGCAGGAAACGGGCGATCTCGTCAACCGCGGAGACGATGTACGAGATGTCCGGGTCACGTGTCTTGCGCAGGGGGGTGGGCACACAGATGACCACCGCATCGCAATCGGCGAGGCTCGAGAAGTCCCGCGTCGCCCGCAGCGCCTGGCTCTCCACGAGGGCCCGCAGCTGCGCATCCGGCACGTCCTGGACGTGAGAGCGGCCACGTTGGATGCCTTCGATTTTCGCCTGGTCGACGTCGATACCCACGACCTGGATGCCGGTGCGCGCAAACTCGCATGCCAGCGGCAGACCGACGTACCCCATGCCGATAACCGCCGCGGTGGCCCGCCGGTCGCGCAGCTTGACAGCCAGGTCCTCCGCGTGTCTCCCGAGGGGCGCCGCCTTGGCATCCTCGACCGCAACGGTCCCTGGCCCGTTAGGGGGTCGGCTGCGGTTGAGGCTCGCCTGGCTGTGCGCCTTCCTTCCCCTGGTCCTTCCCACTCTCCCCCTCCTCGCCCTCAGCGCGTTCCTTGGCCCCCTTCTTTCCGTAATGCCTGACGATACCCTTGCCCACACGGCTCTGCTGAATCCCGGAGACCACATCCTTCAGCCCCTGGTAGACCTCCGGATCGTTGATGATTCCTCCCAGCGTCCCCTTGCCGCTGTCCACCTTGCGCAGGATCGAGTCGGCGTGGGTGGCGGCGCTGTTGATCTTCTGCAGGAGGGCGTCGGCGTACGACTCGTCGTGCACGAGCCGGCCGATCAATCCGCGTCCCTCCTGCAGACCCTCTGCGGTCTTGCGCAGGGATGCCGCGCTCGCCCGCAGGTCCTCGACCGCCCGGGCACCCTTGCCGTCGGGAGCGGTCAGTGCCGCCACCAGCCCCTGGTCGCTGTCCAGCTTCTCCGTGACCGACCGGAGGCGGGTGAGCGTCGCGTCGATGTTCTCCATCTGCTTGCGGGCGAACTCTTCGTTGGTGAGGAGCGTTCCGGCCAGACCCTTTCCCTTCTCGACGCTCTCGAGGGTGCGCCGGAGCGACGCCAGACTCCCCTCCAGGTTCGCGACGCCCTGCCGCCCGAACTCGGGATTGTGGATCATCTCCTGCATGATCCCTCCGCCGCGATTGATGGCGATCAGCAGGTCGCGCAACGAGGCGGTGATCTCCTTGATGTCGTCGGCGATCCCCTGGCTCTGCTGGATGGTCTCCTCCCAGACGGACACACCGGGCTCGATGAAGCCATTCGGCGGGATGGCGGGGCGGTCCGGGTCTCCCGGTGTCAGCTCGATGTACTTGTCCTGGGACAAGTAGGTGAGCGACTTCAAGAGAGCCTGGGTCCCCTCGCGGATGCGGTTGGCGTAGGCCCGATCCACCGAGAACACGACTTTGATCTTCGACTCCCGGATGTCCTCGGGGAACTCGATCTCCGCCACCGTGCCGATCTGCACGCCGACCAGGCGCACCGGCGATCCTTCGGCCAGGCCGCTGGTGTTGTCGATGCGTGTCCAGTATTTCGTCTTGCGCGCGAACAGCCGCTGCTCCTTGCTGATCGCCATGACGCCGACGGCGAACAGGATCAGACCGATCGACACGAACGCCCCGACGCTGATCTCCTTCGTGGCCCTAGAGAGTTGCATCTTCGCGTCCCCTCCCGCCGCTCAGGAAATGGCGCAGCCGGGGCTCGTCGGACGTCCGGGCCTCGGCCACGGTGCCGACGAACAGCATGCGCCCCTCAAATAGATACGCGATGCGGTCCCCGACCAAGAACGCGCTCTGAATGTCGTGCGTCACCACGACCGACGTGACCTGGATCTGCCGCTGGAGGCCGCGGATCAGGTCGTTGATCGTGTTCGCGGTCACGGGATCGAGACCGGTCGTCGGCTCGTCGTAGAGAATACACCGCGGCTCCATGGAGATCGAGCGGGCCAGGGCGACCCTCTTTTTCATGCCCCCGGACAGCTCGGAGGGCATGAGCTCCTCGACCCCCTCGAGACCGACCAGCCCCAGCTTGGCACGCACCCGTTCCCGGATCTCCGGCTCGCCGAGATCCGTGTGCTCTCGCAGTCCGTATGCCACGTTCTCGCGCACGTTCATCGAATCGAACAGGGCGCCTCCCTGAAACAGCATCGCCACCTTTTTGCGCACCGGGATCAGGCGCTCTTCGTCGTATCCGACCACGTCCTCGCCGTCCACGATGACGTGGCCGCTGTCCGGACGGTGCAGGCCGATGATATGGCGGATGAGGACCGACTTACCGCTGCCGCTGCCGCCCAGGACGACCAGGGTCTCACCCCGGCGGATGTCGAACGTGATCCCCTGCAAGACCTTCTTGGGACCGAACGCCTTGTGCACATCCTCGAAACGAACGAATCCCTCGTCCATTGGCGGGGATTCAGAAGGCGAGGAAGAGCTTGGTGAGAAAGAAGTCGGAGACCAGCACCGACAGGGACGCCGCGACGACCGTTTGGGTGGTGGCGCGGCCGACGCCGTCGGCACCTCCCTCGGCCGTGAGCCCGCCGTGACAGGCGATGAGCGAGATGAACAGGGCGAAGAAGACCGTCTTCCCGAGGCCGCTCAAGACGTCCTGAAGCCTCAGCGCAGTGATCACGTGCTGTATGTAAAACGCCGCCGGCTGGTTGAGCGTGGTCACCGCCATGACCATGCCGCCCGTGATGCCGACGAAATCCGCGTAGATGACCAGCAGCGGCAGCATGATCAGGATGGCCAGGACTTTCGGCACCACGAGCTTGCGCACCGGGTTCGCCGCCATGGCGCGGATGGCGTCGATCTGCTCGGTGACTTTCATGCTGCCGATTTCCGCCGTGATCCCCGCGCCCACGCGACCTCCGACCATCAGCGAGGCCAGGACCGGCCCCAGCTCGCGTACCAGGGAAAGCGACACGATATCGCCGACGAACAGTTTCGCGCCGTAGGCGGCGAGAGAATACGAGGTCTGGAGGGCAAGCACCATGCCCGTGAACAGTGCGGTCACTGTGGCGATCGCCAGGGAGCGCACGCCGAGGTGATGCATCTGCTCCAGGATGACCGGCCATTCGGGCCGCTTGCGCACCGCTTGCTTGACCGTCTCGGTGAACAACAGCGACAGGGCTCCGACATGACCCAGGGCGACACCGAGGACACCGTTCATGGCACTGTGCTTGAGCTCTCCAGACCGGTCGTTTCTTCGTAAACCGCTGAATCCGGCGCAGTTTAGCGGAGAGGCGGGGCCCAGTCAAGAAACGGAGAACCCGCCCGATGGGGATCACGCTATCGCTGGGGGCTTGTCCCGCGCCCCCGTCCTGGAGAAAGATTAAGCCGGAGCCGAAGGAGCCGGTCCTGACTGAACCATTGACTGCGACCCGGACGACAGATCATGACATCCAGATCGGCGAACGCATCCTGATCCTGCTGCGCGCGATTCTCGTGGTCCTGTTGACGACGGTCCTGGGGACGGTCGGCATCCTTCTTTGCATCCTGAGACCGGGCGGGTCCGCCCTGATCCCGGTGGCGCGGCTCTGGTCCAGGCTCATCCTGAAGACTTATGGCGTGCGCTTCCGGCCGGTCTACGATCCCGGTCTCGATGCGCTCCGGCCATACGTGTACGTCGCCAACCACCAGAGTCAGTTCGATATCCCCGCCCTCGTGCTCTCCATGCCCTGCGATTTCCGAATCGTGGCCAAGAGGGAACTTCTCTACATCCCCATCTTCGGCTGGGCGCTGTGGCTCGCCGGCTTCATCTTCATCGAACGAACGGACCGCGACAAAGCCATCCGCAGGCTCGAGCGAACGCTGGGCACCATTCGGCGCGGCACCTCGGTCGTGGTGTTCGTGGAGGGGACCCGCAGCCCCGACGGGCACCTCCTGCCCTTCAAGAAGGGCGGCTTCATTCTCGCCATGAAGGCGGGAGTTCCCATCGTTCCCGTTTCGATCTACGGCGGGCACCAGGTTCTTCCCAAGGGCAGCCTGCGTGTCCGCCCCGGCACGATCCACGTGATCTTCGGCGCCCCGATCTCCACGTCCGAATACTCTCCCGATTCCCCTTCCAAGGAGGACCTGATCGCGACGGTCAGGGAACGAATCGCCACAGGTCTCCAGATCCCGCCCGCCGCGTCGGGCCGGCGGGGATAACATTTCGCATATGACCGCTTGCGGGTCGGCGCACTCGTGGTACGGCGCTTTCCGACATCCCCCGGGCCGTCGGGAGGGAGGTTCCTGATGTGCGGGATCTGCGGAATGGTCGATTTCTCCGGAGCAGGGATCGACGCTCAGACCCTCGCCCGCATGACCGTGAGTCTGCGTCACCGCGGACCCGACGACAGCGGGACCCTGGTCTCGTCCCCCGCGGGCCTCGGGCACACGCGTCTCAGCATCATCGATCTTTCGGCCCAGGGCCATCAGCCGATGACTTCGGATGACGGAACTCTCGCCATCGTCTACAACGGCGAAATCTACAACTTCCCCGAACTCAAACGCGGCCTCGAAGCGCAGGGCGTGGCGTTCCGGACCCGTTCGGACACCGAACTGGCGCTCAAGGCTTTCCAGAAGTGGGGCACGAGCGCATTCGGCAAGTTCAATGGGATGTTCGCGATGGCGATCTGGGACAGCAGAAAGAAGGAGCTCCATCTCGCCCGTGATCGGTTCGGGATCAAACCGCTTTACTACCATCACGAGGGGACCCTCGTGGTCTTCGGATCCGAGATCAAGGCGATCCTCGCCTCCGAGAAGCTCGAGCGTCGCGCCAGCAGGCAGGTGTTGCATGAGTATCTCTATTACGGCGCCGCGCTCGGCGAGCACTCGCTCTTCGCGGGAGTGAGGAAGCTGCTTCCCGGTCATTACCTACGGTTCGACGAGCGCGGCTTGTGGACGGGCGCCTACGCATCCATCCACGAGGCTCCTGCCGTCCGCGGATCCGTGCGTGCGGTCGCCGGTGAACTGCGCAGCCTGCTCGAGTCATCAGTGCGAAGGCATTTGCTCAGTGATGTTCCCGTGGGGGTCTTCCTGAGCGGGGGGATCGATTCGTCCACGCTGACGGCGTTCGCCAGCCGGTATTACCCGGGCCGTCTGAGCACATTCTCGGTCGCTTTCGATTTCGCGGACGGCGCGAGCGAGCTGCCCAAGGCCCGAACCATCGCCGAGCTGTTCCGCACGGACCATCACGAATTGCGTATCGTCGGCAAGAACATGCCCGAGGTGATTGAGAAGCTTGTGGGCTGTCACGATGAACCGTTCGGGGACGCGGCGGACATCCCGCTCTATCTTCTCGCCGAGCAGCTGCGTGGTTCGATCAAGGTGATTCTGCAAGGGGACGGCGGGGACGAGATGTTCGGCGGCTACCGACGCTATGTCGTTCTCTCGTACGAAAGACTCTGGCGCTCGCTGTCCCGACTGGCGCGGCCGTTCATCTCGCTGCTGCCACCCACTCCATCTCGATTCCGGCTGCTGCGCTTCGTGGATGCCATGCGTCATCCGGACCCGTCGATGCGTATGGCCCTGCTGCTCACGGAAGAACGCCTCGATTCGCCGCCGACACGCGTGCTGACGCGCGAGGCACGCAAGGAATTGGATGCGGTCGATCCCTTCGAACGCTATCGCCAGCTCTACGAGCGGCTGCGCGATCGCGACGCCGTGCAGCGCATGCTCTACGTTGACTCGGCGATCATCCTGCCCGACATTTTTCTTGAGAAGGTGGACAAGGCCACCATGGCGCACGGGCTGGAGGTGCGAGTCCCGTTTCTGGACAACGAGCTGTCGGCGTATGCCATGGGGCTTCCTTCCGGTCTTAAAATCCGACACGGCCAGAAGAAGTGGATCCTGAGGCGCGCCATGCGGGGAATCCTGCCTGACTCAATCCTCGATGCCCCCAAGATGGGCTTCAACGTGCCCTACCAGGCGTGGCTGCGAGGTCCTCTGCGACCCTATCTCGAATCGGTCCTGCTCGATCGCAGCGCATGCGAAAACGGATTCTTCGACCGGGAGGAGTTGCGGCGGAGCCTCATCGAGCACACGGACGGGATCCGGGACAACGGCTTTCTCCTCTGGAAGCTCCTGCAGCTGCGACTGTGGGCCGCACGCTTCGGGGTCCGACTGTGAAAAGGCGGAGGGCCCCCGACACGCTTCAGCGGTCGGTTCGCGCCTCTGAAATCCCGTCCGACGCCTGCTCATCCAGCCTCGGTCTCGAGTCCTTGTGCCGGCGATGGAGTGCCAAGGCCCGGTGAAGCAGGTCTTCGATTCTCCCAAGGCCGGTGACGCGATCACAATTCCTCTGGATCAGGGGACGGTTAATCGCGGCAGCCGTCGCCCGCCGCACCGGGTCGTCCCAGGCGAAACGGATTCCATCCGCCCACTCGATCGCCCGTCCCACGCCGCACAGATAGCCCGTGCGTCCCGGAACGACCCAGTCCCTGTTGGCTCGAATATCCGAGACGACCGGGAAGACTCCGCAGCTCATCGCATCGAAGAGCGAGCTCGGGGCCCCGTCGGACCGTGCGGCCGAGACGTAGACATCGGCCCAGTGAAGCAACCCGGGCACCTCCGTCGGTTCCACCTCCCCGAGGAAACGCACCCGGGAGGACAGTCCGAGATCCTCGGCGAGCCGCCTGGTGGTCTCGAGCGTTGGTCCTGTGCCAGCGAAGCTGCATTCAAACGCGAGACCCTCCTGTTGCAGAATCGCCAGGGCCCGCACGATCGTATCGTTATCGTAGATGGGATAATGCTTTCGCGTGCAAAGAATCCGAGCCGGGCCCGGCTGCCGAGAACCCGAGCGGGGCGTGAACTCCCGCGAGTCGACCCCGAGGGGAATCACGACGATCTTCTCGGGCTCGATTCCCGACACCATCAGACTCTCCGCGAGCGCCTGGCTTGACGTGTGGACGAGCTCTGCACGGTCCCCGATCCATCGAGCCAACCTTCCGTTCAAGCATCCCGGGAGGCCCCAGGTCTGGTCAGTGCCGCGCGAAGAGACCACGAGAGCGCTGCGCTTGGTCAGGGCGCCAATCAGTCCGTTGGAGCGATAGTAGGTCGCCAGAACCACGTCGGGCCTCCACCGCCGGAGCACCTGCCGGACCCTTGGCAAACGGCGCAGGTAAATGGACTTCGGCAGGCTCCCGTCCGCCCTCTCGACGCCGACGTACTCGACCTGGATTCCCGGAATCTGCCTGGGGTGAAAGGAGATGACAATGACGGGATGCCCGCGATCACGAAGGTACCGTGAGTACGGCGGCGCCCACGGCGAATCGCTGTGCGCGATGAGTGCGACGCGCATCGTCTCTCGATCCATCCTCAATCCAGGGAGCTTGCGGACCAGCTCGGTGTACCTGAAGCCAACGGGCGCCGCTAATCGATTTGCCGAAGAGAGTCCTGCTTTCCGAGATC
>QHXY01000415.1 GCA_003223145.1 Acidobacteriota bacterium
ACGCCGCGCGCTCGAGGAGGCCTTCGGCGGAGTCGCGATTTTCGTGAGCGCCGATCTGGGCGGTCTGCTCACTCCGCTCGGCGTCAGGCTGTCCGACCCCGACACCGGGCGGCTGGTCCCAGAGAAGACGTTCCGCATGGCCGAGACGCTGGGCCGCGAGCTGGCGGGCTCGGTGATCGTCGCCTGGCAGGGGTCCGACGCCGCGCCGGGCGCCGGCCCCGCGGCGGCGGCGACGGCGGGCGGGACGATCGAGGTGAAGGCCCGCGAGTTCCGGGTGCCTCTGGAGAACTCCCGGTTCAGGCGCGGGCTCGTGGAGGGTCGTCTCTGGCCGCGCGCTCTGGGGGACGACGGGAGCCTCGCGAGCGAGGCCGCCGTCCTGACCTTCCGAGGGACGGGCGGCGCCGCGGGCGGCGAGGCCGTCGCGCCCCTGGCGCAGTTCGCATGCGTCCCCGGCGAGATCTATCCCGAGCTGGTGACGGGTGGGATCCAGAGCCCCCAGGATCCCGGCGCGGATTTCCCGGGGGCGCCTCCCGAGCCGGCGCTCGGATCGCTGTTGACCGCCCGGTATCGATTCATCGTCGGTCTGTGCGACGACGAGCTGGGATACATCATCCCGAAGTCCGAGTGGGACGAGAAGCCGCCCTTCGCCTACGGCCGCGACTCTCCACAGTACGGCGAGATGAACTCTGCGGGTCCACAGGTCGCGCCGATCCTGCTCGACGTGTTCAGGGATCTCCTCTCCGCGAACAATTGAGGGTGGGACTACCCGCGCTCGCCCCCATGCTCCGCGAGCGGGAGAGTGAAATAGAACGTCGAGCCGATCCCGGGAGTCGAGCTGGCCCAGATGCTGCCGCCATGACGCTCGACGATCTTCTTGCAGATGGTCAGACCGATGCCGCTGCCGGGATATCTGTCCCGGCCGTGCAGACGCTGGAACAGGGCGAAGATGCGCTCCCGGTGCGCGGGATCGATGCCGATGCCGTTGTCGCGCACGGAGAACAGCCACCGGCGGCGCTCGCGCAGCGCGGACACGTGCACCTGAGGCGGCTCCTCGCCCCGGAACTTGATGGCGTTGCCGATCAGGTTCTGGAACACGATGGCCAGCTCCAGGGCGTCACCGTTCACACGTGGCAGACCTTCGGAGGTGACGACGGCGCGGCTCTCCTTGATGACCAGGGCCAGGTTCGCGAGGGCGCGCGTCAGGGCCTCACCGGAGTCCGTCGGCTGGAACGGCTCGTGGTGCCTCCCGGCGCGCGAGTACTCGAGCAGATCGTCCACCATCGTCGCCATCCGGGACGTCCCCTCTACCGCGTACTGGATGAACTCGTCCGCATCGTTGTCGAGGCGGCCCTTGTAGCGCCTGGCGAGGAGCTGCACGAAGCTCGTCACCGCGCGGAGCGGTTCCTTCAGATCGTGGGAGGCCGCGTACGCGAATTGCTCCAGGTCGGCGTTGGAGCGCGCCAGCTCCGCCGCCTGCGCCTCGAGCGCTTGGCGGGCGCGCCGGGACTCGGAGACGGCCGCCGCGAGCGACAGGGACATGAGGACGGTGACGGCCATGAACGCCTGCAGCAGCAGGAGGGAGTCGTTGGGATCGTCCCGCATGAAGGGACCGGAGCCGCCCAGAGTGCCCCAGGTCGCGATCCCCGAGAGGCCGAGGGCGGCGGTCGCGGTCAGGCGCTGGTCGAAACGAAAGGCGGTCCAGACGAGGAAGGGGATGCACAGGAAGCTCAACGGATCGCGGCTGAGCTGGGGGACCAGCCGCTGCGCGAACACCGCCTCGCCGACGAGACCGATGAGACCGAGCAGGAGGGCGCCCTCGAGCACCTGCCACCGGTTCCAGGCTGGGCGTGGATTCGACGCCCAGAGGATCAGCGGCGGGGCCACGATCAAGGCGCCTCCCAGGTCCCCCAGCCACCAGGTGAGCCAGATCGAACGGAAGTCGGCCCAATGGGCGGAGCCGCCCAGGCAGATGCTGGTCACACCGATGGTGGCGCTGACGGCGGTGCTCAGCAGGCCCGCGAGAATGACGTACTTGAAGAAATCGCGGGGCCGTTCGAAGGCGCGGCGACCGTTGGCGAATCGGAGGACGAGCCAGGCGCCGGCCAGCGCCTCGAGGGCGTTGCCCGCCGCGATGCCGATGGAGCTGGGGATTCCGCCGGTCGTGGTGAGGTTGACCAGGAAGGCGCCCAGGAGGATGCCCGGCCAGACCCGGAATCCCAGGAGGAGCAGGGCGGCCAGGGCGATTCCCGTCGGCGCCCAGACCGCCGAGGCGCTGGCGTTCACGAGGGCCACCTGCAACCCGAGCTTGCCGGCGACGAAGTAGACCGCGGTGAGCGTGACGATCAGCGCCAGGTCGGCAAGCCGCGACGGCCGTCTCATGCGTCCTCGCCACAAATTAGCATGGAACAGCGTTCCGGCGCGAGGCGGCCGGACTATGATGGTGTCTCGGCCTATGAAGATCCGTCTCGACCGGGGACGTAAGGACAGTCTCCTGGAGCAGGCGCGCGACCAGATCATCTCCGGTCTGCACGCCGGGCTGTTGCGGCACGGCGAGAAGCTGCCGTCGCTGCGGCGGGTGGCGGCGCAGTCGGCGCTCAACGTCAAGACGGTGATGCGCATCTACCGGGGCCTGCAGCGTGAGGGGCTGGTCGTGCTGCGGAAGGGGAGCGGCGCCTTCGTCACGGTGCGTGACCCGGACGATTTCGAGCCGACTCAGGCGGCGAGCCTGGCGCGGCTGCTGCGCCGTCACATGGATGAGGCCTCGGGAATGAACGTCAGCCCGGGCGCCTACGTGACGCTCGTCCACCGTCTCGTGACGCGGTCCAGCCTGAGGGGCCGCTCGGTCGCGATCCTGGAGTGCAACGCCGAGCAGGTCCGCCTCTACGCCCGCGAGATCGCCATGCGTCTCGGCGTCGAGGCACATGCCATCCTCCTGGCCGACACCGCCGACAGGACGACCGCGGCGCTGGTGCGCTCTGCATCGATCTTGACGGTCACCGATTTCCATCACCGGGAGGGCCTGCAGATCGCCCGGCGCTTCCGCAAGCCCCTTGTCCGGCTGCGCCTGAGACGCGATTTCCTGCCGGCCCTGATGGGCGCGGCCCGCCGCGGGCGTCTCGTCATGGTCGTCTATGACCCGTCGTTCGTCCCCGCCTTCAAGCGCGCCCTCGGGCTCCTGGGTCTGCAACGCGATCATGTCGAGCGCATCTGCGTGGTGGCCGGATCCGACCGGGCCGCGGTGCAGCGCGAGGTCGCGCAGGCGGACTCGGTATACGTCTCGCCGCTCTGCGACCGCGATCTCCGCGGTCTCGACCTGCCCGCGGACCGCCTCCTGTCCTTCGCGCATCACCTGGCCGACGAGTCCCTGGAGGAGCTGGAAGCCTGGCTGCTGCTCTCCGGCGGCGACGGCGCGCGCGCCCCGCTACCGCGCTGACGCACGACGGAGGTCCCTCGGGAAGAAGCGTTCTAGCCCCGGGTCTTGGTGAGCTGCAGGAGGGAGCGGATCTTCGCCTGGAATGCGGGGTCGGTCCACTTCTGGGCGCCGTAGAGAGTCCGGATCACCCTGCCACCCGCCGACACCAGGAACGTGCGCGGAACCTCGTAGCTCAGGTTCAGCCGGTCCGCAATTCCTCCCTGCGGCGCCCGGTAGCTCTGGAACGACGGCCCGAAACGGCCGCCGTAGCTCTTGATGCGGCCGGCCGCGTCGGCGTCCTCGACCGAGACGAGGATGAGCCGCCCTCCCATGCTCTCCAGAGGTTCCTTGAACTTGAGGATGTCCGGGAGCTCGGTCTGGCAGGGCACGCACCAGGTGGCCCACAGGTGCACGAGCGCCGGACGGTCGGCGAGGGATTCGAGCGCGACCTTCCTGTCGTCCGCTCCGAGGACCGAGAAGAATGTCTTTGTGGCCCCGCCTT
>QHXY01000414.1 GCA_003223145.1 Acidobacteriota bacterium
TGCCGATCGGCTTCTCACCGGTGGCGATGTCGTCGAAGATCAGCAGGCCGGCCGCCGGGTACTCCGGCGTGTCCGGCAGACCGATCGCCTTCGAGGGCGGCCAGTTCGGGATCGGCAGGACGTTGGAGAGCTGGATGCGGCCGTAGCCCTGTTCGTTGTTGCCGATGACCCCGACGGGGAAGCCGCCCACGCTCCCGAGGTTGACCGAGCGGGACTGCCCGACCAACTGATCGTTGGCATTCGGATAGTCGTTGACGGGAATGCCTTCCAGGAAGTTGGCGCTGGCGATCAAGGCGGCCTTCACCAGCGATCCGGAGACACCCGGAGATGGCAGCCTGTCGTTCACGGTGCGGCTGCCGGTGGGATAGAACCCCTGCGCGAAGTAGTCGCGCACGATGGCGCCCGCGCCGGTCGCGTAGGCCGATGCGTAGGACGTCCCGAGGTTGTCCTCGTCGAGCTGCGCCTCGACCGGGGCGAAATTGTCGTTGTCGCGGCTGCGGAACACCGCCACGCCGGTCGTGCCGGGGGCGCCGAACAGCCCGCTGTAGTCTTCGCCGGCCGACATGAGAAGTGGAGCGGTGCGCCCGGACACCTCCGTCGCCGGGCCCCGGGACGACCAGGCGGACGAGATCTCCTCCATGTTGGTGGTCCCGGCGTAGGTCTGCATATCGTAGCGGTGGCTGCCGACGGTGACGATGTCCTTGGCGGTCGCCGGCGGCGGGATTTCCGGGCCGACCGGCTTGTTCGTGTCGTTGTCGAGCTTCGTGCCGTCGAACAGGTCGGGGTACAGACGGTGCGCAATGTTCGACGACGCCAACCCCTGGTTGCCGACCGGCACGAACACCATGTAATCGCGGTTGTTGACCAGGAAGGTGTCGATCTGTTGTGAATCGACGGAGTACTGGCCATTCTCTATGTTGAACAGGATGTTGTCGAAGTTCGGGACCCCGAACGGCATCACGTGCAGGTGCACGTTGTTGCCGCCGTCGCGGGCGCTCTCCATGCGGGTCTCGAGATTGCCAGGACCGGCGGCGTCCTGCATCAGGATGCGCGCTCCGCGCGCCACCCCGTCCAGGTTGATGCCGGTGATCAGCGGCCGGCCCAGGAGAATCTGTTTGCTGGCGAACGCCCCGACCCCCGAGGGCCAGCCGGCGATGGCGCCCGACACGACGTTGCCGTGCGTGCCGCTGCCGTACAGCTCCCCATCGCACGTCGAGCCGTCGTCCAGCAGGTTCTGAATCGCCTGCACCTTGCGGTGGTGCGGTCCGATCGGGTGGCTCAGGTCGAGTACCTGCGTGGCGGTCTGGGAGAACTGCACCGAGTCGAGGCTCAGCCCATTGTCGGTCACCGCCACGATCTGCGGCGGGACCGTGTCGCCGTTGGTCGTGACGTTGTCTCTCTGGCCGTCACCGTTGGTGTCGATGCCGCCGCCGTCCAGGCCGATGTCGTGGTACGGCTTGGCGCCGAGCGTGTCCTCGACGCTCCCGGTCATGACCAGGCTGGCGGCTTCGGCGTTCGCCAGCATCATCTCCGGGATCTCCTGCGTGGCCCCCACCTCGTCGACCGCCGCGATCGCCGCGACCTTCGAGGCGGGAGCATCGACCCGCAGGACGGTCCCGTCGTCCGCGTAATCGCTGACGGCGCGCGCTCCCGCCACGGCCTCCACGCCGCGGCGCATCCTGGCCAGGTCGTCGGCGGTCGAACCCGGCCAGGCGGCGACCATGAGCTCGAGCGTCGAGCTCCTGGCGCGGCTCTTCTGGATCATCGGAGCGCGCCCGAGCGTGCGAGCGATCTTGAAGCCGTGGTGGTAGGGCATCATCGATTCGACGAACGGCAGGTCCGCTAGGCGCTCCAGCTCGGCGGCGCCGTGCGCGCGCACGACGAAGGCGCGCTCGGGCAGGACGCCGACGATCCTTCCGGAGCGTTGCAGCTCGGTCTGGATGGCGTCGATTCCGAGATCGGCGATGGCGGCCTCGGACACCTGGACGATGTTGGCGCCCGGCGCCAGGCCGCCGCGGCCCGCGCGCGTGTGCGTGGCGGAGCGCTTCAGCCCGGGGGGCAGCGCGTCGAGCGCGTGCGGGTTCCTCAGGTTCACAAAGCCGAGCGGCGTCAGAACCAGCCCGTGCCGGTCGCGCGGGATCTCGATGGTCTTGAACGCGTCACCGAACGGCGACAGACCCGGCGTCCGATCCTGCGCGTGCGGCAGGTTGGTGCGCTGCCAGAAGAAATACGAGCTGTTGGGACCGAAGCGGTCCACGAGCCGGGCGTCTTTCTGCCGTCCCCCCCCAGACCCGTCGACGTTGGTCGCTGGATCGCGGCCGGCGAGATTGAGGCCGAGCCCAAACATGAAAACGGCCGCCACGACGATGGCGGCGTAGGCGATCGATACCGCTCCCAGGCGGCGAAGCCTGCGCATCAGACCCTCCAGAGAACAACACCCCCGGCGTCCCGGACCGGGCGCGAGGAGCTGAGTTCGGGCGCTACACGTCGGTCGCTCAGTACTGCCCCTTTTCTCGTTCAGATACGGCCAACCCTCTGTCTTGTCAACGGCTTTCTCCGTGATCGCCCCGGGCAGCATCAGCCCCCGGACGGGGAGGTATGCCATGAGATGCCTGTTGCGGACAGGCCCCCATTACCCCGGCCTAATAAAGGAGCGCCATCGCTTCAATTGCGCCCCCGGTGCCCTTTCCAGTAACATGGAAGCGTCATGTTCCAGACGATCGAGTGGACGGACGAGGGGGTGGTCATGCTCGACCAGCGCCGCCTCCCGGAGCAGGAGACGTATCTCACGCTCACCTCGGCCGACGGGGTGGCGGCGGCGATCCGCGACATGGTGATCCGCGGCGCCCCGGCGATCGGCGTTGCAGCGGCCATGGGGATCGCCGTGGCGTTCCAACGTTACGAGGACGTTCCCGTCGCCGAGCGTCCGGCGCGCTTCGATCGGGACGCGAGCCTCCTGGCGGCGACCCGTCCGACCGCGGTCAACCTGTTCTGGGCGATCGACCGGATGCGACGATGCTTTCAGAGCCACCGGCTGGATCCGTTTCCCGGCCTGGCCGCCGCCCTGAAGCAGGAGGCGCTGGCCATCCACGAAGAGGACATCGACGCGAACCGGGCGATGGGCGCGCACGGATCGGCCCTCCTGCCGCAGAGCTGCCGCGTCCTCACGCACTGCAACGCCGGTGCCCTTGCCACGGCGGGCTACGGCACCGCCCTGGGAGTGGTGCGGGCGGCGGTCGAGGCCGGCAAGAAGGTGGCGGTGTACGCCGGCGAGACACGACCGTTCCTGCAGGGGGCGCGTCTCACGGCGTGGGAGCTGCACAAGGACGGCATCCCCGTGACCGTCCTGACCGACGGCATGGCGGGCCACCTGTTCCAGAAGAAGGAGATCGATCTGTGCCTGGTCGGCGCGGACCGCATCGCCAGGAACGGCGACACGGCGAACAAGATCGGCACCTATCAGGTCGCCGTCCTGGCGCGGGCGCACGAGGTGCCGTTCTACGTCGCCGCCCCGACCTCGACGATCGATCTCCAGACGGCCACCGGGGGCGACATTCCGATCGAGGAGCGCGGTCCCGCCGAGGTCGCCCACATCGGCGGGAGGCGCGTCGTGCCCGAGGGAGTGCGGGTGATCCATCCGGCGTTCGACGTCACGCCGAACCGTCTGATCGCCGCGATCATCACGGAGCGCGGCGTGGCGCGGCCGCCCTTCGAGGTGAGCCTTCCCGGCCTGTGCGGCCAGGCCGCGGGGACGACCGGGCGCGTCGCGCGTCCGGCCTGAGGGCCGGCGCCCGGGCCGCACCATCACCAACAGCGAAGGAACGATCAGGGTGGACAACCCGCTGATCCTGGGGATCGAGACCTCCTGCGACGAGACGGCGGCGGCCGTCCTGCGGGGCCGCGCCATCCTGTCGAACGTGATCGCCTCGCAGGCGGAGATCCATCGCGAGCACGGTGGAGTCGTCCCGGAGCTGGCGTCGCGTCACCACCTGGAGCGGATCGACGCGGTCATCGACCTGGCCCTCCGGCGGGCGCAGGTGCCGCTCACCGATCTCGACGGCGTCGCTGTTACATGTGGTCCGGGCCTGGTCGGGTCGCTCCTGGTCGGCCTGCAGGCGGCCAAGGCGATCGCCTACGTCAGGCGGATCCCGCTCCTCGGCGTCAATCATCTCGAGGGACATCTGCGCTCGGTCTTCCTGGAGCATCCCGGCGTGCCGTTCCCGGCCGTCAGTCTCATCGCCTCCGGGGGGCACACGTCGCTCTACCTCTCGCCCGACGAGGATCGGGTCGTGCGTCTCGCCCGCACGCGTGACGACGCCAGCGGCGAAGCATTCGACAAGGTCGCCAAGCTCGTGGGTCTCGGTTATCCCGGTGGACCGGTGGTGGATCGCCTGGCCCGATCGGGGAACCGCAAGGCGGTGCCGTTCTCGCCGCCCAGGATGAGCGACGGCAGCCTCGACTTCTCGTTCAGCGGGTTCAAGACGGCGGTTCTGCGTCACGCCAAGGCGCGCGGTCTCGTCCGCCGCTTCCCGGTGAAGCGCGTGGTGACCGTCGCCCGCCGCGACGGGGCCCGCTCGATCTGTCTGTCGGGGGGCGTGGCGTGCAACTCTCTGCTGCGCGCCCGCGTCGCCGAAGAGGCGGGCCAGGAAGGCTTCGAGTGCTACGCGGTCAGCCCGGCCCTCGCCTGCGACAACGCCGCGATGATCGCCGAGGTCGGCCGGCGAAAGCTCCGGCGCGGCGAGACCGCCGACCTGACCCTCAACGCCGACCCCGCCCTGGAGCTCTGACGATCCCCGCATGGACTCCCGGCTCATCCGCAACTTCTGCATCATCGCCCACATCGACCACGGCAAGACCACCCTGTCCGACCGGATCCTCGAGCTGACCGGGGCGCTGTCGCAGCGCGAGATGTCCGACCAGGTCCTGGACGGCATGGACCTGGAGCGCGAGCGCGGCATCACCATCAAGGCGCACGCCGTGGCGCTCGACTACAAGGCGGGCGACGGGCAGACCTATCGCCTCAACCTGATCGACACACCGGGTCACGTCGACTTCGCCTACGAGGTGTCGCGGTCCCTGTCGGCGTGCGAGGGGGCGGTGCTGGTGGTGGACGCCTCGCAGGGCGTGGAGGCCCAGACGCTGGCCAACTCGTACATGGCGGTCGACCACCACCTGACCGTCCTGCCGGTGATCAACAAGATCGACCTGCCGTCGGCCGAGCCGGCGCGGGTGCGGGAGCAGATCGAGAACATCATCGGCATCTCGGCGCAGGGCGCCATCCTGTGCTCCGCCAAGGAAGGCACCGGCGTGCGGGAGATTCTCGAGACGATCGTCAGGGAGGTCCCGCCGCCCCGGGGCGACCCGCAGGGCCCCGCGAAGGCGCTGGTGTTCGACTCCTGGTTCGACCCCTACAGGGGCGTGGTGATCCTGGCGCGCGTCATCGAGGGCACGCTGCGCCGCAAGATGCGCATGCGGCTGATGGCGACCGGACGGGAGTACGACCTCGAGGACCTGGGCCTCCTGACACCCAAGATGGTGGCGGTCGATGCGCTCTCGGCCGGCGAGGTCGGCGTGCTGGTCGCCAACATCCGCAACTCCGCCGAGGTGAAGATCGGCGACACCGTGACCGAGGCCCGCAACCCGGCGGCGACGCCGTTCCCCGGGTTCCAGGAGATGCGTCCCATGGTGTTCGCCGGGCTCTTCCCGATCGGCGAGTCGAGCTACGACAACCTGCGCGACGCCCTCGACAAGCTGCGTCTGAGCGATTCGTCCTTCACGGTCGAGCCGGAGACCTCCGAGGCGCTGGGTTTCGGCTTTCGCTGCGGCTTTCTCGGGCTGCTCCACATGGAGATCGTCCAGCAGCGGCTGGAGCGGCACTTCGGCCTCTCCCTGATCACGACCGCCCCGTCGGTGCGCTACCGGGTCACCACGACCGACGGCGCCGTCCTGGAGATCAGCAACCCGGCGAAGCTGCCGCCCCCCCAGAAGATCGCCCGCTGGGACGAGCCGGTCATCACCGCTCTCATCCTGACCCCTCCCGAGCACGTCGGCGGCATCCTGGCCCTCTGCCAGGACAAGCGGGGCGTCCAGAAGGAGCTGAAGTACGTCACCACCAGCCGCGTCCTGATTACCTACGACCTGCCGTTCAACGAGGTGGTGCTCGACTTCTACGACCGGCTCAAGACGCTGTCGCGCGGCTACGCGTCCCTGGATTACCACCACACCGGCTGGTGGGAATCGGACCTCGTGAAGCTGGACATCCTGGTGAACGGCGAGCCGGTGGACGCTCTGTCCCTCATCGTGCACCGCGAGCGTGCCGCCCCGAAGGGGCGGGCCCTGGCGCAGAAGCTGCGCCAGGTGATCCCGCGCCAGCTCTTCGAGGTGGCGATCCAGGCCGCCATCGGCAGCAAGATCGTCGCCCGCGAGAACGTCGTCGCCATGCGCAAGAACGTGCTGGCCAA
>QHXY01000416.1 GCA_003223145.1 Acidobacteriota bacterium
CCGCGGAGGAGCTGCCGGCGTTCGCCCGGCCGCTCCCGGAGGCGCCGCCGCCCGAGGAGCCGCAATGGCAGATTGACCCGCAGACCGGAGAACGGGTCCATGTCGGGCCTATCGAGATGACCTTCGACGGCCAGGTCGCCGGGGCCGGCCGCGAACCGCGCGGACTCACGCGCTTCCTGATCGTCGCGGGGGCGGCGGCGTTCGTCGTGGCGGCCGCCTTTGGCTACGTGATCCTGCGCCGTGAGCCGCCCGAGCACGCCTCGAATGCATCCCCGCCGGCTGGACCGACGTCCCCGCCCGGCGAGACGGCCGACACATCGCAGCCGGCGGAATCGCCCCCGACCGTCGCGTCCCACACGGCGGCCCGCCCGGGTCCAGCGCACCCCGACAAACCGGGGCGCGTGGCGCCCCTCATCCCCGGGCCGGTGACGCCCACCCGGAACGAATCGTTGCCGGTGCTCGCCGGCGCGGCGCCGTCACCGGTCACGCGCGCCCCCGCGCCCGCCCGGGAACAGCCGGCCGGGGCGGCGGAGCTGGCGAGGCCCTCCGATCTGTCCGGGGACCCGGTCTACGCCGCGGCGCTTCTCCGTCTGGATCAGGGCGATCCGGCCGGTGCCGCCCGTCTGTTCCAGCAGTTGCTGATCTCCCGCGGGCCTCGGGGCGTGACACTGCAGCTGATGATCGCCTGCCAGGAGGAGACGGTGAAGGGAGCGCGGAGCCGCGCCGGCGCGCACGGCGCGCTCATCGTCCTTCCCTATTCCCTGAAAGGACGGCCGTGCTACCGCGTGTGCTGGGGCGTCTACGATGGCGGTGACGCGGCCCGTGCCACCATACCGGACCTCCCCGCCGACGTGATCCACGGAACCGAGCCGATCGTCGTGCCGCTGGCCCGGCTCCGGGCGTCCGAGTGAGACGGATGTCCGCGTCGCGAGCCGCGGTGATCCTCGCCTGCGCCACGCTCCTGCTTCCCGCGCCGACACCCGCCCGCGCCGACATCATTCACCTGAAGAACGGCGGAACGATCGCCGCCGATTCCTGGGAGGTGCGGGGTGACGTCCTGCTCATCCGCCAGGGAGGCGGCCGGATCACCGTGCCGCGCGCGGACATCGAGAGTATCGAGACCGTCGCGGCAGCCCCTGCCGGCGGCGCGGCACCCGCGGACCCCTCCGGCGCAGCCGCCCAGCCGTCCCCGTCACCGGCCGCCCCGCGTGGCGACGCGACGACCATGACGGACGAGGAGATGGAGCGCGCCGTCGAGGTCCTCAGGAGGCGCATCAATGAGTACCCGCTGGCCCGCGCCGAGAACACCCGGCGACTCGTCGCGCTCCTGGACCAGCTCGGCGGGCGGGCGTTCAAGGCGCGCGCGGACGACGCGGCGCTGGCGCGCTTCCGGGAGGCTCTTGGTTACGACGGGCAGGACGCCCCGGCGCAGCTGGGGTTGGCGGCCGTCTACCTCCGCCAGGACAACGATATCTTCGCCCGGTCGACTCTCGAACAGGCGCTCCTCGCTCACCCTGACAACGCGGCGATGCACTCCTTGCTCGGCGACGTCTACAACGGCGAGGAGCGGACCGAGGAGGCGCTCCGCGAGTGGCAGAAGGCGTATGAGCTCAGGCCGGACGCTGCTCTCAAGGCGAAGATCGACAAGCTGGGCCGCGAGCACACGATCGATGGTGGCTACCGCCAGTCGGAGGCGGCCCACTTCACCCTGAAATACGACGGCGGTCGCGGAGGGGCCGACCTCGGGGGGCAGATCCTCGATGACCTCGAGAGCGAGTTCAAGTCGCTGGAAACCCGGTTCGAGCTCTATCCGCTGCAGCCGATCATCGTGATTGTCTACCCGCAGAGGCAGTTCTACGAGGCGACCCAGGCCGACGCCAACGTCGCGGGCCTCTACGACGGCAAGATCCGTGTGCCGATCGGCGGGCTGCAGCAGATCAACGCGGAGGCCCGCCACGTGCTGCTGCATGAGCTGGCGCACGCGTTCATTGCCGGCAAGAGCCGCGGCACCGCCCCGCGCTGGCTGCACGAGGGTCTGGCGCAGCAGGTCGAAGGCAAGACTACCCCCGCGGCGACCGGCACCGCCTTGGCGAAGGCGTTCCAGGCCCTGGAGGACAAGGTGACCTGGGGACAGGATTTTTCCTACCCTTCGTCCCTCGCCTTCGTGGAATGGCTGATCGACCGCGTCGGCTTCCCCGCGATCCTCGACGTGCTGAAGACCATGGGCGAAGGCGGGCCCGCCGACGCCGCTTTCGAACGGGTGACCCGGTACTCACTCCGGGAGCTGCGGCAGGCCTGGGGCGAGGCCCTGGTCGCGAAATACTTGCAATAATCCTCTCGCCGCCACAAGTTATGTGCGGGCCGGTGCGTCCTGCGCCGCAGCGTGCGGCCACAACCGCCCCGGAAAGGGCCTTGCGCGGATGAACGGCAGCCTGGCGCAGCGATCTCCGAGCGACGTCCTGGCCGAGGTTCAGCGCCGTCAGGTTTCCGGGGTCCTGAGGTTCCAGAGCGACGCGACCACCCGGCAGCTGTTCATCGACGCGGGCCACATGATCCGCTTCGCGGTCAGCACCCTCACCAGCGAGAGTATCACCGCGTTGTTCCGCGACAAGGGCGGCGTCACCGACGCCCACGTGAAGCAGGCAGCCGCCGCCAAGCAGAAGGACGAGCTGCTCGGCACCACGCTCGTGCGCCTGGGCGTCCTGTCGAAGGACACGCTCACGGAGCTGACTCGGGAGCACATCCACCGGGTCACACTCGGCGCCCTCGCCATGCGCCAGGGTGCGTTCGAGTTCCAGGCCGGGGCCCTGCCGTTCCGCGAGCAGCTCGACGGTGGGCTGAGCAGCGCCGAGATCCTCCTCGAGTGGGCGCGCGTCTTCCCGGACATCGACTGGATCAGGAGGCGATTCGGCCCCGCCGACGCCCGCGTCCAGATGTCGGGCCGGCCTCCCGAGGGATACCAGAAGGTGCCGCTCAATCCGGCGGAGGGATACATCATGTCGCGCGTCGACGGCCGGGCGAGCGCCGGTGAGATCTGCATGGTCAGCCCGATGGGCGAAGACGTCACCCTGCGCGCCCTGTTCAGTCTCGCCCTCGCCGGCATCCTGGAGATGCCCGAGGGCTCGGCGGAGATCCCGCCGCCCGCGGGGCCCCCGGCCGCCGCGACGCCGCGGCCCGCCGCCGCGACCGCCGCCCGCACCCCCACGAACGGCGGCGCCCAGTCAGCCGCGTCGGCGACCCACGCCGCTCCACGGGCTCCGGCACCTCCCCGTGCGGCGGGACCGACCGGCGCGGTGAAGCCGGCATCGCCCGGCGCGCCGGCCCGGCCGGGCGTTCGATCGGCGGCCCACGCGCCGCCGACGTCCCCCCGCCGGGTCACGTCGATCACGGATCGCGTTCGTCCCTCCACCACGCCCGATCTCGAGGCCGAGATGCTGCAGCGGTTCGAGCGCCTGCGCGCCCAGGATCTGTACGAGGTCCTGGGCATCGCCCCGGCGGCGACCCGCACCGAGATCCGGCACGCCTATTACGCACTGGCCAAGAGGTTTCATCCCGACAAGTTCACGCGCGAGGAAATGAAGACGAAGGCGGAGAAGGTGTTTGCCCACATCACCGAGGCCTACTCCACGCTCACCGGCGAGGAGTCGCGGCGCCGGTACGACGAGGACCAGGCGATCCGCAAGAGCGGGCATGCGCAGGAAAAGAAATCTGACGGCGGTGAGGTGGCGCGCATGAACTTCAAGCACGGCAAGGAGATGTTCGACAAGGGTCGGTTCGGCGAGGCCATCTCCTTCCTGCAGAACGCCTGCGATCAGGAGCCGTCGAAGGCCGAGCACTTCCACTACCTGGCGATGGCCCAGAGCAAGAACCCGCGCTGGAAGAAGGACGCCGAGGAGAATTTCCTGAGGGCGATTGAGCGCGATCCGACCAACGCGGAGATTTACTCCCAGCTCGGCTCGCTGTACGCCCGCGGCGGGCTGCACTCCAAGGCGCGCGACATGTTCACGAAGGCCCTGCAGTGGGATCCCTCCAACGCGGAGGCCGTGGAGGGTCTCGCCCAGGAAGCAGGCGGCAAGAAAGGGATCCTGGGTCTGTTCAACAGGAAGTAACGATTCCTCCCGCGTTGACTTCGCGCCCCGGACTCCTAGATTTGCAACGGAACAGACCCGCCTCCGATGACGTTTTCGTCATCGCAGGGGAAACTACGGCGCCGCGCACGCGTGCGGCGAGTCAAGCGGCGCCCGGAGGGAAGCGACGATGGCCGCGGATCATCCCGAGCGCTTCGGCCCCTACCGGGTCGAGGAGATGATCGGCGCCGGCGGGATGGGCATCGTCTACCGCGCCCTGGACGAGGCGCTGCAGCGTCACGTCGCCCTCAAGACGCTGCTGCCGGCGCTGGCGGCCGATTCCGAGTTCGTGGCCCGTTTCAAGCGCGAGGCGCAATCGGCCGCCGCGCTCAATCATCCGAACATCACCCAGATCTACGTCATCGGCCAGGAGGGGACCATCCCCTACTTCGCCATGGAGCTGATCCGCGGGAAGTCCCTGGAAGCGATCGCCCGGGAGAGGAGGGCGCTCCCGGCTGCCGAGGCAACCGGCTACATCCTCCAGGCCGCGCAGGGGCTGCGACACGCGGCGCAGAAGAAGCTGATCCATCGCGACATCAAGCCAAGCAATCTCATGCTCACGGAGGAAGGGGTCGTCAAGATCACCGACTTCGGTCTCGCCAAGGCGGCGCGCTCCGAGACTCAGCTCACCGCGACGGGCGAGGTGCTGGGGTCCCCGGGCTACATCTCGCCGGAACAGGCGCAGGGTTCCCAGCTCGACGCGCGCTCGGACATCTACTCGCTCGGCGCCACTTTCTATCACCTGGTCACGGGCAAGCTCCCCTTCGAGGCGCCGACGCCGGTCGCGATGATCGTCAAGCACATGAGCGAGCCCCTGCGCTCGCCGCGCGCCGTCAATCCCGCCGTCCCGTATCCCGTCGCCTCCGCGATCCAGAAGATGATGGCCAAGCGTCCCGGAGAGCGCTTCCAGG
>QHXY01000417.1 GCA_003223145.1 Acidobacteriota bacterium
CGCCGCGTTCTGGCTGACGCCCGAGACCGAAAGGATGACGGGCGACGCCGGGCCCGACTGGGCCGGGCTCGAACGCAAGGACAGGCCCACTAGAAGCGCGACGGTGCCTGTCAGCAGAAGGCGACGGTGCATGGTCGCCACATCCCCCTGACGCCCGCAAAATCGGTTCACAGCCGGATCTCGATCGGCCCGGCCGACCGCTTCACTTCCCGTGTGCTCGATACCGGCGCCGGAAAAGAGCCGGCCCCCGCGCAGGTCATGCGGGAGGAGCTCCCCCCCGAATCCACTCCTCAGTTGGCGTGAAGGGTACGGCGATGGCTTGGTCCGGTCAAGGGAAAGCAGACACCGGCAAGGGAAAACGTTCGGAGAGGTGGGGGGCTCAGAGGTGTCTGGCGGTGTACTCCTTGAACCCGTTTCCACGCAGCGGTGACGACCTAACCCACTGTCCCTGCGGGTTTTTCTCCCAGAGCCAGCCGTCGTAGCGGGCCGTCTGCTCGTAGATGATCAGGTCGGGCAGCGGCAGCGGGAGGTCGCCCCGCAAAGGCTCCGTCCCCAGCGCCCGGATGGTCACCCACAGCCAGCGGCTGTCGTCGCCCGCGACCAGGAGCGACTCGGTCGGGTACCAGACGCCGTTCTTCCCGTCCAGCGCCCAGCGCGTGTGCAGCAGCCAGTACTGCCCCTTCAAGAACACGGTGCGCCGGCCGCCGAAATCGACGCTCACCCCCCCCGCCGGTCTGCCGATGAAGTCCCCCATCTCCAGAGCCAGCCTCTCGTCGGAGAACTGGGCCCAGTTCCACAACGCGTCGAACGGAATCCATTCACCCCAGTTGTGGTCGTGGTAGCCGGGAGCGTCGATCGCGTAGGCGTGGCCGTCGACCACCAGGCGACCCGTGACCAGCGCACGTGGCATGAAGACCAGCCAGCTCATTGCCTCCCACGGCTGGCTGCCGACCGCCACGCGATCTCCCGCGAACCACGGCTCCGCCTGCGGCGCGTACGTCAGGTCCCACACCAGCCGTCCGTCCCGGCTGGCGCCCGCCACGCGGTAGCTGCCGTCCTCGGCGACCTTGACTGAGCTGTCGCCGATCGTGACGTCGGCCTGCTGCCCGCTCGCCGCGAACGCCGCCGCGGGATAGGCGTCCACCTCGCTGACCCGGCCCTGCGTGGTGTACGCCACCGCCGCCAGCTGCACGCGGCCAGCCCCATGGAGGTCCGCCGGGTTGGTGACGAAGTAGGAGAAGATCGCCTGGACACCGGAGCGCGCATCGAAGAGGTTGAAGTACCACCATTCGGTGTAGGTTGCGTCGTACGGCCCGCCGGCCCAGGAGGGGTAGTGGAAGGCATCGTCCGCAGGCGACGGCCCGGCCGCGAGCAGCAGCACCGCCACGGCGATCACCAACGTCAGCTTCGCGGCGGTCATCTGTATTTCTCCAGCAGCCCCTGGCCGTGGTCGGCGGCGGCTATTCTAGCCTTCCGGCGCGCCGGAAGCGCAAGGAGGGAGGACCCGCCGGGGTTACAATGCCGACGTCATGATGCCGGAACGGTTCGTCGACCTGCTGGGCGAGGCCCGGGCGTCGGCCATCCTGCGCTGCCCCACGCGCCAGGCCGCCGCCTCCGCCATGGAAGCGGCGGTCCGCGGCGGCTTCCGGATCGTCGAGTTCACTCTGACCATTCCGGGGGCCCTCGATCTGGTGGAGGAGTTCTCGCGCCGCCAGGACCTGATCGTCGGCGCCGGCACCGTGCTGACGTCCGAGGAGGCGCGCGCGGCCGTGACACGCGGGGCGCGCTTCCTGGTGTCGCCGGTGATCGATCGGGAGGTGATTGCCGCCGGGCTGTCGCTCGGGGTCGCCGTCGTCCCCGGCTGCCACACGCCGACCGAGATGCTCGCCGCCCACCGCGCCGGCGCGCCGCTGCAGAAGCTGTTCCCGGCCCCCGGGATCGGCCCCGCCTACGTGCGCGCCTGTCTCGGTCCCCTGCCGTTCCTGAGGATCGTCCCGACCCACGGTGTCGACGCGGCCAACGCGCGCGCCTGGCTCGATGCCGGCGCCCACGCCGTCGGGTTCACCCAGTCTCTGTTCGACGCCGCCGACATCCAGGCGGGCCGCTTCGACCGGATCGAGGAGCGGGCCCGCGCCCTGCTCGCGGCGGTGCGCTGACGGGCGTTGCCGCTTCTCATCTCAGCGGTCCGAGCCCGTGCCGCAGTCGGGCGGTGGCGGCACGGGAAAATCGTCGCGGCTCCAGTGCTCGATGGTGGGCACGAATCCCGATCCGAAGGTCATCTCGCCCGAGCGGTAATACATCTTCGAGCTGACGGTGTAGCCGCCCCCATCCGTGACCGACGCGAAATAGAGGACGTTGTCGGGTGAGAGCGGCGGTCCGCACGGCATCGCCTTCCCGATCGGCACGAAGCCGTAGAAATCGGAGCCCAGGCGGTACAGCCGCACCGCGGTGAAATCGCAGGCGAGGTCCGGGGTGCTGTCGAGCTGCGACGCGACCAGCAGGCGCGCCCCCAGGATCGGTGTTCCGCCATGACGCGCTCTGACCCTGAAGGTCATCCAGGACCCCGTCGCCGCCATCGCCAGCGTCGGGGTCTGCAGCGGCTCCGGCCCGCCATCGAAGCTGAACTTCAGCCAGCCGGTGATGGTGCCCAGAAGCGGCAGGATCGTCTTCAGACCGTCGGGCCCGTCGACCACGCCGTGCTTGCCGTTCGGGGCCAGGACGATGCGTTGGCTGAACCGTTCCGCCGTCCCGGCCGACCGCACGCGATCGTAGGTGGCGTTGATCGCCGGGATCGTGAAGTACTGATCGTGCGTGCCCACGATCGTGAGCAGCGGTGCGTGCTGTGTGGGGGCGTAGCCGATCGGATCGAAATAATCGAGGAAGGTCCGGAGCGTCGGATCGTCGCAGCCGGCGATCGTGTTCAGGGCGTCCACGCCGCTGCGCAGGCCGTCCCGGGTGTAGTAATAGAGCCCGTGATACAGCCAGGCGCCTTCGTACCGCATGATGTCCCGCCAGTCGCCCGCCACGGCGAGGGCGACCGCCGCCTTGACCCGCTCATCCACGCCGTTGATGTAGTACGTGAACTGCCCGCCCATCGACGCGCCCAGGACGCCGAGACGCGACGGGTCGATGCCGTAAGGGTTGCCCGGCTCCAACGCCAGCGCCTCGAGCACCGTCAGGGCCCGCATCCCCGCGTAGGCCCAGTGATACAGGAAGCTCACCGCGGGCGCCGGCTGGTTCTGGTTCTCCTCCACGGAGATCCAGGCCTGCTCGGTGTCGCGCGGGCCGCCGGTCGAAAGCCCCGCGTTCGGACCATCGATGGAGAACGCCACATAGCCGAAGGCCGCGACGGCGCGCGCCAGATCCGGGTCGCCATGACCGCCGTGACCATGCCCGACGACGACCGCGGCATGCGGCCCGCCGCCGGCGGGGGCGGCCAGATAGCCGTGAATCCGGATGGTGTCGCCCGTGTGCACCTCGTACGGCGCCTCGCTGTCCGCCCACTTGGCGTCACCGATCTCGGAGTCGTAGAAGACCTCGACGTACCCCGAGCGCGGCACGATCCGGAGGCTCAGCGTCGATCGATCACGGATCGTCTCCAGGACCTCGGGTGTCCATAGATCGAGCGGCGCCTGCGCGCGCGCCGGAGAGCCGGTGACCAGAA
>QHXY01000418.1 GCA_003223145.1 Acidobacteriota bacterium
CCGGTTTTCGTCCAGGTGGACTACGAGGCCGTGCCGAGGGCCTTCGAGAAGACCTCCTACGGCGCGCGGGCGCGACGGCAGCTGGGCGACCACGTCGCCCTCGGAGCGACCTACGTCGAAGACGAGCTGGGCGCCGCCCCCTACCAGCTGAAGGGCCTCGACGCCGAGATCCGCCTCGGGGCGAACTCGCGGATCACGACGGAGTATGCGGAGAGCGACGGCGCGGACTCGGCGACCTTCGTCAGCGAGGACGGCGGCGTGTCGTTCACGTCCGTGCCGACGACCGGGCTGGAGAAGGGGTCGGCCTTCAAGGCGGCCGCCGACCTCGACGTGGGCGAATGGTTCGGCCGCCCGGACAGGTTCCGGCTGCGCGGCTACGTCAAGGACCTCGACCCCGGGTTCTTCTCGAACGGAAATCTCACGGAACAGGGCACCGACAAAGCGGGCCTCCAGGCCGACTGGAAGATCACCGGCGCGGACACCGTCCACCTGCGGCGCGAGCGCGCGGAACGCACCGGGGTCACCCCGCCCGGCGGCGAGGCCGAGACGACGATCTCGTCCGCCCAGTGGGACCGCAGGAAGGATCGCTGGGGCGTGGGCGTGGAGCTTCTGGAGAACGAGGCGCGTGACGACGCCGGCAGCCTGCTCAGGCGCTCGCAGCTCGGGGCGGCCCGCTTCTGGTCGAAGCTGAGCGAGAAGCTCCTCGCCCGCCTGGAGAGACAGGAGACGCTCGGCGGCCCCGCCAATGATCAGACGACGCTCGACCTCGAATACCACGTGCTCCGATCGCTGGCGCTGACCGCACGCGGCACCGACGGCTCGCTCGGGAGATCGGCCGAGGCCGGCGCGGTGCTGGCCGTCGGCGACGGCAAGGTCTACGCGACCGAGCGGGCGATTGACGATCGGGCGGGCGAACGGACCGCCACCGTCGTCGGCGCGCGGGCTCCGATCGGGCCGAACAGCACGGTCTACAGCGAATACCAGTGGGAGGACGGAAACGCCGGCGGCAGGCAGGTGTCGCTGCTCGGCGTGCAGCGCCAATGGGAAATCACCCCGGGGTTCCGTCTCGTCGCCGGCGGCGAGACCGCCGACGTCACGGGCGGGTCGCTGATCCGCAGACGCTCGGCCGGGACGCTCAGCTTGTCGTACTCCGACGATCGCGGCCTCACGGCGGTGACGCGCCAGCAGATCCGTTTCGAGAGCGGAACGACCCCCCGGGAGCAGTACCTGAGCCTGACCCAGATCGACTACCACGTGAACCCTTCGATCACTCTCCTGGGGAAGTTCCGATACAGCCGGACACGCGACCGAGACAGCGGCGTGGTCGAGGCCCGCCTCGAGGAGCGCGGTGTGGGCGTCGCCTACCGCCCGGTCACGCACGACCGTTTCAACGCGCTGGCGCGCTACAGCCGCGTGCTCGATCGGCGGCCTCCCTCCGGCGCTCCGCTGGAGGAACCCGAGAGTGTCCTGGACGTGACCGCCCTGGACACGGCGTACGACGTCGTCCGCCGCGTCGAGTGGCTGTCGAAGCTCGCCTGGCGGACCCAGGAGGAGAGGCTCGACGGCATCCCGCCCGTCAGGTCCCGCACCTGGCTCGTCATCCAGCGTCTCAACATCGAGATCTGGAAGCAGATCGCTTACGGGATCGAATACCGCGTGTTGCAGCAGCGGGACACCGACGACCGCCGGCAGGGCTGGCTGACCGAGGTCATGTGGAGTCTCCACGAGAACTTCCGCATCGGCGGAGGATTCAACTTCACCGATTTCTCCGATGACGCGTTCGCCACGAACAACTACTCGGTCACTGGATGGTTCCTGCGGGTCCAGGGGAAGTATTGAACCTCATGATCGGACGAGTCATTCGGTTCCTGGCGGCGCGCGGCAGCGAGACGCTGTTCGCGATCGGACTCGTGCTCGTCTTCTTTCTCGTGTGCATGGCGATCCTCAGTCTGGCGTTCCCGCGAGGGACCAGCCTGGTCGACCTCCTCCGTTCAGGAAAGGCGGCCGGGAAGGAGGACCGGAGGACGGGGCCGACGATCGACTCGGAACAGGAAGCGGCCGGCGACGGTCCGGAGCACATGGTCGCGGTGCTGTCCAGCGTGCGCCGGGATGTGAAGGACAAGGCGCACGATGCCATCGCCTGGACCGATTCGGTCGAGGGCACGCGGCTCGGCGATCAGCATTCCATCCAGACCTTCGAGAGCTCCGGGGCGACGATCACCTTCAGCGAAACGAACGAGCTGACGCTGCAGGAGAACACCCTGGTCATCCTCAAGAGCGCCCAGCCGCTGAGGTCCGGGAACCACAGGCTCGCCACGCTGATCGTCGTGGACGGAGAGCTTCGCGGGGCCATCGCCGGCTCGCCGAACACCCCCGTGGCCGTGGAGATCGCAGCGGGCGCCCCCTCGACGAAGATCCACCCGAGCGCCGGTCCCGGCGAACCGCTGGAGTTCGCGGTCCGCGTGAACGCGGATGCCTCATCGACCTTCACCGTGTTCAAGGGGAAGGGTGAGGTGTCCTCGCCACAGGGCACCCTGGTCGTGGCGCCGAATCATTCCGTCACGGTCGATCCTGCCGGGTTGGTCGGCGCTCCCCGGGAGCTCCCTCCACCGCCCGAGCTTGTGGAGCCCCAGAACGGCGTCCGCCTGGCCTCCCGCCCTTCCCGGTCGCGGATCCACTTCGTCTGGCGCAGCCCCGGGGAGAACGATGTCTACCTGCTGGCGGTCGCGCGCGATCCCGGCTCCCGCGACCTCGTGTGCAGCGAGCTCGTGCCGAAGCCTGAGTTCATCCTGGGGAACCTGCAGGCGGGGACGTATTACTGGCGGGTCAGCACCCGGCACGGCGACCTGGAGGGTCCCTGCAGTCCCACGTGGCAGGTCCGGATCGCGCGTGACCTCAGGGAGCCGGACCTGCGGGTCGATTTCCCCGCCCGCGCCGTGAGCGCACCGGAGATCGCGCTCGGCGGGTACGCGGAGCCGGGCGCCAGGGTGTTCGTCAACAACGAGGAGATTCAGGTCACGGCGTCGGGCCGCTTCTCCCACGTCCTGTCGCTGCAGCGCGGGATCAACATGGTGGTCGTCGAGGCGATCGATTCCGCGGGCAACGTCGCGTACCGTTCGGAGACCATCGATGCGCGTTACTAGGAGCGTCCCGGTGAGGCGCCGATGAAACGACTGTTCGTCCCCATCCGCATCAAGTTCACGATCGCGCTCCTGCTGGTCACGACCGCCGTCGTCAGCGTCATCACCTTCACCATGGCGAACCTGTTCCACCGTGACAAGCAAGCCTACATCAACGACCTCGCCGCGATCGTGGCCCTCAACGCCGCCGAGGAGACCCGGGCCCTCCTGCTCGGTTACGGGGAACGGCTCCAGGCCTGCGCGCTCATCCTGGGCAGGACCGATGTCACGCAAAGCCAGAAGTCCGAGCTCCTGAACGAGTTCTTCCGGGACGTCCCGGCACTGGTCGCCGTGGCGCTCTACGAGAACGGGAAGGAGGGGGCCTCCGTCTACGACGCCGGCAAGCTGAACGCCGCCGGACTCTCGCGGCACGACATCCAGAAGTATCGCCGGAAGGTCGCGCTGCCCATGGAGCGCATCGCGGCGGGTGAAGTCTTCGTCGAGAACTCGACGCTGTCGGAGAGGTTGCCCGC
>QHXY01000094.1:0-6211 GCA_003223145.1 Acidobacteriota bacterium
AGGCCTGTTTGAGCGCCTGGATGGTCGCGGCGGGGACCTGCTTGCGCTCCAGACCGATGACGTTGATGCCGAAGCTCCTGGCGCGGTTGCCCACGGTGAGCACATAAGGCAAGGCATCCTGCGTGATCACCGAGTAGCCGCCGATGTAGGCCTGCTCCCCGACCCGGCAGAACTGGTGTACGCCCGAGAACGCGCCGATGGTGGCGCCGTCCTCGACGATGACGTGCCCCGCCAGCGTCGCCGCGTTGGCGAAGATCACGTCGCTACCGACCCGGCAGTCGTGCGCCACGTGCGTCTGGGCCATCAGCAGGTTGCGCGAGCCGAGGCGGGTCACGCCGCCGCCCCCGGCCGTGCCGCGGTGCACCGTCACGCCCTCGCGAAAGATGTTGTCGTCGCCGATTTCCAGCGTGGTCCGCTCTCCGCGGTACTTCAGGTCCTGCGGCGGCGTCCCGATACAGGCAAACGGCGACACGCGGCAGCGCGCCCCCAGCGTGGTCGGTCCCTCGAGCACGGCGTGCGGGCCGATGACGCAGTCCGGCCCCACGGTGACCTCGGCGCCGATGACACTGAAGGCGCCGACCTGCGTCCCGTCACCCAGCCGGGCGCCATAATCGACCTGTGCGGTCGGGTGCACCACCGCCGGGCCGCTCACTCCGGGCCCCGCCCGCCGTCGCCACCGTCCCGGTCGACCATCGAGGAGAACAGCTCCGCCTCGGCAACCAGGACGCCGTCCACGAAGGCCTCGCCACGCAACCGGGCCGAGCGCGAGCGCAGCTTCAGCACCTCGACTTCGAAGCGGATCTGATCCCCCGGTGTCACCGGACGGCGGAACCGGGCCCGGTCGATGCCGGCAAAATAGACAAGCTTGTGCTCTCGGTCGGGCACGCCCTGGAGGAGCAGGACGGCGCCGACCTGCGCCATCGCCTCGACGATCAGCACTCCCGGCATCACCGGGTTCCCCGGGAAGTGGCCCTGGAAAAATGGCTCGTTGAACGTCACGTTCTTGATCCCGACCACCCTCCGGCCGGCCTCCATCGCCACGATCCGGTCGACCAGAAGAAACGGATAGCGGTGCGGGAGGATTCCCAGGATCTTCCGTATGTCGAGCCGATCGGTCTGTTCGCTCATTTCACCCTCGTCATCTCCGGCGACGCCCCGGCGACCGCCGGGCCTTCGCCGGGCGCGCGGCGACACTTCGGTGTGCCTCCGGGGCCGCCCCCCGGGACGACCCCAGCCTGAGCTCGAGACGGGCGACGGCCCGCAGGAGCTCCGGCAGTCGCCTGAGCGCCGCCTGACACCGCTTCCATTCATGATGATCGACGGCCGGGTGCCCGACCACGAACGAGCCGGGAGCCAGGTCCTGGAGCACGGCCGACTTGGCGCCGACGATGGAACCGTCGCCAAGCGTCAGGTGTCCCGCCGCCCCCGCTTGGCCGGCCAGCACGACAGCGCGGCCCAGCCGGGTGCTGCCGGCGACCCCGGACTGGGCGACCAGGATCGAGCCCTCGCCGATCGTCACGCAGGCGCCGATCTCCACGTCGTCCTCCACCACCACGTTGCCCACCTGGGGGATCTTGGCGCGCGCTCCCCCCTGCTCGGCGTAGCCGAACCCATCGCTGCCGATGACGCTCCCGGCGTGCACGATCACCCTGGCCCCGAGACGGGAGCGACTGTACACCACGACGCCGGGATGGATCAGGCTGTCCTCACCCACATGGACGTCGTCGCCGAGAACGACGCCGGGCATCAGGGCGGCGCGGTCGGCGACGCGGCAGCGGCGGCCGGTCACCACGAACGGCCCGATGAAAACGTCGCGGCCGAGCCTCGTCTCCTCGCCGAGGGCCGCCAGCGGACTGATCCCGGACGAGGGGTGCTCGGGCGCGTGGAACAGCTCCATCGCGACGGCCAGGGCGGCATACGGGTTCTCGACCAGGATCAAGTTGCGCCCGGGGGCAATGTCCTGCTCGCGGGCGATCAGACCGGCCGCCCGCGAGGTTGCGGCGGCCCGGCGGTAGCGAGGGTGCGCCACGAAACTGAGATCCTCCGGGCCGGCCTGATCCAGCGGCTTGATACCGGTCACCGGGCGGCTGGCGTCGCCCCGCACCGTGCCGTGGACACGGGAGGCAATCTCGCCCAGCGTGTAGGCTTCCAATGGGGCGTCCTTCAGGGGCTCCCCGGGCCCTTCGGCGTCTCCTTCGGCGCCTCCTTCGGCTTTTCGGGGGGCTTCTTGGGCTGCGGCTTGGCGGCGGGCGCGGAGGTCCGCTTGTGCATCTCGTTGAATTTCTGGATCAGATCCTGCGTGACGACCACCTGGGGCGAGTTGTAGTCGCCGACGCCCTTGTTGAAGATCAGCGTGAAGTTCTTCTCCTTGCCATAAATCTCCAAGGTGTCCATCAACATCTGCTGGAACCTGTTCTGCACGTCGCTCAACTGCGACTTCATCTCGCGGGTGGCGTCGTCCGTCATCCGGTTCAGCTCGATCGTCTTGTTCTGGATGTCCCGCTGCATCTGCGCCGCCTTGTCCTCACTGAGGCTGGCCTGCTGCTGCCGCAGCTTGTCCCGCATGCCGTCGATCTCGGCCTGCTTCTTGTCGATGTCGGTCTGCAGCTTGTCGCGCGCTTCGTTCAGATCCTGGTTGTATTTCTTGCCCACCTCCGTGAGCTTCCAGACCGTCTCGGGGTCGAAGACGCCGAACCTCGGGGTCTCCGCCTGCTGGGCGCGCAGCGGCAGCACACCGAAAAGCAGCACCAGAAAGGCGAGTGGGGCGCAGGTCCATCGTGGCATCGCGTCTCTCCATGCCTTGCACGAGCGGCCGATGACTATATCACAGAGATCCAGAGGGCATTCGCACGGGCCCTCCTAGAAGGTGGTGCCGATGCTGAAGATGAAATTCGAGGGGTTTTCGCCCGGCTGGGGATTCTGGACGAAGCCGTAGATCAGGCGGAGCGGCGCCTGGAACATCGGCAGGTAGAAGCGCAGCTCGAGGCCGAAGTCGGCCCTGAGACCGCTCAGCGTCACCCGCTGCCCGTCGTCGAAGGCGTTGCCGGCATCGTAGAAGAAGGCGAACTCCACGGCGTCGGCCACCGGGATCGTGTACTCGGCGTTGAACATCACGAATTGATTGCCGCCCGGGAAGACTGTGCCGAAGACGCCGTCGCCGTTGGTGTCCTCGCCCGGATCCAGACGGCAGTTGCCGTGGTCCGTCTCGTTCCCGTCCTGGACACCGTTCATGTTGGTGTCGTCGGCCGGGCAGAATGCCGTCCACTTCCCGTCGGGACGGTCCTCCGCCGGGTCGAGAAACCCGTTTCGGTTCGTGTCCTCGCTGTCCAGGACGCCGTTGCCGTTCAGGTCCTCTCCCGGATCGAGGATGCCGTTGTGGTTCAGGTCCTCCGTGTCCAGGATGCCGTTGCCGTTCAAGTCCTCGGACGGATCGAGCCGGCAGTTGCCCCGGTCGAATTCATTCTTGTCGATGACTCCGTTATGGTTCAGGTCCTCGCACGGCTCCAGCTTCGCATCGAGGATACCGTCCGGATTGCGGTCCTCCGGCACGTCGATGACTCCGTTGCGGTTCACGTCGATGTCACGCCGCGCCGGGCTCACCGTCCGGTTCCGGAACACCCGCAGGCTCCTCTCCCCGCCGAGAAAGAATCGCTCGAACACCGGCACCACCCGGCCTCCGAACGGCGTGACGTAGCCGTAGGCCGCGTTCAGGCCGATGTAATGCTTGCGCGCGAAGCCCGGCAGGTACAGGGTCGCGTCGATGCGCGGCTTGGTGAAATAGTTGTCGCCACCGAAGGGGCCGCCGGCGAATTCGTAGCTGCCGACCACGCGGAAGCCGCGGGTCGGGCGGAAGAAGTTGTTGCGCGTGTCGACCGAATACGCCGTCGTCATGCTGCTCGTCGAGCTGATCCGTCGATTGACTGGGTACCCGACCTGGTTGGTCAGCAGATCGATCCGGTCGTACCCATAGACGACATCGAAGCGGCTGAAGGCGCCGACCAGGCGGCCGACCGAAACGCTGCCGCCGCTGTCGTTCTGCGTGAACCCCGTGAACAGGGTCTGGCGCCTGAACAGGGAGAAGCCCAGGGTCCACGGCTTGCCGAGAAACCACGGCTCGGTGAAGTTGATCGAGTACCGGTTGGCGCGCGCGCCCGTCTGGATGTAGGTCGAGAGGATCTCCCCGCGCCCGAGGAAATTGCGCGTCGAGTACGACGCCTGGAAAAAGCCGCCCTCGAGACCCGAGACTCCCCCGCCCACCTGGATCTCGTTGCGGCTCGACTCCACTCCCTGCACTTCGACGTCGACATGCTCCGTCTCGCCCTGAGGCTTGACGACCGGATCGTCACCGGCCTGCCAGTAGCCGAGCTGCGCGATCTTCCGGAGCCCCAGACGCAGGCGGCGCACGTTGAACAGGTCGTTCTCATCCAGGGGCATCTCGCGCCGCAGCACGGTGTCCCGCGTCGTGCTGTTGCCGGAGAACTCGATGCGGTGCACGTAATACTTCTTGTCCTCGGTGATCGACAGCGTCAGGTCGGCCGTGTGGTCGTGCTTGTCCACGCGCGGGTCGATCGACACGTAGAAGTAGCCGCGCTCGCCGTAGTCCTCCTCGAGCCGCTTGGTGCCGTACTTCAAAGCCGAGTCGTTGAAGACCATGTCGGGTCGCAGCGGCACGCGCGCCATGACCTCGGCGGCGCCGAACACGCTGTTCCCCTGGATGTCGATCCGGCCCACCTTGTACTGGGGCCCCTCCTCGATCGGCACCGTGAGCTTCACCCACTTCTTGGGCTGTTTCTCACCCGCCTTCTTCGCCTTCAACTCGGCCTTGACCCTTTTCTTGCGCGCTTTCTCCGCCTCATTGGGAGGCGGGGGCGGCGGCGCGGGCTGCTCCGCCTCTTCTTCCTCCGCCTCCTCCGGCGCCTCCCCCGCTCCCGGGCCCCTGATGACCGCGGTGGCGGGTCCGCCTGCCTTTTCGGGCCCCCCCTTCTTCTGTTTCCCCTGCACCAGCTCGACGATCTCGGGCTGGATAGCGATGTCGAGGTAACCGAGGCTCTTGTAGGCGGTGCGGATGTTCTCGGCGTCCTGGTCGAACTTGGCCGGGTGGTAGAGCGTCTTGGACGAGGCCCAGGACGTCAGCCAGAAAGCCCGCTTGGTGAGCTTCAGCATGCTGCGCAGCTTGGCGTCCTTGAACACCGTGTTCCCGACGAAATCGATGTCCTTGATCTTCGTCTTGCCGCCCTCGCGGATGTCGAACGTCACCTCCTGCTGCCCCTGGGCCGCGGGCGTCAGCCGGGCCTTGACGCGTGCCTGCAGGTACCCCTTCTCTCCCAACAGCTGGTTGATCGCCGCCTCAGCCTTCCGCAGGAGGGAGAAGTCGACGGGTTGTCCCCGGCGCACTTCGGCCTTGGCCTGATTGAGCCGCTCCTGGATGTTCGCCTCGGTCACCGCCTTCATCCCGACGAAGGCCACGTTGCTGACCAGGGGCCGGTCGCGCACGTGGAACACCAGGTCATAGACATCGCCCTCCCGGTGACGCGACTCGACGATGATGTCGTCGAACAGGTTCTGGTCCCACAGACGGCGGAACTCCTCCTGGATGGTCCGCTCGTCATACGGATCCCCCGACTTGATTTTCAGGTTGCTGAAGAAGGCGCTGTCGGAAACGCGCACGTTGCCGTCCACGACGATGTGGCCGATCACGCCCTTGCCGGCCTCCGGCGAAGCAGCCGGCGGGCCCTCCTCAGACTCCGGCTTCCCCGCCGGCGTCGTGACCTCGGCGCCGGGAGCGGGCGCGGCCGGTTCGCGATTCGGCTCCTGCGGCGGCGGCGCGTCGGAGGGCGGGGACGGGGCGGGGGACGGCTGGGGAGTCGGTGCGGGCTGTGGGGACGGGCCGGACTCTTCGGGCGGTGGCGGCGGAGTCGGGGTGGGAGACGGCAGCCCCGGCGCCCCCTCGGTCTGCGGCGAGGGCGCCGCCAGCGACACGCCCGCACCCGCCACGAGGGCCAGACAGAGGGAGCCGACGCATAGGGAGATGCGGGTACGCCGGCTCACGCAGGATCCCCATCGTGGAGGAACCGGGACGTTGCGTCTGGTTGGGGAATGGGGTTCAGCGGGCGGTCGGAATCGGTTCCCGGAACGCCAGCCTCTCCTGATCGACGAAGATCTCGATCTCCCCGTTCTCGGGGAATTTCCCGAGAATGAGACTCTCCGACAG
>QHXY01000094.1:6279-11593 GCA_003223145.1 Acidobacteriota bacterium
CGTGGTGTCGATGAGCCAGCGATACGCCTCGTCGGTCAGCGTCAGCCGAACCCCCCGTTCGGACAGGCTGGCATTCAGCTGGCTGATCATCAGTCGGACGATCGCCAGCAGGTCGTCGTCCGACAGCGCGTCGAACACGATGATCTCGTCGACGCGGTTGATGAACTCCGGGTTCAGAACGGTCTTGACTTCCTTGAGGACCAGCTCCCGGCGCTCGCGATAATCGCGCTCGCGGTCGTCGGGGGTGCGGAACCCCATGGTGCGCGCTTTCTGGATCAGGTGCGAGCCGATGTTCGAGGTCATGACGACCAGGCCATTCTTGAAGTCAATGGTGTCCCCGAACGCGTCGGTGATCTGGCCGTCCTCCAGCACCTGGAGGAGAACGTTGAGCACGTCGGGATGCGCCTTCTCGATCTCGTCCAGGAGGATGACGCTGTAGGGCCTTCTCTTGATCCGTTCGGTGAGCTGGCCCCCCTCTTCGTAGCCGACGTACCCCGGAGGCGAACCGATCATCTTGGCGATGGCGTGCTTCTCCATGTACTCCGACATGTCGAATCGGACGAGCGATTTCTCGTTGCCGAACAGGAACTCGGCCAGTCCCTTGGCGACCTCCGTCTTGCCGACGCCCGTCGGACCGAGGAAGATGAACGAACCGACGGGCCGCAGGGGGTTCTTCAGACCGGCGCGTTGCCGCCGGGTGGCGCGGGCCAGGGCGGAGATCGCTTCATCCTGACCCACGATCCGCTTGTGCAGAAAATCCTCCATCTTGAGGAGCCGCTCCGCCTCCTCCTTCTTCACGGAGGAGATCGGGATGCCGGTCCATTTCGAGATGACTTCCTCGATGTCCTCCTGCGTCACCTCGAGGACGGCGCGTCGTTCCTCTTCCTCGCGCACCTTGAACTCGTCGTATTTCTTCCGGAGGGCGATCTCCTCGTCATGCTGCCGCACCGCCTTCTCGAAGTCCTTGCGGAACAGGAAGTTCTTCATGCTGCTCACGGCGCGCTCGATCTCGCGCTCCAGATCGCGGATCTCGCGGTAATTCATGCGCCGGCGCAGCTTGACGCGCGCCCCGGCCTCGTCGATCACGTCGATCGCCTTGTCGGGCAGGAACCGGTCGGTGATGTACCGGTTCGACAGGCCCACCGCGGCGCGCAGGCTCTCCTCGGAGTAGCGCACCTGGTGGAACTGCTCGTAGCGCTCCCGCACGCCACGCAGGATGTCGAGCGTCTCGTCCTCCGTCGGCGGGTGCAGGCGGATCGGCTGGAAGCGGCGCACCAGGGCGCGATCCTTTTCGATGTAGCGATGGTAGTCCTTCGGCGTGGTGGCGCCGATGCATTGCACCTCGCCGCGCGACAGCGCCGGCTTGATGATGCTGGCGGCGTCGAGCGACCCCTCCGCGGAACCGGCACCGATGAGCGAGTGGATCTCATCGATGAAGATGATGATGTCCTCGTTCCCGATGATCTCGGAGATGATCCCTTTCAGGCGCTCCTCGAACTGGCCGCGGTACTTGGTGCCGGCGACGATGAGACACAGGTCGAGGGCGAGAATGCGCTTCCGCGACAGGGAGACCGGCACGCTGCCCTCGGCGATGCGCTGCGCCAGGCCCTCGACCAGCGCCGTCTTGCCGACGCCCGGCTCGCCCAGGAGCACGATGCTGTTCTTGCGCCGGCGCGACAGGACCTGAATCATCCGCTGCAGCTCGCTCTCGCGTCCGATGAGCGGGTCGAAGACCTGGCGTGCCGCCATCTCCGACAGATCGCGCGAGAACTCGTTGAGGAACGGCGTCTCCTTCACCTTCTTCGGCAGGGCGCGCTGCTTCCAGACCGCCACGGTGTCCTCGCGCAGCGCGTACAGACGCATCCCCTTCTCCGCCAGCATACGGCCCGCCGCGGAGTCCTCGACGCGCAGCAGACCCAGGAGGATGTGTTCGTCGCTGACGTACGGGTGCAGGAGCCGCTCCGCCTCCTCCTCGGCGCAGGCAAGAATCTTCTTGGTTTCTTCGCTGAAGGGGATCTCGATAGGCGCGGCCTGCTTCTCGCCGCTCGGACCGCGCGCCTCCAGCTCGGCGCGCAGCAACTCGAGGTTGACACCGGAGCGGCCGAACAGATCGCGGACGAGGTCGTCGCCTTCCTTGATCAGGCCGAGGAGCAGGTGCTCGGAGCCGATGACCTTGCTCCCCATCTGGCTGGCCTCGTAGCGGGCAAGAAACAGGACCTTCTTGGCCTTCTCGGTGTACTTTTCGAACATTCGAGGCCCGCCCGAGCGCTCTCTCCCGTCCAGTTTTAACGGGGAACCTGCGTGGTCCCAGCACCGACATTGTAACGGCTGCCCGCGGGATCCGTCAAGGAACCATGCTCCATCCTCAGGACGCGGCTGCACTTCCCCGCCAGGCGCGCGCTGTGGGTGACGAACAGCGTGGTCATGCCGCGCCGCCGGTGCAGGTCGGCCAGGAGAGCGAACACCGCCTCGGCGTTCCTCTCGTCCAGGTTGCCCGTCGGCTCGTCGGCCAGAAGCAGGGCGGGCGAGCCGATGATCGCCCGCACGATGGCGACCCGCTGCTGCTCCCCGCCCGACAGCTCCGTCGGCCTGCGTTCTGCGCAGTCGCGAAGACCCAGGTCGTCGAGCAGCGTCAGGGCGCGGTCGCGAGCACGGCGGTGGACTTCACCCCGGATCAGAAGGGGCATCAGGGCGTTCTCCCTGGGTCGTCGCCGCGGCGATATCCCGGCCTCGGAACAGGATGGCCCCCGAGTCGGGTCTCTCGATCGCCCCCACCAGGTGCAGGAGCGTCGTCTTGCCAGCGCCCGACTCCCCCAGGACGGCGACCATCTCGCCCCGCGCCACCGACAGGTCGAGACCCCGGAGGACTTCGACGCGACGTCCCGGCGGCCCGAACGACTTCCACAGGCCGGTGCAGCGCAGGATCGCCTCCCCCGGAGCGCTACTCATAGCGCAGGGCCTCGGAGGGATCGAGTCGCGCCGCCCGCCACGAAGGATACAGGGTGGCCAGGAACGACACGCCGACGGTCAGCGCCGCCACCGTCAGCACGTCCAGCGGCCGGATGTGGAACGGGACGTACGGGATGAAGTACACGTCCACCGGCAGGGAGATCAGGTGATACCGGTCGAGGAACCACGCCAGGGCGACCCCGAGGACGATGCCGGCCGTGGTCCCGAGCGCGGCGATGATCAACCCCTGCAGCAGAAAGATGCGGCGGATGCCGTGGTGCGTCGCCCCCATGGCGAGCAGGACGCCGATGTCGCGCACCTTCTCCATCACCATGAGGACCAGGATCGAAATGATGTTGAGCGCAGCGACCAGCACGATCAGTCCGATGGCGATCGACATCCCGAGCTTCTCGAAGCGCAGGGCCGAGAAGAAGGTCTTGTTCATGCGGATCAGATCGTTCACGTAGTAGGCGTTTCCGAGCGCCTGCTGCACGGCGCGCGCGGCCGCCTGCAGGCGGCGCGGGTCCTTGACCCGCGCCTCCATGGCCGTGGCCTGCGTCGGCAGGAGCCCCAGGAATCTTCGAGCCGCCGTCAGCGAGACGTAGATGCGGCTGCTGTCGTAATCGTAGAACCCGGCGTCCGCGACCCCCGCGACCTCGAACTCGCGGCTCTTCGGCACGGTCAGGAAGGGGGACACGTCCGGCTGCGCGATGATGACCCGCACAACTTCGCCCGGAGTGACCCCGAGGTTGAGGGCGAGATCCTTGCCGAGGATCGCCCGGTCGCGCCCCCCCTTGCCCGGCAGCGCCAGGACGCCGAGATCGCCGCGCACCTGCGACGCCAGGTCGGTGATCGAACGCTCCACCCCCGGGTCGATCCCCTTGATCAGCACCGCGGCGCCGGAGGCGTTCAGCTCGCTCGTCGCCATGCCCTTCTCGTAGACTACCGGGGCCGCCGCCAGGATTGGCGCGCAGGCCAGCAGACGCGACAGGACCGAGGGAACGTCGTCGAGCGGCCGGCCACTGGGACCCGCGAAGATCGTCAGATGGGCGTTCGCCCCGAAGATCTTCGACTGAATCTGGTCCTGGAACCCGGTCATCAGCGCGAGCACCACCACCAGAGCCGCCACGCCGACGATCACACCGAGCACCGAAGTGAGGGAGATGACGTAGATGATCGCCTGCTTGCGGCGCGCCAGCAGGTATCGTCTCGCGATGAACAGCGGGTAGGACATGAGAGGGCGGCCCCAATCGACTGCGCCCGGGGGAAACGCGCGAAGGCCGCTGATGTTACTGCGCCGCACACCGCAGGTCAAGAATCGGGGCGGTGACGAAGTTGTGCCGCGGGCGCGAACCGTTGGATAATCCGTGCACGGAGGGACCCCTTGAACCGCCGACCGGGCTTCTCAGCGGTGGTGCTCGCCCTGGTGCTGGGCGCCAGCGTCGCCCTGCCGGGCGCGCCTCGAGACAAGAAGAGGACGGGATCCGAATCTCCCGAGACCTCGACTCTCGTCGAGCGCGCCACCGTCGAGATGGTTCTCATCGAGGCGTACGTCAGCGACGGCCAGGGCCGGCCGATCGAAGGCCTGGGCCCGAATGATTTCGTGCTCATGGTGGATGGCCATGTCAGGCCGATCAGCTCGCTCGAGTTCCGTAACGCCGGGGCGCCGCCCATGGCCTCCGGCGCCGTGACGACGCAGGCCCCTCCCGGCCAGGCGCCGCCCACCACGGCGGAGAAAAAATACCCGCGCCGCTTCATCCTGTTCTACGAGGACCGCACCTCCTCTCCCGAAGGACTCACCGCGGCGCGCCGCGCTACGGCGCGCCTCCTGGCCGAAAGCCTTGTGCCCGACGACCAGGTCGCGCTGGCGGTCTTCGACAGGGGCCTGCGCCTGCTGCACGAGTTCACGAGCGACCGTGCGGTCCTGAGGCAATGTCTGGAAGCGAGCCTCTCCGATCCGAGGCGTTTTTCCGATTTCGCCTCGGAGCACGAGCAGCACGAGAGTGAGTTCGCCGGCAAGGTGTTCGGCGAGACCGGGGGCGGCAGCGGCGGGGTCCGGGCCCAGGCGGCGCTCGTCCAGGCGCTCAATTATGCGGGCGACGAGGCGCCGCGAGTGCGCGGTATCCTAAGGGCGCTCCAGACCCTGATCGACTCCCTGTCTCCCTATCCCGGCTTCAAGGCCATCGTGTTCATGGGAGACGGCGTGGCCGAGAACCCTGCCTTCGACTTCTTCCGGCGCTTCGCAGGGGCCGATACCGACTCCACCTTCGCGACCCGGGCGGCCAAGTTTGATCTGTCTCAGGACATCAAGGGGCTGGCGAACGCCGCCGCGGCGGGCGGCGTGACGCTGCACAGCGTGCAGACA
>QHXY01000096.1 GCA_003223145.1 Acidobacteriota bacterium
CGCTCTTTCGACCTCCAGTGTGACCGCTGTCTTCGCGCTGATTCTCGGCATCCGAGTCCGTCGGGAAGACCTGCGGGTATTCGGCCCCGGTGACTGGTCCTTCATCTTCCGGGTCCTCGCCGCTGCTGCCATCACGGGAGCCGCGGTCTTCGCGTGGTCGTGCGCCTTCGAGCGCGGCTTCGATCTCGGAACGGAGGCCGCTCGCCTCTGCGAGGTCGCTGGAGGAATGGCGCTGGCCGCGCTGTTGTATTCCGCGGCCTTGCAGCTCCAGGGGATCCGCGCCGTACCTGAAGCCCTGGGCCGGTTGATGCGCACGGCGACCGACTGGAGGCGCGGCTGAACCCTTCCACGCTCCTGTACGTCTCCTACCACTATCCGTACGGAGGCGGTTCTGGTTCGCATCGTACGGTCAGGTTCGCGCGGCATCTCCGCGCCGCCGGCTGGAACGTCAGCGTCCTGTGCGGACCGCCGACGACCGACCGGCGCACAGATCCGACGGAGTCGCTCCCCCTGGTGAGCGTTCCCAGCCCGTTCGATCGACGATCCGTGTCTCCGCGGCCGCGGGGATCGCTGCGGCCGGAAACGGCTCTCCGGGACCATCCTTCTCTGCTCCGGCGACTGCTGCGCCAGTTGCTTTTCGTCCCCGATCCCCAAATCTACTGGATTCCGTTCGCGTTCGCTGCCGCCCGGCGCGCCCTGGGCAGGCGGCCGGCGGACGCGATCTTCTGCTCCGGCCCCCCCTTCTCCATCTTCATCCTCGGCCGGGGCCTGAAATCCTATTGGCGGGCGCCGCTCGTCCTCGATTACCGGGATGTCTGGATGGACCACCCCTGGTGGCCGGTGCCCCGCTGGCGGAGGCCCCTTGAGAGGGGCGAACCACAATTCCATGTTTCAGACGCTCCTGGCGCGTGCTCCCAGGATCGCCGACCGCTGTCTCGTCGTGCCGAACGGCTTCGACCCGGACGAACTCGGCCCGCCGGTTTCACCGGCTTGGCGATCCGGCCAGAAGTTCGAGATGGTCTACGCGGGAACGCTGTACCGTGCCGTCGCGGGTCCTGATGCTCACTCGGACGCTCTTTCCGTCCAGAGACCACTGGGCTTGTTTCGCGCACTACGCCGTCTCTACGACCGCGGGGTCTTCGGGGCAGGCGGTGTGAGAGTCACCTTCGCGGGCGCCAAGGAAGGGACCGACGAGGACCAGAATCTCCGGGGCTGCGCCCGAGAGTGCGGCGTTGCGGACTTGGTCGAAGTCCTGCCGCGTATGGAAAAGTCGGATGTCGTCCCGATCCTGCGACGCGCGCATCTGCTGCTGAACATTCTTTACTACACCGAAGCTCAGGTGGCGCAGAAGGTGTACGACTACCTTCATCTCGAAATTCCGATCCTATCGTTGTTCAGGGGCACCGGAAACGATCGTGCGGGAGTATGCTGCCGGCCGGCGGCCTATTGCGAGCGACCGACAGTTCATCGACGAATTCGACGCGCGCTCGCAGGCGCGCGTGCTCGATTCCCGGCTGCGCGCCCTCATCGCCGCGCGACGCCGATCCGCAGGGGGGCACGATGGGCGCTGACCGTCCCCTGCGCGTCTGCCTGCCCATTCCGAAGTATCCCCCGGTGTTCTCGGGGATGGGCATCCAGATCCAGCGCAGCCTGCCTTTCCTCAGCGCGCGTGGTGTGGAGGTGACGGTCCTAACCCATCGCCTGCCGCGCTCCTTCGGTTCGGTGTTGCCGGAAACGAACCGCGCGGTCGACAGGGTCCTGGCTTACGGGGTGGGGCGCATCGCGACGCTTTGGCGCGTGGGGCAGTTTCGCCGGTATTTCGAGACGCACCGCGGGATCTTCGACGTATTACATTGCGACATGCTCGGCTGGGAGTTCCTGTTGAATGTTCGGCGCCTCAAGTCTCTCGGCCTGCCGGTGATCATGGAGATGGTCCTGCTTGACGGAGACGATCCGGTCGCGACCTCCCGGGAGCGCCTCGGGACCTTCAAGCTGGGTTTCCTGAAGCACGTTGACGCCTGGGTCGGCATCTCCGGCGCATTCCTGCCCCGGGTCCTGGCCGCGGGGATCCCACGTGAGCGATTTCATCTGATCTATCCCGGGGTCGAGGTGGGGAGCTACCGGCCGCTGACGCCGGACGAGCGCACCCGAACACGTGCCCGACTCGGGATCCCCGTCGATTCTCGAATCGTGGTCTCAGTCGGGAGCGTGATCCGGCGCAAGGGCATCGATCGTCTCTTGAGTGCGTGGACCCGCATCGAGCCGGTCCGCGGCCGCGATCTTCTCCTGATCGTCGGACCGGCGACCGCAGCCGACGGCCTGAGCGGCCCGGATCTGGCGTTCGCACGAACGATCCATGAGGCCATCCGCGCTCCGAGGCTCGCGGGGACCATCCGTCTCGTCGGACGGGCGGAGAACGTGCAGGAATACATCGGAGCGGCGGACGTTTTTCTGCTGCTTTCCCGCCAGGAGGGCCTGCCGATCGTCAGCGTGGAGGCCCTCGCTGCCGGTTTGCCGTGCGTGGTCAGTCCACTCGACGGGATCGACGAGATCGTGCTGGAGGGGAAGACCGGTTTCATCGTCCGCGATCCGGATGATCCGCACGCGGTCGCTGCCGTAGTGACCCGGCTGCTTGATCGGCCCCAGGAACGCGCCGCTCTGAGCGCGCGCGCCCGTGCGATTGCTTTGACCCGTTTTTCCTTCGACGCCCGCGCCGACGCCCTGGCTTCTCTCTATCGGCAGCTAGCCTCACGGGGCAAGCCCGCCGGCCCCGAGTGAGCCGTAAGACGGCCGCGTGCCCAGCGTTGCGCCCGCCTCGACCGTCCCCTATATTGGAGCGGGGTTGGGCCTGTCTCCCGTCATGGCATTGACGGGAATCTGTGGCAAAACCGTCCAGGCCCGCGACTGAGCGATCGGGAAACCGCCCTTCGAGGACCCATGCCCAGCACAGGCCTGACCGGCAGTCTCAAGACCATGTCGCTCCCCGACCTCCTGCAGTGGGCCGGCGGGGGGCGGAAGACCGGGATCCTGTCGCTCAAGAGCTCCTCCCTCCACAAGAAGATCTATTTCCAGGAGGGCGCGATCATCGGATCGTCCAGCAACGACATACGGGAGTACCTGGGCCAGTTCATGCTGAGCGAGGGGATCATCACCGAGCAGCAGCTGAAGGAAGCGTTCGATCTGCAGGCCAGGACGAAGGTGATGCTCGGCCGGATCCTGGTCAAGAAGGGGCTGGTGTCCGAGGCGAAGGTGAGCGAGATCCTGCGCGTGAAGGCGGAGGAGACGATCTATTCGCTCTTCCTGTGGAGCGAGGCCGAATTCGAGTTTCACGAGAACGAGCTGCCGCCGGGCGACCAGGTCCTGATCTCCATCCGGGTCGAGGACGTCCTGATGGAGGGGCTGCGGCGCTACGACACCTCGAAGAAGATCCGCCAGGCGCTGCCGCACAACGGCGTGCTCCTCCGCCGGACGACCAAGCCCCTGCCCCCCGACATCGTCGCCAAGATCTTCCCCAAGAGAATGTACGACCTGGTGGACGGCCGGCGCACGCTGGCCGATGTCATCCTGGAGGCGCATGCCTCCGAGTACAACGTCTGCCAGGTCCTCTACGTGATGGTGCAGAAGGGATATGTCGAGGTCGCCCGGGGTGAGGCCCCGGCGGCGACCCGGCCGCCCGCCGACAGCCCGCAGGCGCTCATGGAGGCCGCCAAGGAACTAATCAAGAGCGGCGACTCGGAAGGAGCGCTGGTGATCCTGGAGAAGGCGCGCCGGAGCGCCGGCAAGAACCCCGAGATGAACGCGCTGATCCAGGTGGCGGAGGAGCACTTCATCGACAAGGCGTACCGCCACTACCTGCCGCCGAAGAAGATCCCCGTTCTGAAAAAGCCCATCGAATCGCTGATCAACCAGGATCTGAGCCCCGAGGAGGGCTTTCTGGTGAGTCGGGTCAACGGCTCGTGGGACCTGCGGTCCATCATCAGCATCAGCCCGCTGCGCGAGGTGGAC
>QHXY01000422.1 GCA_003223145.1 Acidobacteriota bacterium
GACCTCCGCGCTCCTCTCATGGTCCGTCCCCTTCGGCCTCGCCCGCTTTTTGACCACCGCGAGCGCCGAGCGTCTCCAGCCGTGGCGACGGCGCTCCAAGTGCTCGGTCGGACCGCGTTCGTACGGCCCGATGCGGTGGTCGCATTGTCACAGTCCCTGTGAGCCCGCGACAGACCGACTCTCGTCATTCGCAGGGTGTTCTCCTCCGACCTGTAGCCCACACACGACGGCTGGGAGGCTGATTGGAATCCGATGAAGTAATTCTAGTCCAGGTGACCGCCATTCGGTCAAGTGTGTGGCCCGGAGGGTGGGGGAGCGACCACGTTCCGGGGACGGTCGATCGACGGGTTGAGGAGTCAAGCTCCCAGCGACGGTGCCACCTCGTCCCGGACCTGAAGAACGGATTTCCTGCGCTTTCCTGGCCCGCGCGGGACACGTCTCTCGTATGAGGATATGAACGGAGGTTGCGATACGAAGATGCCGACGATGGTCCTTCTGAGTCTGCAGATGGCGCCCGGCACACAGGCGGCTACGTCCCCACCGCTGATGAACTACCAGGGGAGGAACGCGATTTCTAACCACGACCAAGGAGGATCACGATGACGAGACGTCATGAGGGGACGCACCGTTTCCTTACGGCAATCGCCGCGGCGCTCGCGACCGCCGCGCTGGCGATCAGCGGCGCTCGCGCCGACGAACCGAAGCCGGTCACCGTCGTGAATACGCCGACCGTGCAGGCCCAGCAATCAGGACCGTGGACTGTGATGGTTCAGGGCGGCCTCAGCCTCGCGCCGGGGAATCTCGTCGGAATCGATCCGGCGCAGAACATGGTCCGCCTGGTTGGCCTGCCGGCACTCCAGCCCTATCAGACTTCGACGTCCCTGTTCATCGACTACCCCGATGACACGTGGCAGTCGACTCTTGCCGTGCCGGCGGGAAAGGTCCTGATCATTGAGTATGTCTCGGGCTCGTTCACGAAGAAGATCGGCGGCGGCAGCGACCCGACGCAGCCGCCATTTCTCTTCACCGTGACCACCACCGCCGGTGGGCAGTCGGTCGCGCACGTCGTGCCGGTGCGCGGCGTGTTCGACTACGCCGGGACCGAGTCCTGGTTCCAGATCGCCGAGCCCTTGCGCCTGTATGCCGCTACCGGGACCAGTGTGGCCGTGAAACTCCAACACCTGTTCTCGGCCGGTTATCAAATCGCGGGGTCGATCAGTCTTTCCGGTCAACTCCAGGATGCCCCTTAGCGCGCGGTCCGATCTGGCGCGAGCCGATATTGCTTAAGGAACGCGGACGTATTCCATCTCGCTCAGCAGGATCTCCGTCCGCTGCTCGAGGTACGGCGTGGTCGGGTTCTGTGTGTAGAGCCGCGGATTCGGGATCATCGCCGCGAGCCGCGCGGCTTCCTCGGGTTCGAGTTCTGCGGCGGCCTTCCCGTAGTAGTGCTGCGCGGCGGCTTCAGCGCCGTAGACGCCGGTGCCCCATTCGATCACGTTCAGATAGACCTCCAGGATGCGCCGCTTACTGAGCACACGCTCGATCATCAGGGTGATCACCGCTTCCTGCGCTTTGCGCAGGTAGGTGCGCTGCGGTGTGAGGAAAAGGTTCTTGGCGAGCTGCTGGCTGATCGTCGAGGCGCCGTGGCGGACGCGCCCCCGGAGCTCGTTCTTCTCGTAGGCTTCATGGATGGCCTCCACGTCGAATCCTTCGTGGTCGAGGAACCTCTGGTCTTCGGCGGCGATGACGGCGCGCTTCAGGTGCATGGAGATTTGTTCGTAGGTCACCCAGCGGTGCTGGAGGCGCGTCCCCGGATTGCTGGACTGCAGGTGTTCGAGGCCGCGCCGCATGAATGCGGTCGTGTCCGGGTTGTGCTTCCGCAGCTGCCACACCTGCCAGAGAACGAGGCCATGGTAGCCCGCGAGCACCAGAATGAACACGGCGAACAGCCGCGCCAGGAAGCGGCGCAACCCCGGCGGCCGTGCAGAAGAGGCGGGCCGGGCTGCCGGTTCCAATTCCGTCAACCTCGAGTTTGAAATTGCGTGGGTGAATCGGGCGGGGAGCCGGGTAGCGGTTCCGGCACACCCGGCGGGTGCCACGCGTTGCGGTATTCCCGGTGCGCTGCACGGCGATGGGGCCGGGGGTCCTGCCTCGTTGCCCGTAGTAGGTTCAAGCTGCGATTATAGGTCCGACAAGGGCCAACTGGTCGACGTGCTTGGGAGAGCGCTCCTGCGTCCGTTCATGGTGTCGACATAGGGCTGAGCTTTCAGCGGAGGCGCCCTCGCCAGCGGCTGTCTACATCACGTCGAAGGCGTCCAGGACGACCCAGCTGCAGCAGCCGGCAGGGTTCCACGTGCCCGTGACCTTGATCGTGATCGTGTGAGGACCCGCAGCGAGGTCGGTGGCCGTGTACATCACGGCCTGGGCCTGTTCGGTCGGAGCGTATGTATCAACCGTCGCCTTCGGCGCGCCGTCCAGATAGACCTGCGCGATTCCACCCCAGACGGCCTTGAAGCCGATCCAGCGGATTCCCGTTCCAGTGAAGGTGAAGCTGGCGGTGCTGATCGGATACGGTGACTCGACGATCGAGCCGCCGCTCAGGTCAGAGCGGCGCTGCGGAAACCACACCCCGGTGTAGACGACGGAAGGATCGTTCTCCTCGACGCGTGTGGGGCCCGAAGGGACGATGCCGGCCACCGGAACCTGGGCCCACACCCACGAGCATGATAGAAGCGCTAGAAGTGCCGACGCGCCACGCAATGCCAGCGCATGCCGACCAGTACCCTTGTTCATTCTCGTCACGGTCCGCCCTCCTCCCGTGAATGATGCACCGATCCTTGGTCGCGCGCGTATCAGGTCAATTCCTCGATCTCTGGACGGAAAACCCCCGAGGTGGACTCGCAGCGCGTCATGAAGGATTCACCTTCGCCAAGGTTCGATGAATAAGCAATGCCCATGGCAGCA
>QHXY01000419.1 GCA_003223145.1 Acidobacteriota bacterium
AGGGGCTGGAGTTCCCGGTGGTCATTGTTCCGGATGTCGGGCGCGACCCGGACGCCGGAGGGCGCGCCGCAACCGAGACCGCCTGGGTGCGCGGGGAGGCCGCGGGCTTCCTCGCCGTCCGCCTGGCGGACCGCAACAGCAACGTGGCCTGGGCCTGGCACGCGCAGTCCGGGCGCCGTCACGAGGTGGCGGAGGAGAAGCGCGTCCTGTATGTCGCCTGCACGCGCGCCAGGCAGCGTCTCATCCTGGTGAACAGCAACGACCGGCGCGGGGCCTCCTGGCGAGATGCCCTCGCGCATCTCGGCTACTCGATCGAGGACGGCTTCCCCGCCGGCGGTCCGCTCGCGGGAGGTCTCGTCGCGCACCGGCTCATCCGGCCGGCAGCCGCGCGCGCCGGCGCTCCGCCGACGACCGTCGGCGCCGGATGGACGGCGGCGGCCCGCGCCTTCGAGCAGGCCGCCGTGGCGGCCGCCGCTGTCCGGCCGCCGGTTCGATCGCCGGCCTCCGCCGCCGAGGACGACCGCGGCGCGGCGGCCATGACCGACGAGCGCCCGCCGGTCCGCGCACGCCGCGCCGGCGACCTGGCCCGCGAGGCGGCGAGGCTCGCCGGCAGCGCCGTGCACGCCGCGCTGGAAGGCTGGGATCTGCGCGATCCGAGCGCCCTGGGCGATCTGGGACGTCGGGCGCTGCAGCGCCTCCTGGCGGCCGAGATCGAGGGCGCGTCCGGGGACTTGCGCCGGCGGGCCGAGAAGGAGACCCGCGAGATCCTCGACGAAATGCTGCGCTCCCCTCTCCCCGCGCGGCTCGCGTCGCTCGACATCCTCGGACGGGAGGTGCCCCTGATCCTCCGGGACGGGTCGGGCGTGACCTGGGCGGGTGCCTGCGATCTGGTCTACCGCGACGGTCCCGGACGGCTGGTGCTGGCCGACTATAAGACGGAGCGGCTGGCGGGCGAACCGGCCGCGGCGGCCGAGCGCCATCGCCCTCAGATGGCGATCTATCTTGAGGCGTTCCGGCGCGCCCTGGCCGGGACCGGCGTGCGCGGCGAGATCATCTTCGTCCGCTCGGGAGTCAGCGTGGCGTTCTGAGCCTCTCGAGGGCCGCCTCCCAGTCGAACGGCGCCACGCTTCCGGCGTCCGGGGCGAACAGACGGTGCTCCAGGCTCAGATCGGTCGAGACGCCGCCGGTCTCCTCGAGCCACAGCCGGACGATCGAGGGCGCCTGCTCCTGCCAGGCCATGACCAGGAACCGGTCCGGGTCCCAGACCACGTAGCGGCCCCTGATGGCGGGCCGGCCCTCGCGCTCCAGGAGGAGCTCGCCCCCCAGCGAGGCCTCGGCGGCGGCGCGATCGGCGAGCCAGGACGACAGACCGGCGGAGGTGGTGAAGCGCTCGTAGATCTGCTCAGCCGTCCCCGGCAGGCTCGCCTCGTGGAAGCGCGAGCGGCTGATCATGCCGCGAGCCGCCTCCATGTAAAGCTTGAGGACCTGGACCTCCGACTGCCATCCCTGGTCGACCGAGCGGAAGATCTCATCCCACGATTCTTCGCCCGGGAACCCGGAGTGCGACACGGTCAGGATCGTCCCGTCGCGCCACGGGTCCAGGCGGAACTCCAGGACGGTCTCGGTCCCCTCCACCGGCGTGCTCAGGCGGAGGTACTCCTGCGGAACGATGGTCACGAACTCCCCCGAGGAGACCAGGGCGTCCGGACCTGCGGCGGCGGTTCCCTCCCCGAACACCCAGCGGTACGGCCCGCCGGGGCGGAGCTCGATGCTGGCCTCGGAGACGAACCAGCGGGACAGCTCGCGCGGATCGGTGAGCGCCCGGTAGACCTCGGCCGGGGAGGCGTGGATGCCGACGCTGTGTCGGCTGCAGCGGTCCGGCTCGAGAGTCAGCGCGCGCGTCTCTTCGGTCATCGGAGGGATCCTCGCGAGGAGGTGAAGGCGGGATTCTCGCCGATTCAGGCCGCCCCCTGTCAAGCACTTTCGCGGCGACGCCCGAGGATCTCCGCGAGAATGTCCAGGATACTGGCGGAGTCGGCCGGGTAGCGAAGGGCGGTCACCCAACCCGCGTCCCCGCCGTCGCCCTGCGGCCGCGCGTGGCGGAATCCCCCCAGGAGCGCCAGCCGGACGCGGCCGGTGGTGCGCACCGACCGCGCCAGCTTCAGGCTCTCGCTCCAGGGCACGATGGCGTCGGACCGGCCGTGCAGCAGGTACAGGTCGATGCCGAGGGGTCGGTCGAGACTCCTGGACGGTGACAGGGCGTCGAGAGTGCCGCGCACCGCTGGGTCGACCCGGCGCATCAGTGCATCGAAGCGATCCGGGTCGGTGTTGGTGAGCGCCTCGAGCAGGGCGCGGCCCGCCGGCCCGAGGGTGGCCGCCAGGGCGGAGACGTCGGCGCCCGGATCGGAGCGTTTCATGCGACCGATCGTCGCGAGGGCCTCACGGTCGGCCGGATCGGCGAGCGTCCCGGCGTTCGCCTGCAGCACCATCCAGCGCCCCTCCGGCAGCGCCTCGCCCCCATAGTCGATTCCCAGGTCCCGGTGCCGGCCGGTGGTCAGGAAGCGCACGACGTCGACGAGATCGTCGTAGCCGCCGAACAGCACGGCGAAATCATCCGGCCGCGCCACGCCGGGACGATCGAGGGCCAGGAGGACAGGCCCCGAGGAGTAGCTGAACCCGACAGCGCCGAGCGGCAGCCCGTCGGGCGCCCCGCACGCGCTCACCGCTTGCGACGCCCGGATCGCCGCGTCGAGCTCGTCGATGTCGCCGCGGCCGACGCGCAGCGAGCGCATCCCCGGAAAGTCCGGGATCACGACCAGAAAGCGGTGCCGGGCCAGGGCGCGGCCGAGAGCGTGCAGCCGGGCGTCGTCCTTGCCCGCCTCCACCAGGCCGTGCGCCAGCAGGAGACGCGCCCCCGGCGGCGCGCCGGGATCGCAGTAGACGTCGGCCCGGCGGCTCTCACCACCCGGTCCCGGGTAGATGATCCACGTCGAGGGGGCTGCGGCGCGCTCCTGCCCCACCGACCAGACGTCGACCAGGAGACTGGTCGCCTCGATCCACCGGTGCCCGGCGGGACCGAGCGCGCAGGCAAGAAGAGCCAGGAGCAGGGCGAGCAGACCGGCCGGGGCCCAGCGCTTCATCGGCCGCGATGCTACAATCCCGGCCGTTTTCTCACAACTCGGGGCCCTCCCGGAGGCCTGCACGAGAGATGGCTTTGAGCAAGGATCCCGTCTGCGGCATGGACGTCGACCCCGGCCGTCCGGCCGCCCGGCACGAGCACGACGGCCGCACCTATTACTTCTGCTGCGAAGGTTGCCGGAATCTGTTCAAGGCGGACCCGGAAAAGTACTCCGTCAGGAGCGCGGCCGGCCGACCACGTCCGTCCTCTGCCGCGGCGCCCACGGCGGGGCGGTACACCTGTCCGATGCACCCGGAGGTGGTGCGCGACGGTCCCGGCGCCTGCCCGATCTGCGGCATGGCCCTGGAGCCGATCCTCCCCTCGCTCCAGGAGGAGGATAACCCCGAGCTGAAGGACATGATCCGGCGGCTCTGGATTGGGCTCGCTCTGACGGTCCCGGTCATTCTCATTGCCATGATCGGGATGCTGCCGGGTCCCGCCGGCCGGCCGGTCCCGGCGCATCGTCTTCTCGACTGGGTTCAGCTCGCCCTGGCGACGCCCGTCGTCCTGTATTGCGGCCGGCCGTTCTTCGAGCGCGGCTGGGCGTCGATCAGGAACCGCCGCCTCAACATGTTCACGCTCATCGCCCTGGGGACCGGCGTCGCCTATTCCTACAGCCTCGCCGCGACGCTGTTTCCCGGGGTCTTCCCCGCGGCGCTGCGCGGTCAGGAGGGCCGGGTCGGGGTCTACTTCGAGACCGCCGCGGCGATCACGGTGCTGGTGCTGTTCGGCCAGGTGTTCGAGCTGCGGGCTCGGAGCAGGACCGGCGGCGCCATCCGGGCGCTCCTGCGGCTCGCACCGCCCACCGCCCGGCGTCTGGCCGAGAACGGGCGCGAACAGGATGTTGCGCTCGACAGCGTCCGGCCCGGCGACCGCCTGCGGGTCCGGCCGGGCGAGAAGGTTCCCGTGGACGGCGTCGTCCTCGAGGGTCACAGCTCGGTGGACGAATCGATGATGACGGGAGAGCCGATGCCGGTCGAGAAGGGACCGGGTGAAGGCGTGCTCGGCGGCACCGTCAACGGCACGGGCAGCCTGCTGGTGCGCGCCGAGCGTGTCGGCGCCGACACCCTTCTGGCCCGGATCGTCCGCATGGTCGGCGAGGCGCAGCGCAGCCGCGCACCGATCCAGCGTCTCGCCGACATCGTATCGGCCTGGTTCGTGCCGGCCGTCATCGTGATCGCCGCGCTGGCGTTCCTCGCCTGGGAGCTGTTCGGGCCGGAGCCGCGTCTGGCGCACGCCGTGGTCAGCGCCGTGTCCGTGCTGATCATCGCCTGCCCGTGCGCCCTCGGCCTGGCGACGCCGATGTCGATCATGGTCGCCACCGGGCGGGGTGCCGCCGCCGGGGTCCTGATCCGCGACGCCGAGGCGTTGGAGCGTCTGGAGAAGGTCGACACCCTGGTGGTGGACAAGACCGGCACCCTGACCGAGGGGAAGCCCCGCCTCGCGGCCATCGTGGCGCTGCCGGGCTTCGCGGAGGACGAGGTCCTGCGTCTGGCCGCCGCGCTCGAGCGCGCCAGCGAGCACCCCCTCGCCGCCGCCATCGTCGCAGAAGCGCGCCGTCGCGGCATCGAGCCGGGCATCGCGTCGGGCTTCCAGTCGCGGACCGGCGCCGGGGTGAGCGGGACGGTGGACGGGCGGCGCGTCGTGCTGGGCAATACCCATCAGATGCGTCTCGCGCGGGTCCCGCCGGAGACCGTCATCCTGGAGCGGGCCGAGGCGCTCCGGCTCGAGGGCCAGACCGTGGTGTTCGTCGCCGCGGACAGCCGCATCGTCGGACTGATCGGTGTCTCCGACCCGATCAAGTCGACGGCCCCGGAGGCGGTTCGGGACCTCGAGCGGGACGGCGTGCGCCTGGTGATGCTGACCGGGGACAGCCGCTCGACCGCGTCCGTGGTGGCGCGCCGCCTGGGGATCGACGACGTCCGGGCCGAGGTCCTGCCGGATCAAAAGGCCGAGGTCGTCCGCAGCCTCCAGAGGGAGGGCCGCGTCGTCGCGATGGCGGGCGACGGCGTCAACGACGCGCCGGCGCTGGCCGCCGCGGACGTCGGCATCGCCATGGGGACCGGCGCCGACATCGCCATGGAGAGCGCCGGGATCACGCTGGTGAAGGGCGACCTGCGCGGTATCGTGCGCGCCCGGCGACTCAGCCGGTCGACCCTGCGCAACATCCGGCAGAACCTGTTCCTGGCGTTCGTCTACAACGCCCTGTGCGTGCCGATCGCCGCCGGCGTCCTGTACCCCGGTCTCGGTCTGCTGCTCAGCCCGATGATCGCCGGCGCCGCCATGAGCCTCAGCTCGGTGACCGTCATCGGCAACGCCCTGCGTCTGCGCCGCCTGCGTCTATGAGGCGTCCGGCCGACCGCTGGCTCCGCGGGCGGCTTCCGGGTAGAATGCGTCTCCCCTGTCGATGCCACAACTCGTGAAGGAGACGTCATGCAGACTCGTCGTTCCGTCCGCGCGCTCATCGCCCTCGCCGCCCCGGTGGTCGCCGCCGCCATCGCGCTCCACGCCGCGCCCGCCGCGCTCGCTTCGGACGAGCTCGCCATCGGGGCGAAGGGCCCGGGCTTCAACCTGAAAGGCACCGACGGCAAGATGCACGCCCTCGAGGGCGTCGCCGGGCCGAAGGGCACCGCCGTCATCTTCACCTGCAACGAGTGCCCGTTCTCGAAGGGTTATGAAGACCGCCTGATCGCCCTGGCGAAGACGTACCAGCCCCAGGGCGTCGGCTTCGTCGCCATCAACGCCAACGATCCGAAGATCGTCCCCGGCGATGGCTTCGAGTTCATGGTGAAGCGGGCGCAGGACAAGGGCCTCCCCTACCCGTACGTCATCGACGAGACCCAGGCGATCGCCACCGCCTACGGCGCCAGGGTCACCCCGCACGTCTTCCTGCTCGACGCCCAGGGCAAGCTGGTCTACCGCGGCCGCGTCGACGACTCCCTCGAGCAGGACAAGGTCAAGGCGCGCGATTTCGCCACGGCGCTCGACTCCCTGGTCTCCGGCAAGCCGGTGCAGGTCGCCGAGACCAAGGCGTTCGGCTGCAGCGTCAAGTACGCCAGGAAGTAAGCGTGGGTCAGCTCCCGGCGGTGCTCGTGGTCCTGTGCTGCGGCTTGCCGTCCTGGATGTCGAACCAGGAGACCTTGCTGCGCACGTAGATGTGATATTCCGGGCGCAGATCGATCGGCGTGTCCAGCGTGGCGGCGGCGATCTCGATGAGGTCGTCGCTGTCCACGTAGCAGGCGAGCGTCGAGCCGCAGGTGCGGCAGAAGGCCCGCGTGGTTCCCGACTCAGCCTGGTGGGTCTGGATCAGGTCGTCGCCCTTGACGTACGCGAAGGCGCGCTTGGGCGCCTCGACGTAGGTCACGAACGCGGCGCCGCTGTGCTTGCGGCAGTCGGTGCAGTGACAGCTGGACATGTTGCCCACCGGACCCTCGACGCGGAAACGGACCCGGCCGCAGAGGCACGAACCTTCGTGGTGGGTCTGTTTGGAAGCAATCATCTGGTCCCTCGCTTGTTGAAGAAGACCGGACGCTATCCCGCCGCGGCGCGGTGTGTCAAGCAGGTTGAGCGGCCGGGTTGACAGACCGGCGCGCCGGACCCTAGCTTCCTGTATGCGCGCTCCCGGCCTGACGCTGAGCCTGCCCATCGGCTGTCTCGCCCTCCTGGCGCTGTCATCGGTCGTATCCGCGGCCTCGTTCTCGGCCGCCGAGCTGACCCGGAGCGCCGCGCGGGTGTTCCGGGGACGCTGCGTCGCCGCCCGGCCTGGAACGGTCGATTTCAGGGGCCGGCCGCTCGCCGCCACGGCCTACAGCTTCGAGGTGAGCGAGTACCTCAAGGGGAACGGCCCCCGGACGCTGACTTTCCGTCAGGCCGGGACGCCCCAGAGGGACGTCACCGACCTCGGGCGGATCGCCGGTCTGACCGTGTTCGCGCCGGGCAACGAATACGTGGTCTTCCTCAGGCCCGACAGCAAGGCCGGCCTGACGTCCGCCGCCGGCCGGGGGCGCGGGGTCCTCCTGGTGAGCGGCGAGACGGTGCGGGCCGTCGAGATCGACGGTCGGACGCCGACGCCCGGTTCGGAGATTATCGCGTACGCGGCGCTGCGCGGCGCCGTCCTGCAGGTCCTCAAACAGGATTCCGGCCGCCGTTGAGCTCGCGCTTGTGCTATAAACATCGCGGACAGCCCGCACTTCAACGTTCGTCCGTGCGAGGGTCGCGATGTTCGTGTCGAAGAAGATCTTCCTGACCAAAGGCGTCGGCCGGCACCGGGAGAAGCTCAACTCCTTCGAGATGGCGCTGCGCGACGCCGGGATCGCCCACTTCAACATCGTCCGGGTCAGCAGTATCTTCCCGCCCG
>QHXY01000420.1:0-2952 GCA_003223145.1 Acidobacteriota bacterium
GAACCGGTGATCAGGTGATCGGGGTGCAGCGGATTGATCCACAGATCGTGATAGTCGTCGCCGCCGGGCGAGCCTTTGATGATCTCGCAGTGTGTCCCAAGGGCCGAGCAGCGGTGGATGGAGCGGCCCATCGCGTAGACCGTGTCCGGGTCGCCTGGCACCGCCGTCAGGCGGGCGAAATAGCCGTTGACGAGCTCATCGGGTGCCGCGCGCCGAGCGGGTGGCGGCGAGCCCGATGCGGCCGAGATTCCCCTCAGGCCAGCCGCCGCCTGCAAGGCGTGTCCAGTGACGCCCGCCGTCGGTGGACTTGTAGACGCCGCTGTCTTTCCCGACCGTGGGGGTGAAATAGCTGAGCCAGGGCCGGAAGCGCACCTGCCAGACCGCCGCGAACACCAGGTCGGGATCCAGCGGATCGGCGGCGAGATCGACCGCCCCCGTCGAGTCGCTGACGGACAGGGTGCGTTGCCAGCTCCTGCCGCCATCCTCCGTGCGGAAGACTCCGCGCTCATCGTGCGGCCCGAACACGTGACCGAGCGCCGCGACCAGGACTCTCCGCGCGTCTCGTGGGTCGACCAGGATCGCTGCGATGTGGCGCGTCCGCTCGAGACCGGCCGGCTGCCAGGACGCGCCGCCGTCCTCCGAGCGGAACATCCCCTCTCCCGCGGCGATGTCGTAGCGCGTCGTGATCTGCCCGGTGCCGACGTAGAGCACGCGTGGATCGGAGGGGGCCGCGGCGATGGCCCCGATGGAGGCGGGCCCCTGGTCGAACAGCGGCGACCAGGTGTGGCCGGCGTCGGTGGTTTTCCAGACGCCACCGCCGGCGGCGCCGAAATAGAACGTGTCGGGCTGCCCCGCGACACCGGTCACGGCCGTGGCCCAGCCGGCGCGGAACGGGCCGATGAGGCGCCAGCTCAGACCGGCCGCGATATCGTCCGGCACGCCCCGGGCGGCGAGACTTAGAAGCGCAAGGGTGCCCGCAGTAGCGAAGAAAGTTGCGCGACCGGATGGCATGTCCCACCTCCCGCTTCAGGATACCTGGTGACCGACCTATAATCCCGACGTGGACGCGCCCCCCGACCATTCTCCCATCCCGCTCGATCCGTCGCGGGCGGGCACCACGCCGGTCGATCCGTCTCCCAAGGGTGCGCGCTGGCGCGACGTGCGCCAGCTCGCGGCCCTGGCGATCGCCCTCGCCGCCGATGCCGTGCAGATCGGCCTGCTGCCTCTGTTCATGGAAGGTGTCGTTGCTCCGTGGAATGACGCGCTGGAGATAGGGGTCGGGGCGGCATTGATCGTGCTGCTCGGCTGGCACGTGGCGTTTCTGCCGGCGTTCCTTGGCGAGCTGGTGCCATTTTTCAACCTGTTCCCGTCATGGACGGCGGCAGTCGTGTTCGTGGTCGCAAACAAGAGGTAGGAAAATGACCGACAACCGTGCGGCTGGAAAGTCCGCTTTCCGAGGAAAGAGCCGGGTTGTCTTCCCGCCAAGGCCCTCGGTGTTCTTGAGGAACTGTACTCGCGGTCTTATCACACGTGGAATGAGTAATTTAGGCCGTCGCCTCACAGTTTCACCCGCACTGTTGTAGGGCATTTTCTATCACTTCAAGAAGGCGAGCAGATCCGTGTTGATTTGCGCCTTGTGCGTCGAGCACATGCCGTGCGGCAGGCCCGGGTAGACCTTCAGCGTGGAGCCCTTCACGATCTTGGACGACAGCAGGGCCGAGGCGCCGATCGGGACGATCTGGTCGTCGTCGCCGTGCAGGATGAGCGTCGGCAGATCGAACTTCTTGAGATCGTCCGTGAGGTCCGTCTCCGAGAACACCTTGATGCAGTCGTAGGCTGCCGGGAAACCGGCCATCATCCCTTGAAGCCAGAACGAGTCCCGGAGACCCTGTGAGACCTTCGCGCCCGGTCTGTTGAAGCCGTAGAACGGCATGCTGAGATCCTTGAAGAACTGCGAGCGGTCGGCGAGGACGCCGGCGCGGATCTGGTCGAACGCCTCGATCGGCAACCCCCCGGGATTCGCGGCCGTCTTCAGCATCAGCGGCGTGATCGCTCCTATCAGGACGGCCTTGGCCACGCGCCTCGTGCCGTGGCGGCCGATGTAGCGGGCGACCTCGCCGCCACCCGTCGAGTGGCCGACGTGGATCGCCTTCTTCAGATCGAGACGATCCACGAGCGCCGCGAGGTCGTCGGCGTAGGTGTCCATGTCGTTGCCGTTCCAGGGCTGGCTCGAGCGGCCGTGTCCGCGACGATCGTGGGCGATGCATCGATAGCCGCGGGAAGCCAGAAAGACCATCTGGTCCTCGAAGGCATCCGCGGAGAGTGGCCAGCCGTGGCTGAAGACCACGGGTTGCCCGCTGCCCCAATCCTTGTAGTAGATCTGAGTGCCATCCTTGGTCATGATCGTGTTCATGGGATGCCTCCCTTTCTCGGGGCTGCTGGTCATGCGTTCACTTCTCGGAGAGATTCATTCCCCTCAGCCAACCGTCGGCGGTCGCCGGTCCTGGTCCTGACTCTCCACATCGCGTTCTCCCTATCGGGGCGGTTGTCATGATACATCGCGCCCAGAGCCATTCAAGGCCGCAGCGCGATCCAGGCGAGGGTCAGCGACACGCCGATATCCGGCGTGTTCGCGAAGTTCTCCACGTTCTCGGTCATCGCGAAGCCGTAGACCAGGTGACCGCGAAGGCTGCGCAGACCGAGGCTCGCCTGGTACTTGTCCGCCTTGAGCTGGTCGATGGTCGTGTCCTGCACCGTGCTCCGGCTGGCGTACAGTTGCGCGATGAGGTTCGTATGGCCGGTGACCCCGACCTCGTATGCCGCGGTCAGCGTCGGGATCACGCGCTGCTTCAGCTCCACGCCGAACACGCGCCCGTCCGTCCGCACGGCGCTGGCGCTGAGGTAGACCGCCTGGCGGGTGAACTTCCCCTGCAGCGAGGCCTGCAGGCCGAA
>QHXY01000420.1:2995-3373 GCA_003223145.1 Acidobacteriota bacterium
CCAGGCCGCCGTCGATCGGCGGGTCGAGGAAAGAGGTCCGGATCCCTTCGATCGACAGCACGCCCTGGAAGCGGTTGCGCGCCACCAGGTCGCGCCCGTTGGGGTCGAGACCGAAGCTCTTGTGGAAGCCCTCGATGGTCCCGTCGAGAAACCCGCCGGTGAAATCGTACGCCGAGAACGTCAGGTAGACGGACGAGCGGCGCGTGATCCCGTAATGGAACGTCAGATCCAGGAGACCGAATTCTCCGTCGACGTAATAGGCGTCCTGGCCGAGGCCGAGAATCGCATCGGCATCGGTCTGCGTCAGCGGGCGGCGCTCACCACGCGCCTCGAGGTAGCGCTGCACGTTGTCGCTCATCACGAAGGTGTTGCTGTACG
>QHXY01000421.1:0-1283 GCA_003223145.1 Acidobacteriota bacterium
AAGTCCGGGACGAAGGACTGATCTAACACCGGAGACGGCGCGCCCCGCGATATAAGCCCGCCCAGTACTCGTCCTCCAGGTGATCGACGCGCACGACCGGCGAGCGGTAGGTGGTGGCGCTCACGAAGCCGCCCGCGTCCAGGGCGACCCCGACGTGCGTGATGCTGCGTTCCTCCGGTCCGAAGAAGACGAGATCCCCGGAGCGCACCTCGGCCCGGCGGACCGCGGAGAGACCGGCGTGCGCGTACTGCAGATCGGCGTCGCGCGGCAGCAGATGGCCGTGCAGGCGGTGGACGAGCTGGACCAGTCCGGAGCAGTCCAGGCCGAACGGCGTCGTGCCGCCCCACAGGTACGGGATCCCCAGGAACCGCAGGGCCGTCGACGCGATGTCGTCGTGCTCGAGCACGGCGGTGCCGGCCGGCGTCAGATCGCCGCCCTGCGCCCAGCCGGTGCGGCCGTCGGGTAGCCGCACGCGCTTCCACTCGTCGGCGTCCTCGGTCACCTCCAGGAGAGCCAGGAGAGGCGCCCCGGCCATCGGCGACGACGAGGTCACGTCCCGTTCGCGGTAGACCTGGCACATGAAGTTCCGGACCGCGAAGGCGCGGTCGGGTCGGGGATAGGGGGTGTCGCGGCCGGCGAGCGCCCGCAACGCGGCGGAGCGGATCCAGCCGCGGTAGCCATCGGGGGTCTCCACCAAGTCGAAGCCGCGCGCCGCGTCCAGGATGGTGACGCCCATCCCGAGGGTCGCCTGGCTGGCCACCGGTGCGGCGGCATGCGGTCCCTCGAACAGGTTCACCACGGGAGGCAGGACGACGGCGAGCCGGTGGCTCTTCGCGCCGCGTCGCCGCAGGGCGGCGCGCCGGGCGGGAGCCAGGACCCGCCGTTCGGGATGGGCGCCCAGGTCGGGCGCCCGGCGACGCCGGTCCGGCGCCGTTCTCCGCCGCTTCACCGGCGCCGGGGCCGCCGACCCGCGGAAGCCGGACGCGGGCCCCGGCGCGCGCCCCGGGACGCGCCGTCGAGATCGAGCGACTTGAGATAGGCCCGGAACGCCGCGCCGAGGTCGGGGCGGCGCAGGGCGAACTCGACCGTCGCCTTCAGGAAACCGAGCTTGTCACCGGTGTCGTAGCGCGTGCCGTGGAAGCGGTAGGCGTACATGCGCCTCCTGCGCAGGAGCGAGCGCAGCCCGTCGGTGAGCTGGATCTCGCCGCCGCGCCCGGCGGAGGTCTTCTCGAGATGGGCGAAGATGTCGGGCGTCAGGATGTAGCGGCCGATGATCGCGAGGT
>QHXY01000421.1:1443-3453 GCA_003223145.1 Acidobacteriota bacterium
GTCCCCCAGGAAGACGGCGAACGGCTCGTCCCCCACGAAATCGCGCGCCATGAGGATGGCGTGGCCGAGCCCGAGCGGCTCCTTCTGCCGCACGTACGACACGCTGATCATGTAGGAGATCGAGCGGATCTCCTTGAGCAGATCCAGCTTCGAGCGACTCTCCAGCAGGCGCTCCAGCTCGTAGGCGACGTCGAAATGATTCTCGATGGCGGTCTTGCCGCGTCCGGTGACGATGATGATCGACTCGATCCCCGAGGCCACCGCCTCCTCGACGACGTACTGGATGATCGGCTTGTCGACCAGGGGCAGCATCTCCTTGGGCTGGGCCTTGGTGGCGGGAAGGAAACGCGTGCCCATGCCTGCGGCGGGGAAGACCGCCTTGCGAATGGGACCGGGGGCTGTCACGGGGTCGGGGTCATCTTTCAAAGGCCACGGATTATAGACCACAGGCGCTCGAGGAGCGGCAGCGGCCCTTCCTCGAGAAGCGCGGGCGCCGCCACGCCGTCCTCGAGACCGTCGCCCGCGCCCGCCTCGATCTGATCGCGCAGGTGGCGGATGCGGGCGTAAAAGCCGGACGTATGGAACGAGTGCAGGATCCCGAGCCGCTCGGCGTCGTAGTGGTGGCAGAACTCGTGCAGCAGCGTGTTGAGAAAGGCCGATGGCCGGACGACGTCGCCTCGCGCGGGCGTGCGGTTGAGGACGCGGATCCGGCCGAGCGGCCGGCCGCCGCGCGCCACGGTCGGATCGTCCGCCGACGGCGCGCGCCGCCGATAGTCCCCCTGCAGGCTGTAGACGATCCGGCCGCCGCTGCGGCGGTGCGGCTGGTGCTCGTCGGGCACCACGAGATCGGGGACGCGGACACCGGTCTGGGTCGACAGGACCGCCAGGAGTCCCGACGCCAGCGCGCGCCGGCCGATGGCGTCGCGCGTCTGCAAGAGCCGGTGCGCCGCGATCGCCGCCTGTTCCGGGTCGGACAGAGGCAGCGTCCTGATGCGGTTGCTCCTCTGATAATCGGCGCGGCGCGTTCTTGCCATGCGTTCGCATCATACATTAGACTCGCCGCCATGCTCGACATGACGTGGGTTCGCGACCATCTCGACCTTCTCGAGACATCGCTGCGCGACCGCGGCGTGCCGATCGACACGACAGAGTTCACGCGTCTCGACGACAAGCGCCGCGCCGCCCTGCGCGAAGTGGAGCAGCTCAAGGCGCGGCGCAACAAGGCGTCGGAGCAGATCGCGGCGCTCAAGAAGGAGAGCAAGGACGCCGGCGCGCTGATCGCCGAGATGCGCGGCGCCGGTGACCGCATCAGGGAGCTGGACGCCGCGATCGCGGAGGCGGAGGCGGCTCTCGAGGCCTGGCTGCTGACGATCCCCAACGTTCCGCACGCCAGCGTTCCGGTGGGGCGCGGCTCGGAGGGCAACGTCGAAGTGCGCCGGTGGGGCCAGGCTCGGCGGTTCGATTTCGAGCCGAGACCGCACTGGGACCTTGGCGCACAGCTCGGCATCCTCGACTTCGAGAGGGCGGCCAAGATCGCCGGGGCCCGCTTTGCCGTGTACACCGGTGCCGGGGCCCGCCTGGAGCGTGCGCTGATCAACTTCATGCTCGACCTGCACACGCGCGAGCACGGCTACACGGAGGTCCTGCCGCCGTTCATGGTCAACACCAAGACGATGACCGGCACCGGCCAGCTGCCCAAATTCGCCGAGGATCTGTTCCGCGTGGAGAAAGCGGGGTACTGGTTGATCCCGACCGCCGAGGTGCCGCTGACCAACCTGCACCGCGAGGAGTTCCTGGACGGCGCCCGGCTGCCGATCTCCTACACCGCGTACACCCCCTGCTTCCGCAGCGAGGCCGGTTCGTACGGCAAGGACGTGAAGGGTCTGATCCGGCAGCACCAGTTCAACAAGGTCGAGCTGGTGAAGCTGACCAGGCCGGAGGACTCGTTCGACGCGCTGGAGAGGCTGACCCGCGACGCCGAGACCGTGCTGCAGCGGCTGAACCTGCCTT
>QHXY01000423.1 GCA_003223145.1 Acidobacteriota bacterium
ACTGTATCGTGGCAAGGTCGCCGGCTCGATCGTCATGGGCCTGGGGGTCGCCCTCCTCGCGTTCTTCTGCTTCGGTCTCTTCTACCTGGGGCGCCAGCTCCCGGCCTCGACCGGCGCACCCAGGGTCGGCCAGAAGGCCCCCGACTTCACGCTGCCCGACAAGGACGGCAGCCCAGTGACGCTGTCGAAGCTGCTTGACACCGGCGCGAGCGGGGCGGACCGGGTCAACGGTGTGCCCTTTGCCCACGCGGGCGGCGGCCCGGGCGGTGCGGACATAGCGCGTCCGGCGGAGTTCCTGATCGACTCCACCGGGACGGTTCGCTGGGTGAATTTGACCGACTCGATCCTTGTGCGTGCGCGTCCCGAGCAGATCCTGAAGGAGGTGGATGGCCTGGGACTGGCCACGCCCCGGGGAAAGTAGGCGCCGGTCCCCGGGCGAACTATTTCGTCCGGCCCATCAGCGCGCGGGCGATCTCGAACCGTGCCCGGCCGGCGGGCAGCTCCTTGACGCGCTTCAAGAGAGCGTTCCGCTACGGCAGGGCCAGGACGGCGGCGCGATCGGCCGTCGCGGCGATTTCGGCAGCGACCTCGTCGTACAGGGCTTCGACGTCGGTGCTGCCGCCGGCGGGCCAGTCGAACGTGACCCCCACCTGCGCCAGCTCGGGTGGCAGCGGCAGGCGCGGCGCGGTCAGCACGAGCAGGGCGCGCGCCGTCTCGGACTCCATGACCATCTCGCGCAGCGCGCGGACGACCATCCGATCGTCGAGGAAGGGGCGGAAATCAGCGAGGATGTACAACCCGTTGTTCTTCTGCCGCCTGATGAACTCCAGCGCCCGCGTCGCTTCGCGGTACATGTCGCCCATCGGCTGGCCCCCGTCCTTGAGGAGGCCGCGGGCGGCCGACCAGAGATAGAACTCACGTCCCAGCGCCGCAGCGACGCGGCGGAGCGTCGCGACCGCTCCCTTCTCCTCCCAGGTCTGCAGGCAGACGATCGGGACCTGCATGCGCATCCTGCCGGCGTCGAGACGCGTCGCGGCGCGCACGATGTCGTCGAGCTCGACGGGGATGTCCGGCCCCGCCTCTTCGTCTGCCTCGTGCACTGCGGGCGGCGGCGCCCCGGCCGGCGCCTCGGAAGCGTGCTGGGCGACCGGCTTACCGTGACCGGCCGGCGAAGACGCCTGGCCCGCCGGGGAGGCGTGGGCCGGGGGCGCCGTCTGCGGCAGCGATGGCGCACCGTGCGCGGATGGTACGGGCGGCGCGGCATGGGCAGGTAAAGAAGACAGTGGGGGCGTGGGGGGCCGGGCCGCCTTGGCCGGCGCGCGGGAAACCGTCGGCGTCTCATTCCCGGTCAGCTCTGCCTTCCAGTCGTCGAAATCCGGCAGCGCCTGCGCCACTGATTGCCCTTTCGGCTCGGCGGGCAGCGCGAACGCGCTCACAGGCACCCCAGGCACATGTCTCGCAGGCGGCGCGGGCCCGGCCGGCGCGGAGGGCGGCGTGATCCCCGCAACGAGCGGGACGCGTGCGGCCGACGGCGACGGAGCGGCCACGTGGAGCGGCGCCGGGGCGGAGCGTACCGCCTGAGCGCGCGCGGCGCGGGTGGCCTTTGCCGCCTTGTTGATCTCAGCCTCGATCACCTCGAGGTCGTCGAACGGCTTGAGAATGACGCTGCGCGCGCCGAGCCTGCGGGCGATCTCGACGTTCTCGGGCGTGGCGTTGGCGGTCATCACCAGGATCTCGGGCTTGAAGTTGATCTTCTTCATGTCGTCCATCAGCTCGAGGCCGGTGAAGCCGGGCATGTGGATGTCGGTCAGGACGAGATCGATCCGCTTGGTGGCGAAGTGCTGCACGGCCTCCGGGCCGCTGGCGGCGATGAGGAGGTTGAGGTCGGGGCGCCCGCGCAACAGATCGGTCAGGAGGTTCCGGATGTTCGGGTCGTCGTCGATGACCAGGAGGTTCAGTCGGTCCATGGCTCCCTCAGCGCAGATTGATGACCCGCACGCGCCTCTCCCTGGCGGGAGCGGCGGCCGGGGCGGCCTCGGCCGCCGGAGCGGCGAACGGGATCCGGATGGTGAAGGTGGTCCCCTCGCCGACCTTGCTCTCGACGCCGATCTCGCCCTTGTGGTCCTTGACGATCCCATACGAAACCGACAGCCCCAGGCCCGTCCCCTTGCCGACCGGTTTGGTGGTGAAGAACGGGTCGAAGATCTTCTTGACGATCTCCGGGGGGATGCCGCTGCCGGTGTCGGCGACGCGGATGCGGGCGACGTTGCCGTTCACCACGTCGGTGGTGACAGTAATCGTCCCGCCCCCCTTGCCCTCCATCGCGTCGCCGGCATTGATGCACAGGTTCAGGAGCACCTGCTCCATCTGATTGGCATTGCCATTGATATGCAGCGCTTGTGTCCACAGCCGCGGATCGACCCGGACTTCCTTCATCATCAATTGATGCGACACGAGCTTCACGGTGTCGGCGACCACCGCGTTGAGATCGATCAGGGTCATCTCGGCGGTCTCCTGCCGCGAGAAGCGCAGCAGGTTCTTGAGGATCTCGAGCGACCGGTCGGTCTCCTTCTCGATGGTCCGGGAGTACTCGTTGAGCGGATGGTCGTGCGGGAGCTTCCGCTGGCCCATCTGGGCGTAGCCGCGGATGGAGGTCAGCGGGTTCTTGACCTCGTGCGCGATGCCGGCCCCGAGCTGACCCAGGGCGCTCATCTTCTCG
>QHXY01000098.1 GCA_003223145.1 Acidobacteriota bacterium
CTCCGGGCCCCCGAAGGGGGCGAGCACTGCCACGGCGATCGGAAGCAGGATGAAGACCATCCAGGCGAGATGGCTGCCCCGCCCGCTCGCCGCCAGGCGCCACAGCCCGATCGGCGCCAGGACGAGCAGGGCGACGTTGTCACGGGCCAGCGCCCGGAGCAACGGCACGAGATAAAGCGGCAGGTTGGCGGCGAGGATCGACGGGACCAGGTCCGCCCTTCCCTCCCCAAGCGCCGCGATGACACCGTGACGCCCCACCTTGACGGCGAGGGCGGCGAACACGTACTTGCCCGTCAGGAACCTGTCGATCAGGAACGGCGCAGCGGTGGCCGCCAGGGCCGCGAGACTCAGCCGGGCGATTCTCTTCGGACCGGGCCACCGGAGGCGGCAGAGGGCGTCGAGCAGGACGAATCCCGGCATCAGACACAATTCGGGTCGTGCCAGACCGGCGGCGGACGCGAGGAGAAAGCCGATCCCGATCCGCCCCGAAAGCGCCGCGAGAAGCGTGGCCAGAACGAGCGCCGCGGCGAACGCGGGCTCCATACCGGACGCGATCGACCAGGGGAACGGATGTGTTCCGAGAAGCAGGGCGGCGCACAGAAGCGCCGCCTTCCTGTCACCCGTCGCGCGCTCCACCAGCCGGAAGCCGAGGAGCGACAGCGCCGTGGCCCCCGCCGCGCCGGCCAGGTACGCGGCCCACGGGAACGGGATGGCGGCGGCCGCCGGGACGGACACGAGAAGGGTCCAGAGCGGGGCGCTGGAGACCGCCGCGGGCTCGCCCGGGTTGAAGCTGAATCCCCGCCCCTCGGCCAGGCTGCGCGCCAGGCGCGCGTGAATCCAGGCGTCATCCAGAGGAAAGCCGGCAGCCCCGGCGATCCACCTCGCGACCGCGACGTGCGCCCCTGCCAGACACACGGCGAGAGCGAACGCCAGGCCCACCCGTCTCACGTCATCGACTCGAGAATGCGGATTCGGGCCTCGATGGGCGGGTGGGTGCTGAACAGGGCCGATGAATCCATGCCGGACGCCTTCAGCGGGTTCACGATGTAGAGGTGCTGCGTGGCCCGGTTGGCCACCTCCAGGCCCTGCGGGTCGGCGGCGATCCTGCGCAACGCCGAAGCCAGGGCGTGCGGGTTGCGGGTCAGCTCGACGCCGGTGGCGTCCGCCAGGAGCTCCCGCCGGCGCGAGATGGCCATCTGGATGAGCACCGACGCCACCGGGGCGAGAGCCGCCAGGAGGACCGCCAGGATCAGGAAGAGCGCTCCCGCGCTGCCGGTGGATCGGCTTCCCCGGCGGAATCGCCACGACCGCCAGAACCAATCGCACATCAGGGCCACCGTCCCGACCAGGACGCCGACCAGGGTCGCGAAGCGTACGTCGAGGTTGCGGACATGGCTCATCTCGTGCGCCAGCACGCCCTGCAGCTCCTCCCGGCTCATCTTTCGCAGGAGCCCGCGCGTCACCGCGACGGAGGCGTGCTGCGGATCGCGGCCGGTGGCGAAGGCATTGGGTGCCTCCGACTCGATGACGTAAAGACGCGGCTTCGTCAGGCCCGCAGCCAGACACAGCTCCTCGACGACGTTGTGCAGCACCGGCTCCCTGTCCGCGCCGACCTCCGTGGCGTGGCTGGCTGCCAGCACCATGCGGTCTCCCGAGTAGTAGGCGGAAACGGCGCCGATCGACCCGAAGGCGAGTCCGAGGAGAAGGCCCGCGGGTCCCAGTCCGCCCAGCTCGCCCAGCACCCACGCCACCGCCACGACCAGAAGAACGAAGCAGGCCAGAAGAACCATCGACCGTCTGCTGTTGGAAGTCTGCTCGGTGTAGAAATCGCGCCGCCCGACGGAAGCCGCCGCGGTGGCCCCGTCCGCGCCCTCGGCCCGCGTAGCCGTGCCGCACAGCTCGCAGACGTTCCGCCCGCCGGGGTTGTTGAAGCCGCACTTCGGGCAGGCAGCGCGCGGCATGACCGGCACTACCTCAGGTCGACCTTGACCGGCTCCTGCTCGGCGGCGGTGGTCTCGAAGTAAGACGCCTCCTTGAACCCGAAGAGCGAGGCGAGGATGTTGGTGGGGAACACCTGCAGCCTGGTGTTGTAGCGCATCACCATGTCGTTGTAGAACTGGCGCGCGAAGGCGATGCGATTCTCGGTGGAGGTCAGCTCCTCCTGAAGGCGGGAGACGTTCTCATTGGCCTTGAGCTGCGGGTAGGCCTCGACCACGGCGAACAGCGAGCGCAGCGCTCCGGTGAGCGCCCCCTCCGCCGCGGCCGTGCCCTGCACGCCGGTGGCCTGGATCGCCTGGTTGCGCGCCCGGATGACCTTTTCGAGCGTCTCCTGCTCGTACCCCATGTAATCCTTCACCACCTCGACCAGATTCGGGATGAGGTCGTGCCGCCGCTTCAGCTGCACTCCGATCTGCTGCCAGGCGTTTCTGACCTGGTTCCTGAGAAGAACCAGGCCGTTGTATAAGGCGACGACGGCCAGAGCGACGACCACCAGAAACAACGGCAGGACAAACAGGGCCATGGATCTCCTCCAGGCTGTCGAGCGACTCGGGACGTCATCACCGCACGGGATGGCCGTTCAGGGACGATAGCGCCGTGCGGAGGCGGCCCGCCCGGGTCCCGGCGCGCCTCCTACCCCTCCACGCGGTTGGTCAGGCGCCCGATCCCCTCTATTGATACGGTGACCTGGTCGCCCGGTTCCAGCGGCCCGACTCCTTCAGGCGTGCCCGTGGCGATCAGATCCCCCGGCAGCAGGGTCATGACGTCCGACACGAAGCTGATCAGCCGCCGGATGTCGAAGATCATGCGAGACACCGGTGCCGACTGCCGACGCACGCCGTTCACAAACGTTTCGACCACGAGATCGTCGGGCCGCAGGCCGATGGCGATACAGGGGCCGAAGGGACAGAACGAATCGAACCCCTTGGACCGCGTGAACTGCACGTCCTTCACCTGCAGGTCGCGCGCCGTGACGTCGTTGACGCAGGCGTACCCCAGGACATGGTCGAGGGCGCCCGTTTCCGTAACGTGGCGGGCCTCGCGGCCGATCACCACGCCCAGCTCACCTTCGAAATCGACCCGGCGGGTGCCGGACGGCAGGCGGACGATCCCTCCGTGCGGCAGCAGAGATGATGGTGGCTTCAGGAACAGGAGGGGCTCCGACGGCACGGAGTGCCCGAGCTCGGCGACGTGGTCGCGGTAGTTGCGCCCGACGCCGATGATCTTGGAGGGACGGCAGGGCGGCAGCCACGCCAGACCGTCCACCGGGCGACCTGCCCCGGAGGCGCCGGCCTCGGGATGGAATGGGTCGCCCTCAAAGGGATCGCCGGAAATTTCCCGCAGGCGCGCGAGCCGCACGATGCCGTCCACCCGCGGCGCTACTTCGCGCGCTCCAGGTACTTGCCCTCGGCGGTGTCGACGCGCACGAGCTCCCCCACATCGATGAACTGAGGCACCATGACTTGGAGCCCTGTCTCGAGCACGGCCGGCTTGCCGCTGTTGGATGCGGTTGCCCCCTTCATTCCCGGCGCGGTCTCGACCACGCGCAGATCGACGGTGATCGGCAGCTCGACACCGACGGGGCGATGCTCGTAGAACTCCACCATCACCCTGGTGTTGGGAACGAGGTAGTGCACCGCGTCCCCGAGATCCTCCCTGGTGATCGCCACCTGTTCGTAGCTCTCGGTGTTCATGAAGTGGTAATCCTCACCCGAGGCGTACAGGAACTCCATCTCGTGTTCCTCGAGGTCCGCTTTCTCGACGCGGTCCTCCGACCGGAACCGGTATTCGAAGCTGTTGCCGGTCCTGAGATTGCGCAGCTTGGCCTGCACCATGCCGCGCCAGTTGCCGGGCGTGATGTGCTGCACGCTCAGCACGCGGCAGAGATTCCCCTCATGGAGGATCGCCATGCCCGAGCGCAACTGCGTCGCGGGAATCATCCGTACGGAGCCTCATCTCAGCCAGCCGTTTCCGGTCGGGATGCACACCGGCGCGCGCATTATACCGGCCGCGCCGACTACCCGCAAGCCGCGTCCCGCGCACGCTCCGGTGGAGCCGACCGTCGTTGACAGTGCGTCCGGCCGCGGCTTACTCTCTGCGGGTGATGGCGCAGCGGGACGAGTCCTGTATCGAGCCGCCGGCGGATCTGGTCTTCGATGTCCCGGCGGCCGCGGCTCTCCTCCGGGACTTTCTGCGCCGGGAGACCCGCAAGGCAGGGTTCAGGCGGGCCGTCCTGGGGCTGTCGGGCGGTGTGGACTCCGCCGCCGCCGCGGCTCTCGCCTGCCGGGCCTTGGGGCCGAGGAACGTGCTGTGCGCCCTGCTGCCCTACAGGGACTCCAGCCCGGCGAGCCTCCGGGACGCCCGACGGGTGATTCGCCGACTCGGCGCGCGCAGCGCGCTCATCGGAATCACCCCGATGATCGATGCGTACTTCGCCCGTGACCGACGCGCGCCGCGGTTGCGGCGCGGCAACAAGATGGCGCGCGAGCGCATGGCCGTTCTCTACGATCTGTCGGCGCGCGAGCACGCGCTGGTCGTCGGGACGAGCAACAAGACCGAGCTGCTCCTGGGTTACGGGACGATCTTCGGAGACCTGGCCTCCGGTCTCAACCCGCTGGGCGATCTGTACAAGACCCAGGTCAGGACGTTGGCGCTCCATCTCGGCATCCCGCCGGATATCGTGTGGAAGGCGCCGACCGCGGATCTCTGGGCGGGCCAGACGGACGAGAAGGAGATCGGTTATCGCTATGCCGACATCGATCGTCTGCTGGTCCTTCTGGTGGACCGGCGCTCCGGCCCCGGGGAACTGATCGCAGCGGGCTTCCCGCCCCGCATGCTCGAGCGCGTTACGCGGCTCATCGCGGCGTCGCAATTCAAGAGACGGCCGCCGCTCATCGCCAAGCTCTCGCCGAGGACGATCGGCATCGATTTCCGCTACCCTCGCGACTGGGGCCGTTAGCCGGTCCGGGAGACCCTGCTTGAGCCGGAGCAGCGAACCGCGCGGAACGCTCTACGTGGTCGGGACGCCGATCGGCAATCTGGACGATTTGTCGCCGCGGGCGGTCCACGTCTTCGCGGAGAGCGAACTGGTCGCCTGCGAGGACACGCGCCGCACCGCGACCATCCTGGCCCGCCACGGCCTGTCCACGAGGATGATCAGCTACCACAAGTTCAATGAGGCGCGCCGCCTGCCGGAGATTCTCCGACGATTGGACCGCGGGGAACGGATCGCCCTGGCGACCGACGGCGGGACTCCGGGGATCTCCGATCCGGGCGCGCTCCTGGTGCACGCTGCCCGCCGCGCCGGGCACCGGATCATTCCGGTTCCCGGGCCCTCAGCCGTCACGGCGCTCCTGTCGGTCGCCGGCCTGAGGACCGCGACCTTCACGTTCATCGGCTTTCCTCCGCACCGCAAGGGAGAGCGGCGGCGAGCGCTCGAGGCGCTGCGGGCCGAGCCGCGTCCCCTGCTGTTCTTCGAATCGCCACAGCGGCTCGTGGCGACGCTCGGTGATGTGATCGAGATTCTGGGAGATCGCGATGCCGTCCTTGGAAGGGAGATGACCAAAATCCACGAGGAGTTCCACGCCGGCCCTCTGAGCTCCATCCGCGCGGCGCTCTCGGGCCTCCGGGTCAGGGGCCAGGTCGCCTTCCTGGTGGCCGGGCCGGGAGAGGATGCGCCGCCCGCGGTCGCCGTCGTGTCGGCCGCGGGGACCGGTCCGGCGGAGTCAACGGCCCGCAGGGTGCGGCGCCTCATGGAGTCCGGAGTGGGTCGCAAGGAGGCGATGCGCCGCGTGGCGCGCGAGACGGGGATGAGCCGCCGCGATGTCTACAGCGCGCTGCTGCGCGACCGGACGGACGCCGAGGAATGAGCCCAAAGCCGAAGCAGCCCGGCGAACGCGTGCTGGCGACCAACCGCCAGGCCTTCCACAATTATTTCATCGGTGAGCGCCGTGAAGCCGGCATCGCGCTGCTCGGAACGGAGGTCAAATCGCTGCGCGAGGGCAAGGCGAACCTCAAGGACGCCTTCGCGCGCGTCGACGGGCGCGAGGTGTTCCTGCACAACTGCCACATCTCGCCCTATTCGCACGGAGGCTACGCCAACCACGACCCTCTGCGCCCGCGCAAGCTCCTGCTCCACCGGGACGAGATCCTGAAGCTGTTGCAGAAGACGAGAAGCGGCGGGCACACCCTGGTGCCGCTCCGACTGTATCTGTCCAGGGGTCGCGTCAAGGTCGAGATCGCGCTCGCGAAGGGAAAGAAACTCTGGGACAAGCGCCAGGCGATCAAGGAAAAAGATCAGGAGAAAGAGGCCCGCGCGGCCATCCGGGAGCGCCGCCGCCCTCAGGAGTCTTGACCGACGAGGCCTTCGACCGGACTGCTGGCCGTGGCGCAGAGCTTCTTGGGGATGCGGCCCGCCTCGCACGCGAGCCGCCCGGCCTCCACGGCCAGCCGCATCGCCCGGGCCATCTTGACCGGATCGCCGGCGCCGGCGATGCCGGTGTTCATCAGGACACCGTCGGCGCCCATCTCCATGACCATGGAGGCGTCCGACGCCGTCCCGACCCCCGCGTCAACGATGACGGGAAGATCACGGATCTCGTCCAGGAGAAGCCTCAGATTGACGGCATTTTGCATCCCGAGCCCCGAGCCGATCGGCGCGGCCAGCGGCATGACGGCGGCGGCTCCGGCGTCGCGCAGCCGCTTGGCCACGACCAGATCGTCGTTGGTGTAAGGCAGCACGGTGAACCCCTCCTTGACCAGGACCCGGGTGGCCTGGAGCAGCCCTTCGTTGTCGGGGAACAGGGTCTTTTCGTCGCCGATCACCTCGAGCTTGACGAGCTCGGAGAGTCCGGCCTCCCGTCCCAGACGCGCGATGCGCACGGCCTCGTCGGCCGTAAAACAGCCCGCGGTGTTGGGAAGCAGCGCCACCTTCCTGGTGTCGAGGTAGTCCAGCAGCGATTTCCCGCCTCCCCGCTGCGAGAGATCGATCCGCCGCACCGCCACCGTCACCAGCGCGGTGCCCGACGCCTCGATCGCCAGGCGCATGAGGTCGAAATTGGGATACTTTCCCGTTCCGACGATCAGCCGGGACGGATAGCTGCGGCCTCCCAACGTGAGTGTCTCGGTTTTCATCAGCCGCCTCCGACGAGATGGACGACCTCGAGTTTGTCGTTGTCGCGCAAGACCAGGCGCAGGTAATCGTCGCGGCGGACCACGCGGCCGTTCACTTCGATGGCCACCCGACCGGGGGCGATCCCGATCGTCTCCAGAAGGGCCAGGACGGTCGCCCCCGCCGGAACGCCTCGGGTTTCGCCGTTGAGCACGATGGTCACGTTCGAGGCCCCGCTCAACTCGCCGCCTTCCGCGCCGGCTTCTTGATCAATTGCTTGATCTCCCCGCTCTCCTTGCCGATGGAGGCCTGGATGATCAGCGCTGCTGTGCCTTCCTCAAGGAGCGGCAGCGCGCAGGTCAGAGACACCTCCCCGGAGGAGTCGGTCTTGCCTTCGACCAGCGTCCTGGGCTTGTCTACGGTGCTGATGAGTTTCACCTTCACCTTCGCCCCCGCGATCCCCTCGCCGGTGGAGACCCGGCTGACCAGGAGATCCAGACGCGCCGTGCCGCCTTCCACGAACCCGTCCGAGCCGACCATCTGAAGATTGATCCGCTCCGTCTCCCCCTGCGACCGGAGCCACTCCAGAACGACCTCGTCGAAGCTCTTGCTGGAAATGATCCCCTCTCCGAACGGCCGGACCCTCCCGCCGTCGTAGCGCCCCCCCCGGATGTCGACGATCATGCGGTTGTGCTGCGATTCGATGCGTTCGGCGATCTCCTTCTCGCTGACGCCCTTCGAGAGGAGGTCGGCGTAGGAGGTGCGGCGTGCGGCGAGGATCTCCCCACCCACGTAGATGAGTGTCTCGATGATCGGGTTCTGCATCCCCTTGTCTTCCGTCTGGACGTGGTAGGTCTTGCCGCCGTGCTGCACGTCGGTGTTGAAGCCCGTGACCATGACGGCATATTAGGGCAAGCCTCGAAAGCCCGTCAAGGACGCGTCCCGTCTGGCCTTTCACCTGTGCTACAGTCGCGAGTGATGAGTGGGAAGGGGCCGGAGGGGACGGCGATCGTCCTGTGTGAGGGGGCCTTCGGCAGCTCCGAGGGCAAAACCGCGCACGGTCTGGTCCGGCACACGGATCGATACCGTGTGCTGTCGGTCATCGACAGCGGGACGGCTGGGCGGGACGCCGGCGAGGTCCTGGACGGCAGGCCCGCGGGTATACCGATCGTGTCCCACCTGGACGAGGCGGTGCGCCTCGCCGGTCGACGCCCGGACTTTCTCGTCGTGGGCGTCGCCACCCACGGCGGCGTTCTCCCGCCTGCGCTCCGTCCGGCGATCGGCCGGGCCCTCAGCCTCGGGATCAACGTCGACTCGGGACTCCATGAACTCCTGGGGGACGACCCCGAGTTCGCAGTCATGGCGGCGAAAGGCGGCGCGCGGATCCGCGACGTCCGCCGCACTCCGCCGCGCGAAGCGATGCATGCCTTCACCGGCGGCATCCTGGAAGTGACCTCGGTCCGACTGGCGGTGCTCGGGACCGATTCGGGCGTCGGCAAGAGAACGACCACCGTTCGCCTGGCGCAGGAGCTCGGCGCGGCCCGATGCCGCGCGGTGGTGGTGGGCACCGGACAGACGTCCTGGATGCAGGGCGCGCGCTACGGGTTGATCATGGACAGCCTGGTGAACGACTTCGTCTCCGGCGAGATCGAGCACCAGGTGTTGCGGGCCTTCCGGGAGGAGAGGCCCGACGTCATCATCGTGGAGGGCCAGGGCTGCCTGACGCACCCGGCTTATCCCGGCGGTTTCGAGATCCTGGCGGGCGCCCGGCCGGAAGGCATCGTGCTGCAGCACGCCCCGTCCCGCACACACTATGACGGTTTTCCCGATTTCCCTCTGGCCGGGCCGGAGAGAGAGATGGAGATCATCCACCTGCTCGGCGGCAAGCCGGTGGTGGCGATCACGCTGAATCACGAGGGATTGACGCCGGATGAGATCCGGGCGCACGCGGCGGCGCTGCGCGCGCGGCACGGCATCCCCTGCTGCGATCCCCTTCGGGACGGCGTGAGCCCGATCATCGAGGAGCTCAGGCGCCGTTTCCCCCGCTTGCCGGGATGATCCGCGTCGCCAGCGTCGAGGCGATCCCGATTGCGTTCCGCCTCATCGAGGGGTACCGCATCGCCGGTCACTCGTACGCCTCCGCCGACACCATCATTCTCAAGATCGACACCACGGACGGCCGCAGCGGGTTCGGGTGCGCGGCGCCGGCGGCTGAGGTGACCGGCGAGACGGCGGCGGCCTCCCTCGAGGCGCTCGAGGACAGGCTGATCCCGCTCCTGCGCGCCTCGGACGCCGCCGATCCGGCCGGGTTCGCGCGCCGCGCCCGGGAGGCCGCGCCGCGCCAGCCCGCCGCCCGGGCCGCCGCCGACATGGCGCTCTACGATCTCGCCGGGCGGCGTGCACGCCTGCCGCTGGTTCGTCTCCTGGGCATGAAGAGGGATCGCCTGCCGACGAGCATCACCCTCGGGATCGACGAGCCGCGCTCGACGCTGGAACGCGCCCGGCGGCACGTGGCCGCCGGCTTCCGCATCCTGAAGGTCAAGGTAGGAGATGACCGGGAGCGCGATCTCCAGACCATCCGGCTGCTGCGCGACGCCCTGGGTCCCGGTGTGCTCCTGCGCGCCGACGGCAACCAGGGGTACAGCGAGGAGGCGGCGCGGCGGTTCCTGGGCGACCTCAGGAAGGCCGATCTCGAGCTGCTTGAGCAACCGACGCCCGCCGCCGACCTCCAGGCGCTGCGCCGCCTCGCCGACGAGTTCGAGCTGCCGATCATGGCGGACGAATCGGTCAAGGACGCCGCCGACGCGGAGCGCCTGGCCGCGACGCGCGCCTCAGACCTGGTCAACATCAAGCTGATGAAATCGGGCGGCATCGGCGAGTCGTTCGAAATCGCCCGCCTGAGCCTCGCGGTGGGAATCGGCGCGATGATCGGGTGCATGGACGAGTCGCGCATCGGCATCGCCGCCGCCCTGCACTTCGCCCTGGCGACCCCCGGCGTGGAGCGCGCCGATCTCGACGGCCACCTCGACATCGCGGATGACGTGGCGCGCGGCGGGGTGCGCATCGAGGGCGGAGACATTCTGCCGCTGCTCGACGCCGACGGCCTGGGAGTGGTGGTCAGTCTCTAGTCAGGAGGCTGTCCTGACGACGGCAGGACGGCGTCCACGGACGGCGGCGACGCGGATGCCGTAGTGCCTGATCTTGCGCTGCAGGGTCCGCACGCCGCCGCGCCAGCGTGCGCCGGATCAGCTGGCGCTCCATCTCCCGCATCGTCGCCCCGGCGCGTGGCGGGGGTCCAGGCACGCCCGGTCTCTCATCCGTGAGGACCGTCGCCGGCAGGTCGGTGGCGCGGATGATCTCCCCCTCCCGGGTGATCGCGGTGCTCTCCAGAACATTCTTCAACTCCCTCACGTTGCCCGGCCAGGGGTAGCGCTGCAGCGCCCGAATCGCCCGGGCCGTCAGACGGCGCGGCCGCAGGCCGTTGTCGCGGCGGATCTGCTCCAGGAGGGTGCGCGCCAGCTCCGGGATGTCCTCCTGGCGCTCGCGGAGCGGCGGCACACGGATGGTGATGACCTTGAGCCGGAAATAGAGGTCCTCCCGGAGGCGCCCTCGCCGAATCAGGTCCTCGAGGTCGCTGTTCGTGGCCGCCAGGACGCGCACGTCCACGCGCACCTCGCGTCCACCCCCCACGCGCATGAACTCGCGCTCCTCGAGCACGCGCAGCAGCTTCGCTTGGGTGCGCAGGTCCATCTCCCCCACCTCGTCGAGGAAGATCGTGCCCCCGTCCGCCAGCTCGAATTTTCCCTTCTGCCGGCCCACTGCCCCCGTAAACGCGCCGCGCTCGTGACCGAACAGCTCGCTCTCGATCAAGCTGACGGGAATCGCCGAGCAGTTGATGGCGATGAACGGAGACTCGCGCCGCGACGAGTTGTAGTGGATCGCCTTGGCGACCAGCTCCTTCCCGACTCCGCTCTCGCCCAGGATGAGGACGTTGCTGCGCGCCGCGGCGACCTGCAGGATCTGGTCGCGCACGCGCCGCATGCCTTCCGATTGGCTGACCAAATTCCCGACCAGGTACTTGCGGCTCAGCTCTCTCTGGAACAGCAGGGCGCGGTCGTCCGCGTGCTGCCACTCCAGGATTCTCCCCAGCCGGGCCATGACTTCCGCGCGGTCGAGCGGCCGGACCAGATAGTCGTCGGCCCCGTGGTCGAGGATCCGGATGGCGCGGCGCACGGAATCCTCCCCGGCCAGGACCAGGACGGACGGGACCGACGTCCTCGCCCTGAGTTTGGCGACGATCCCCTCGGCGCCGTCCGCGGCGAGGCCGACATCGACCAAGGCCATGTCGAAATCCTCGCGGGCGGCGAGATCGAGGGCCGCCGCTACGCTTGTCACCGATCGCACCTCCAGACCCAGGCCTCGCAGCATCAGCTCGACATCGAACCTTTGCACCGGGTCGATCAGAAGGATCTGTTGTCCGTGGACCGGCACGTCGTGCCTCCCCGGCGGGACGAAAGTCTGTCACTTTGACGTATTTAAGTCAACTCATAGGCGCGTCAGAGTGACCGAGTGGAGGCGGGAGGCGGCTCGGAGGACCGCCAAGTTCACCAGAGTCCCTCAGCGACTACCTTCCAAACCACTGTGGCACGACGACTTCCAAGAGATTTGCGAATCGACAAATAGCCCGGTAATCGCACAGCTTCTGGCAAGAGTATTGCTTATAATGCTTACAACTTAGAGGAGGATGCGTCGGATGAAGAAGCGAGCGCTCGCCGGCAGGAAACCCACGAGCAAGGCTCAGAACGCCATGATCAGTTTCGATTTCGCGAACGTTTCATACCAGATCGACCCGAACCGCCGGAAGGTCTATCACCGGTGGATCGAGGTCGAGACCGCCAAGACCTGCCAGATTATGGGCGCCTGGAGCCAGGCGCAGTCGTCGCAGAAAGCGGTCTAGCGCAGACGCCTTTCTCTTACCAGTCCGCGAGGGCTGAGGTACGTAACAAGAACCACACAGCACACCCCCAGAAAAGAGCCGCTTCGGTACGCATGAGGCGGCTCTCCTTTTTTCGGGATCCGTCCATCGCGTTCCGGCGTCCAGACCGGCGACGGATTCAGTCCTCGAGGATGCTGAGATCGGCTCTCGGAAATGGCGGCCCGGGCCGCGCGAACAGAAACCCCTGCGCGAATCGCACCCCGATCGTCTGCAGGCAGCGCAGCTCCTCCACCGTCTCCACGCCCTCGGCGATGAGGGTGATACCGGAGCTGGTCGAGAACCGGGCGATGGTCCCGGTCAGATCCTGCTTGATCGGGTGCTGGTCGATGTCGCGGATGAGCGCCATGTCGATCTTGATGAAGTCCGGCTTGATCTCGGCGATCGACTTCAGTCCCGAGTAGCCCGATCCCACGTCGTCCACTGCCAGGCGGAAGCCGTGGAACTGGAGGTAGCTGAGCAGCTGGCGCAGAGCGGTGAAATCCCGCACCGCCGAATGCTCGGTCATCTCCAGGACGATCTGAGCGGGCTTCAGACCCATGTCGCGCAACAGACCGAAGGTGGCCGCCGATCTCAGGGCCGGGTCGTGGATCGAATCGGGCTCCATGTTCAGGAACAGCAGTTCGTCCTCCGGCAGGCCGCGCGCGCCCCGGATCGCGCGATCACGGCACAGGCGCTCCAGCTTCCACAAGGAATCGTTGTCATAGGCGGCCTTGAAGAGCTGATCCGGACCCGGGAAGCTGTCCGGGGGGACACGGGTCAGCGCCTCGTATCCGATCACGCGCT
>QHXY01000424.1 GCA_003223145.1 Acidobacteriota bacterium
CTCGTTTCCCGCCGACGCGATCAACGGCCCCGACCTGGTGGCGGCCGCCGACCGCGGGCTGTACCAGGCGAAGCGCACCGGCAAGAATCGCGTCTGTCACGCCACGCACGGCGTCGCGTCCGGGTGAGGCGACCGGCCCATACCCACGCGCATGACGTCGACACATCCCGGCTTCAGACCAGGGGCGTGCCGCGCGTTTCGCTCCCCGCGGCGCGCTCGGCCGCCGCGCACAGCGCCGCCAAAAGCAGGACGAGCGCCGCGGCCGGGAACACCACCGGCCACCAGGCCGCGTCGAGCGTGGCGCGTGACTCCGCCAGAATCGATCCCCAGGAGGGTGTGGGAGGATCGACGCCAAAGCCGAGGAAGCTCAGACCCGATTCCAGCAGGATGGCGCCGGCGATGCCGAACGACGTCATGACGAGGAGCGGCCCGGCCAGCAGCGGGAGAAGGTGCCGCAGCACCAGGCGCCCGCCGCCCGCGCCGGCGGCGCGCGCCGACACCCAGACATCGCCGCCGCGATGCCGCAGGATCTCACCGCGGACATAGCGGGCCATGGAGGTCCAGCGGCTCAGGGCGACGCCCAGGAGCATCGGCCACAGCCCGGTCCTGCCGGTGGCGGCGACGAACGCCAGCGCCAGGACGAGCGGCGGAAAGCAGGCGACGACGTCCACCAGACGGACGATGAGAAGGTCGGCCAGACCACCGCGCAGCCCGGCGAAAGCGCCGGCGCAGAAACCGACCAGGAGCGCGATCGCCGTCGCCCCGAACCCCACCAGCAGGGAGGGCCGCGCGCCGTGGATCAGACGCGCCAGGAGGTCGCGCCCCAGCGCGTCGGTCCCCAGCAGATGCGCCCGACCCGGCGGATGCAGCGCGGACCCGGCGATCCCGGCGGCGGGCTCGCCGCCCAATCGTGTGAGCGGGCGCCGGGCTGGTCGAACAGCAGGCCGACCAGGGGGATCTCGGCGGCGGCGGGCGCCACCAGACGTCCATCGAACCGGGCCAGGATCGGCCGGTCGTTCGCCAGCAGCGGGGCAAGAAGCCCGACCGTCGACAGGGCGACGACCAGCCAGAGCGCCGCCCGCGACTCAGATCGCATCGGTCCTCTCCGGCAGGAGCGCGGTCCGGATCCTCGGATCGACGAGGAGATAGAGAAGGTCGACCAGGAGGTGACCCGCGAGCACCAGGACCGCCGAGAGCAGCGTGAGAGCGAGCACTACCGGATAGTCTCGCGCCTCGACCGCCGCCAGATAGAGCCGGCCGACGCCGGGCAGCGAGAACACCTGCTCGACGATGATGCTTCCGCCCACCAGACCGGGAACGATGGTCGCCAGAAGGGTCACGAAGGGGACGGCGGTGTTGGCCGCCAGGCGGAGATGGGCCCGCAGGCGGGACAGACCCTTGGCGCGGACCACCGACAGGAACTCCCTCCCGAGCACCGAGCGGAACGCGGCGCGCGAGTAGCGCGCCACGATCGCCCAGCCCGACAGTGCGAGGCACAGCGTCGGCAGGGCCAGGTGCCGCAGAAGGTCCCAGACCCGCCCCGGGAGCGACGCCCCCTCGGCGGAGACGCCCTGCAGCGGCAGCCACCCCAGGCCGACGGCGACCCACTGCTGCAGGATGAGCGCGGCGGCGAAGGGCGGCACCGCATAGAGCAGAAGCAGCGCCCAGCCGCCGGCGCGGTCCGTGGCGGACCCTGGAGACGAGGCGCCGACCAGGCCGTACGGGACGGCCACGCCGTAGATCGCCAGGATTGCACAGAGGTTGAGCGCCAGGCTCCACGGGAGGGCGTCGCCGATGACGAACGCGACCGGACGACCGTCGCGAAGCGAATGCCCCAGGTCGCCGCGCAGCAGGGCGACGGCCCAGGCGGCGTAACGCGCCGCGGGACCCCGGTCGACGCCCAGCTCGGAGCGCAGGCGCCCGGCCGCTTCGGCCGACAGGGCGCTGCCACCCGACCAGACCTGGACCGGGTCCGACGGCAGGAGATTGAGGACGAAGAAGGCCACCAGGGTCACTCCGACCAGCGCCGGCAGGGCCGAGACGACCCGGCGGAGCAGGAAGGCGATCACTGGACGCGCAGTCGGAGGACGCCGGGATACTGCGCGATGATGCCGCGGGGAGAGGGCCGGATGTCCCGCACACGCCGGGACATGGCGGCCTGGGTCATCGGGAAGAACAGGAAGGTGTATGGCTGGAGTTCGGCCACCCGCCGATCGATCAACCGATAGATCGAGCGGCGCTCGTCGGGGTCGACGGCGCGCCGCCCGGCCTCCAGCCAGGCGTCGACCTGCGCGTCATGGAAGGCGGCGTAGTTCTGGCCACCCTTGATTTGCGACGAATGCAACAGACCGTATGCGGTGTCGTCGGGGTCGACGCCCGCAACCAGCCCCGACACCGCCGCCTGAAAATCACCCTTCTGCAGCCGCGACCAGAGCGTCGGCCAGTCGAGTCTCTGGATCGTCATGTCGATGCCGAGACGGCGCAACGACTCCTGTGCCACCTGGGCGAACTGCACGTGGTCCTCGCTGCCGCTGAAGATGAGAAGGTTGAATTGGAACGGCACACCGGCGCGTGCGCGCCGCCCGGTCGCCGGATCGATCCTCCAGCCAGCCTCGTCCAGAAGAGCCGCGGTCCTGACCGGATCGTAGTGCAACGCCGGGAGGGCCGGGTCGGGGGCGAGAACTGCCGGGTGGAAGACCGAGTCGGGCACGAAGCCCGAACCCTGCAGCACGGTGCTGACGTATCCGTCACGGTCCAGGGCCAGGGTCATCGCCCGCCGCACGCGGGGGTCGGCGAAGTACGGGGTCGAGCCGTCCCCCCGCCAGGCGATGTAAAGAAAGAACAGCGGCAGGTAGCGCACCGTCTCGAAGCGCCTGGAGAAGGCGGGGTCCTGCGCGTGCGCCTTCCACTGCACAGGCGACAGCGAGGCGTAGTCGATCTCCCCCGCCAGGAGGGCCTGCAGCGTGGTCTCCTGGGATGGGATCAACTGGAACTCGAACGTGTCGATGAACGGCCTGCCGCCCCAATAGTCCGGGTTGGACGCCAGGACGATGCGGCGCCCCGTCTCCCAGGAGACGAAGCGGAACGGTCCGGTGCCGACCGGCGCCCGGTTGTAGCGCGAAGTCAGGAAGTCGTCCTTCTCGTACAGGTGCCGCGGCAGGATCGGCACCTCCCAGGCGGCCAGCGCCGGTGCATAGGGGTGTTGGTAGACCACGCGCACGGTCAGGTCGTCGGGCGTCTCGACGCGCTCGACCGGCAGAAAACCGTCGATTCGGCCGATGGCTCGACTCTTCGGATCGATGACGCGCTCGTAGGTGTACTTGACGTCGGCGCTGGTGAACGGTGCGCCATCATGGAAGCGCACGCCGCCTCGCAAGTGAAGGGTCAGCACGCGGCCGCCGTCGGTGAAATCCCACGATTCCGCCAGGCGCGGCACCAGCCGCAGATCGGCGTCGCGGTCCACCAGCCCATCGCCGACCAGGCGGGCGACGTAGTCGCTCGTCTGGTCGCTCAGGGTGACGAAGTTCAGCGTCAGCGGCTCGAAACGCAGCGGATAGACGAAACGCCCGCCGTACCCGGCGCCCCCCGGGGGGACGACCACCGTCGACGGGGAGGACGAGCAGGCCGGCGCGATCGCGACGGCGACGAGAAGCGCGACGAGGCACAGCGCCCTCGCTCGCATGAATCTCCGTCTTTATTCGGACGTGAAGACGGCCTTGCCGGCCCCCACGTTGCCCAGGAGATCGGTCACCTTGACGATCACCGTGTGCTCGCCGGGGCGCAGGCCGCCCAGGGTGATGCTGTACGTCTCGGCGCGGGAGTCGGACACCCCGTCCGTGGGAGCGATCGGCACCCAGCGCGTCGCGTCGACGGAGTACTCGGCGCGGGCGATCGGGCCGGGCGTGTCGGTGGCCGACACGTCGAGAGTCGCCTCGCGGCCACCCTTCTTGACGGTCACCTGCACTGAGGGCGGCGTGTTGTCCACCAGGAACGGGTCGCTGACCTGCGCCGCCGTCTTCGCCTGGCCGGCCGGGTTCGACAGGGCGTCGGAGGCCTCGACCCGCACCCGGTACAACCCGTCCGGCAGCTGGGTCGTGTCGAGGGCGAAGAAGCTTTCGCGCAGCGCCTTGGCCAGCGGCTTCCAGGCCGATTCCCCCTCGCCCCTGAAGAGCAGATCGAAGGTCAGGGTGTCGCCGTTCGGATCGTCCGCTTCCCACAGAATAGAGCGCATGCCGCGCACATAGATCTTCTTGTCGGGGATCTGGGGCGGCTGGGCCGACGGCGGGCCAGGGGCTCGACGACGATCCGTCTCAGGCTGGGCGGCAGGTTCACCTGGAGATACGCCACCGAGACCGCCTGCAGGCTCGGTCCCGCACCGCTGCCCGGTCTCGTCAGCCGGGCGCGCCACTGCAGGAATCGAGCCGCCGGGCTGCTGATGGCGCTTCCGTCCGGGTTGGCGTAGGCGGTCGACCAGTCGCTCCAGGTCGCATCCGGGACGCCGCTGTTCCCTGTCCGGGTGGCCAGCTCGACCCGCCCGCCCGCAGGCACGCTGGCGCGCCAGGAGATTCGGCCCCAGCGCGACACCGTCTGGGCGTCGCAGGTCGGAGACAGATAGTTTCCCGCCTCGCTGTTGGCGGCATCGAGAACGTACAACCGGCCGACGTTGCTCGTCGCCGCGAACATCTGCTGCCCCTGTCCGGCAATCAGCGAGGTGACCTGCGATTCGGGGACGCGCGCCAGGAGGGTGCTCTGCTGGGCGCCCATGAGGACCCGGATCCTCCCCGGCTCACCGGTCCCTACGACCGGCCGTCCGGAGGGATCGATCATCAGGGAATAGGCGATCTCGCTCTGGGACGACCAGAGGGTCGTGACGGTGCCGTCCGTGTCCACGCGGCACACTTCGCTCTTCGGCGAAGGGCCCGGGGACGCCGTCACCGGCCCGGCGGCGCTTGCGGTCACGGTGACCGTGGCGGTCGCCCCCGACTCGACGCCTGGGATCACCACCGGCGGGGGCACCGGTCCTTTCGTGGGCGGCTGTGCCTCCTTCTCCTGCGGCGCCTGCGGCAGGTTCGGGGGAGGGGA
>QHXY01000425.1 GCA_003223145.1 Acidobacteriota bacterium
GTTCTCGCTGACCTGCCAGTTCCTGCCGCATCCGGAGGGACAGGCCGAGGGAAGCGGCGCGGCACCGCCGGCGGGCGGGTAGAGGGCGACCATGGATTTCAAGAAGCTGCCGTTCTGGGGCCAGTTCGCGGTCGTGGCGTGCATGGCGATCGCCCTGGTGGCGGTGGCCTGGATGGCCTATCCGAACTTCTCCGAGATGGCGAAGAAGAACGCCGCGGATCGCGTCCAGCTCGAAGGCCTGCAGACCGAGATCCGCAAGGGCCAGGCGATCGAGGCGAAGCTGCCGGAGTTTGAGAAGGAGATCGAGAACCTCCAGCTCAAGCTGAACGACCTCCTGGCGATCCTGCCGACCGAACCCGAGACCGGCGAGCTGCTGAAGTGGGTGAAGAACCTCGCCGACCAGTCGAACCTGGATCTGAGGCAGTTCAACCCCGGGTCGCTCAAGCCGGTGGAGTTCTACAAGGAATTTCCGATCATGATGGACGTGGAGGGCGACTACCACGACCTCGGCGTCTTCTTCGACCGCATCAGCAAGTACTCGCGCATCATCAACGTGAGCGGTGTGACGATCAACGCGCAGAGCAGCCCCAATCACTCGATTCATTCGACCTTCACGGCGACGACCTTCGTGTACGACGAGAAGGCGGGAGGAGCCCAGTGAGCCTCCGCCTGCTCAGGCCGGCGCTCGTGGCTCTCGGTGTGACGCTGGCCCTCGGGCCCGGCGCACGCGGGGAGGACCCCAAGGCGCCCGCTCCGGCGGCGACGCCGGCGGCCCCCTCGCCGGGGTCCGGGTCCCCGGGCGCCCAGGCTGCTCCGCAGGACTCGGAGACGATCAACAAGATCATGCAGGACAACGAAGCCATGCTGACCGGTCGCGGGTTTACTTATGACCCGGCCGGCCGGCGCGATCCCTTCCGCTCCCTGGTGGACGCGGCGAACACGGTGGGAAAAGGACCGCGGCCACGGGGAATCGCCGGGATGCTGATCTCGGAGGTGGACCTGGTCGGAATCGTCCAGAAGGGGAAGGGCGCCATCGCGTTCTTCAACGGCAGCGACAACAAGGGATACTTCCTGAAGGTGGGCGATGCGCTCTACGACGGCAAGATCATCCGCATCGATCGCAAGACCGGCACGGTGGTGTTCCGTCAGGACATCAACGATCCCCGAAGCATCAAGCCGTACAGGGATGTGACGAAGAAGCTGACGCCAGCGGAGGAGGGTAGCTTATGAGGTACGGGAAGGTCGCGATCCTGATCACGATCGCCGCGGCCGCCCTGCGATGCTCGGGCAATCCGCCCGTCAGCGAGCCGGGTCAGGCGGCGCTCAGCGCGCCGTCCGCGGTGGTCATCAACGCCATCGACCACCAGGAGACTCCGGCGGGTACCGAGGTCGTCCTGCATGGGAACTACCCGTTCAGCTATACCTCCTACCAGCCCGACCCCAGGACGCTGGTCCTGGAGCTCCTCGACGTGCACGTCGAGGGGCTGGCGCAGGAAGTCCAGATCGGGACGCCCCAGGTCGAGGGCGTCCGGGTCTCGTCCGTCGAGAGCGTCGATGGCGGGAAGATCGCGAAATTCGAGTTCCGGAACGTCCTGGCCTCGCAGCACTCCATCCGCCTCGACGGCCACGATCTGGTCGTCGATTTCCCGTCGCTCGGTGAATCGGGCAACGCGCCAGAGCAGAACGTGGTCGCCGAGGCTCCTGCGGGCGGCTCCGCGTCGGGTGCCGCCGCGGCGCCTGCCGAAGGAACCCCGGCGAACGCCGTCGAGCCCGCGCCGTCGGCGCAGCAGTCCTCCGAGGGCGCTCCCCTCGAGACGGTCCAGCCGACGGCCGCGTCATCCACACAGGCGGCGCCCGGGTCCTCCGAGCTGAAGCCTCTGCCCGAGGCGGCCCCCGCGAGCTCCGCACCGGAGACACCCGCCGCCGCGGCTTCCTCCGGCCGGCAGGTGAAAGTCACCCGCGGCGCCACGCCATCCGGATCGCCGGCGCACACCCTGCTGTCGGTCGAGGCGCGCGGCGAGGACTCGGAGCGGAGCGTCGTGCTCACCGCCGACGGCGGTCTGGCGAACGAGCACTTCGAGCTCAAGAACCCGCCGCGGCTGGTCATCGACCTCCTGGGGGTCGTGGATCGGACCAGGACGAAGACGGTGACGGTGGGATCAGGCGGTCTGTCACGAGTGCGCGTGGCGCAGTTCGCGACCAAGCCCAAGCCGGTCGTCCGCGTCGTCCTGGATCTGACCTCTCCGAAACCGTACGCCATCGTCCCGACCGACACGGGTCTGGTGGTCGATTTCTCGGAGGAGGGCGTGCGGCACGCGCTCGAGAGCGCCCCTGCCCAGGTGGAGCCGGTCGCGGCGCCCGTGGCCGCGGAGACTCCCGAGGGCCGCGCCGGAACCGCCCCGGCGGCGACCGAGGCCGCGCCGGCCCCCTCCCCGGAGACCGGTTCCGGTGGCGAAGAACAGCCGGCCGAGACCTCTGCCGCAGAAAGGGCGCCGGTCAATCCGCTGGTGGCCCAGGGCGGCGTGAAGATCGAGCAGCAGCCGGCCGGGTCGTCGCAGGAGGTCGCCTTCCGCTCCGCGGGCAGGGATTCCGGCAACGTCATGATCTCGCAGGGCGGCAGGTTTGGCGCCCGCGCCATCTCCGACACGGGTCCGAAGTACACGGGCAAGAGGATCTCGCTGAACTTCAAGGACGCCGACCTGAAGGACGTGTTCCGGCTGTTCCACGAGATCACCGGCTACAACATCGTGCTCGATCCGGCGGTCTCCGGCCAGCTGACCATCGTCCTGGAGAATGTGCCCGAGGACCAGGCGCTGGACATCATCCTGAAGAACAACGGGCTCGACAAGGTGTTCGAGAACAACGTCATCCGCATCGCCACCTCGCAGAAGCTGGCCCAGGAAGCGGCGGCCAGAAAGGCCCTGCTCGAGGCGCAGGAGCTCGAGGAGGAGCCGATCACTTTCACGCGCAGCCTGTCCTACGCCAAGGCCAACGACGTGACGCCGATCCTCAAGAAGATCATGTCGAAGCGCGGCGACGTGATCATGGACGCCCGGACCAACACGCTGATCATCACCGACCTGCGACAGCGTCAGGATCCGATCAACCGGCTGATCGACGCGCTGGACGAGCAGACGCCGCAGGTAGTGATCGAGGCGCGCATCGTCGAGACGGACCGCGAGTTCGAGCGTGACCTCGGGGTCGTGTGGGGTCTGCGCGGCGAGGCCTCGCAGGCCCGGGGGACGCAGACCCGGCTGCAGTTCCCGCACAACGCCTCGCTCAACGCCGACGTGAACCTGCCGGCGTCCGCCTCCGCCGGAACGCTGGGTCTCAGCTTCGGGAACGTCCTGAATTCGGTGGCCCTGGATGTGACGCTGGATGCCTTCGAGCTGAACGGCGACGTCAAGGTCCTGTCCTCGCCACGCATCGCCACACAGAACAACCAGAAGGCGGTGATCGAGCAAGGCGTGCAGATCCCGGTCGTCAGCACCACGGCGACGCAGATCAACGTGGAGTTCATCTCGGCGTCGCTGAAGCTCGAGGTGGTCCCCCAGATCACCAAGGAGGGGACCGTCATCATGGACGTGAAGGTGGACAACTCCTCGCCCGACTTCGTGAACCGGGTCGGTGACGTGCCGCCGATCATCACCGAGCGCGCGGCGACTCAGATCCTGGTCGCCGACGGCGGCACCGCGGTCATCGGCGGCATCTTCAAGCTGAACGATTCGGTGACGCAGGCCGGCGTGCCCGGGCTCTCCAAGATCCCGGGGCTCGGCTGGCTGTTCAAGAACAAGTCGATCAACCGGAAGAACACCGAGCTTCTGATCTTTATCACCCCGCGCATCGCGAAGAAAGCGGAGTCGCAGGAGGCCCATTCATGAAGCGAGTTCCCCGACCCCTCATTCTCGCCGCCTTGACGGCCGCGCTCGTCCTGCACGGTGTGAGCTGCAACCGCGTCGGGAACTCGAACAAGGCGAGCGATGCCATCATCGCCATCACGGGCATCACCTACGACGGACAGAGCGTCGCCGCCACGACCAAGGACGTCACGGCCTCCATCCTGTTCGACGTGGTGGCGCGCAACAACAGCACCGTCTTCCCGGGCGATCCCCATCTGAACGCCGTGTCGTTCAAGACCGTCACCCTGACGTACGATCCGCCCTTCACCGCGCTGAGCGGTACCGGTCCCTCCTCGAACGTGTCGTTCACGCTCGGCTCGACCAACAACAAGATCATCCTCACCATCTTGTCGGAGCCCGCCAAGGTCGCGGCGGGGGCGGGGGCCGTCGTCAACGTGTTCGCGCACTTCGACGGCGAGGACCTGCTCGGCCGGCCGGTCGATCTCGATACGGCGCTTGGCACCTCCATCACGCCCTAACGACGAGAGCGATGGTCACGACGCCGCCCCCAGAGCTCCCCTGGGGCGCCGCTGTTTTGACAAGACTTTCCATCATTCTCTATAATCCCTGGGTTGCGCTCACTTCGAGCGGCTTCCCTTCATGAATTCAAGCACTTAGGCAATGGCCAAAGCCGGATCCGAGCGCCAGTCCACCATCGAGTCGCTGAAGGAGAGAATCGCCCGCGATCCTCTCTCCAGGGCCTTCCTGCAGCTGGCGGAGGAGTATCGCAGGGACGGGCGCTACAAGGACGCGGTCGAGGTCTGCCTGGAGGGGCTGGCTCGCCACCCGACCTACCACACGGCCCGCATCTCTCTCGGCCGGACTTATATGGAAGCGGGCGATCTCGAGAACGCCCGGCGCGCCTTC
>QHXY01000426.1 GCA_003223145.1 Acidobacteriota bacterium
TCGTAGGTGAGCCTGAACAGACTCTGCCCCTGCACGAGCGGCAGAAACGGCTTCGGCCGCGATGCGCGCGCCAGAGGCCAGAGCCGTGTGCCCGCGCCGCCGGCCAGAATGATCGCGTAGGTCTGGGGCCGAGTCGTCTTAGCCAAAAAACCGGTACCGTATGATGCTGCCGATCGCCGAGAGGCCGTCCTTCCAGGTGATCTTCTTTCCCGATTCATACCCTCGTCCATGGTACGAAACGGGCACCTCGTAGATCCGGCAACCGAGGCGCGCAACCTTGGCGGTGAACTCCGGCTCGAAGCCGAAGCGGTTCGACCTCAGCACCAGACGCTTCAGGATGTCGGCGCGGAACACCTTGTAGCACGTTTCCATGTCCGAGAGGTTCAGGTTGGTCAGCATGTTCGAAAGCATCGTCAGGAAGCGGTTGCCGACGTAATGCCAGAAGAACAGCACGCGATGTGTCTCGCCGCTGAAGCGCGAGCCGTAGACGACATCCGCCCTGCCATCGACGATGGGCTTCAGGAGACGCGGGTATTCGGCCGGGTCATACTCCAGGTCGGCGTCCTGCACCAGCACGATGTCACCCGTCACCTTCTGGAAGCCGGCACGGAGGGCTGCGCCTTTCCCACGATTGGAGTCCTGGAACAGCACCACGACTCCGTTTGGAGCCTCGCGGCGCAGGATCTCCCGCGTGCCGTCCGTTGAGCCGTCATCGACTACGATGACCTCCTTCTCCGAAGGTGCCGCCAGGACTCTCTGGATGATCTCGCGAATGGTGCCGGCCTCGTTATAGACCGGAATGACCACCGAAAGCTTCATTCGCCGAACCAGGCGACGGTCCGACGAAGACCCTCCTCGAGCCCCATGCCCGGACTGAAACCCAAGTGCAGGCGCGCCTCGTCGATGGCCGCCAGGGAGTGGCGCACGTCGCCCGGACGGGGCTTGTCGTGCACGGGACGAATGGCGGACCCGGTAATGCGTTCAAGGAGGTGCAGCAGGTCGATGAGGGTGGTCCTGGAGCCACAGGCCACGTTGTAGGCTCGCCCGGCCGCCGAGGACGGCGCCTCGCAGCCTTTCAGGTTGGCCTCGACGGCATTGTCGACGTAGGTGAAGTCGCGCGACTGCAGACCGTCGCCGTACACCACCGGAGAACCTCCCGCCAAAACCGCCTTGACGAAATTCGGAACGACGGCCGCGTACTGCGAGTGGGGATCCTGCCGCGGACCGAAGACATTGAAGTAACGCAGGGACACGGTCTCGAGGCCGTACAGACTGTGGAAAATCTTGCAGTAGTACTCCCCCGCCAGCTTGCTGACCGCGTAGGGAGAGAGCGGCTGAGGTGTCATGGTCTCACGCTTTGGCATCGCGGGCGTGTCGCCGTAGACGGAAGAGGACGAGGCGTAGACGAAGCGGCGCACGCCCTCGTCCCGCGCGGCGATCAGCAGGATCAGCGTCCCGGTCGCATTCACCTGGTGGCTCGCCATCGGATCGTCCACTGAGCGTTGGACGGAGGGCAGGGCGGCCTGATGCAGCACGTGGGTCACTCCGTGCATGGCCCGTCGCACCGTGGGCGTATCACGGATATCCCCCTCGATGATGTCGGGCGGGGGCGCGCCCTCGCGGCGGGCCTTGAGAGCGGATTCGAGATTGTCCCGGCGCCCGGTCGAGAAATCGTCGAGGACGACAATCCGCTCCCCGCGCCGCAGCAGGGACTCGACGATGTTGGAGCCAATGAAGCCGGCCCCTCCTGTGACGAGATAGCGCGGGGAATCGCCCATCACCGTCCGACGCCCGTGTAGTCGATTCCGAGCGCCTTCATGTGCTTCGGCTCGTAGACGTTGCGCAGATCCACAACCACGGGTGATCTAAGCGCCACCTTCATCCGGTCCCAGTCGAGATTGCGGAACTGGTTCCATTCCGTGGCGATGACCAGCGCGTCGCAGCCGCGGGCGGTGTCATACGCGTCCTCGCCGAACTCGACGTCGGGAAGGGCCTGGCGGCTCTCCGGCATGGCGACCGGGTCGAAGGCCCGGATGCGTGCGCCTCCGGCCCGCAGCTCCCGGATGATGCGAATCGCGGGCGATTCGCGCGTGTCGCTGGTGTTCGGCTTGAACGCCAGCCCCAGGCAGGCGATGGTCTTGCCCTTGAGATCCCCCACCGCCCGCCTGATTTTCTCGACCATCCTGCCGGGCTGCGCCTCGTTCGCCTGGACGACGGCGCGAACAATCTGCGCTGGCACGCCGGCCTCATCCGCCAGATGCAGGATGGCGCGCGTGTCCTTCGGAAAACAGGACCCTCCGAACCCCGGGCCGGGGTGCAGGAATTTCTTGCCGATGCGGTTGTCGAGACCCATGCCGCGTGCCACCTCGTGCACGTCCGCACCGACCGCCTCGCACAGCGCCGCGATCTCGTTGATGAACGAGATCTTGGTCGCCAGGAAGGCGTTGCTCGCGTACTTGATCATCTCGGCGCTCACCACGCTGGTCACCACGAACGGGGTCTCGATCAGGTACAGCGGGTTGTACAGGTCCCGCAGAATGGCAGCCGCCTGGGAGTCTTCGGCGCCGATGACGATACGGTTTGGTCGCATGAAATCCTCGATCGCCGCGCCCTCCCGCAGGAACTCAGGATTGCTTGCCACGCTGAATGAGATCTTCTGCGCCTGGTTCTTTTCGATGAGCCCGCGGATCATGGCCCCGGTGCCCATCGGAACGGTGCTCTTGGTGACCACCACCTTGTACCCGTTCATGTGGCTGGCGATGCTCAAGGCCACCTCACGCACGAAGCTGAGATCCGCCGCGCCTCCGTCGCCGGGCGGCGTGCCGACGGCGATGAAGATGACCAGCGCCTTCTCGATCG
>QHXY01000010.1 GCA_003223145.1 Acidobacteriota bacterium
TTTCTCTCGTCCCTGGCGCCCGGATTCGGCGGCGCCGGAGCGGTCACCGTCATCATCGGGGTAGGGATGGCGCTGGCCCTGGTCGCCTTCGGTCTGCCGCTGCAGCGGCTGCGGGCCCCGGCGCTTCTGGTCTGCGCGCTCGGGCTGGCCGTTCTCCTCGAGGGGGGAGACTGGATGGTCTTGCACCGCTTCTGGGTGCCCGGTCTACCGGCGATGGTCCTGCTCATGGTGGCCGCCGGCAGGGCCGCGACGGCCGGTCGTCCGAGGCTCCGGCCGGGTATCGTGCTGTGCGGGAGCATCCTCGCCGCGAGCTTCGTGACCTCGGGAGTGGCGCAGCGGAGCGGCCCGAACGGTCTGGCGGTCAACGGCGCCGGCTACCGCTTCGCCCACAGGCAAGTCGCCGAGTTCCTGAAGACGCGTGCCCGGCCAGGCGACACCGTCGCCCTGATGGACATCGGCATCATCGGGTACGAGACCGGCCTGCGGATCATCGATATCTCGGGGCTGACGGAGCCGGCGATCGCCCGGGCGCCCGGCGGCTTTCTTCACAAACAATACCCGGCCGACGCCCTGCTGAACGCGGCGCCCCGGTTCTTCGTCCTGGTGAACGACTTTCCGATCGACGAGGAGATCATGGGACGGAGCGATTTCAGCGCGCACTACCGCCTCGTCCTGGAGAGAAATCACCGATTCAACTGGGAGCCGCCGCAATCGTACACGCTGCACGTCTACGAGCGCCGGGATCAGGGGGCGTCTCCGCCGCCTTCCTGAACGTCATGGGGGCTACGTCTCGATGATCGCCGGCATGATCATCGGCCGGCGGTCGAGCGTCTTGCGGAAGAAGCGCTTCAGGTCGCGCTGGATCAACGACGTCATCACGCCGCGGTCGGCGCGTTCCTCGGGGGTCGCGGACTCCACGCAGCGGCGCACGACCCGGGCGGCCTCGCGCAGCAGGTCGGCCCGCGATGGGCCTCCGGAAAAGCCGCGGCTGATGAGCTCGGGCTCGCCGGCCAGTCGGCCGGTCTGCTGGTCGATGACGACGATCGCGAGAACGATGCCGCCCTCAGACAGGTGGCGGCGATCCCGCACGATGATCTCGTCGACCTCCTCGAGCGTGCCGTCGACGAACACGCGGCCGACCTCGACCTTGCCGGCCAGCCGCGCCTCCTTGCCGGTCAGCTCGAAGATGTCCCCGCTACCTCCCAGGAGAATGCGTTCGCGCGGCAGACCAACCTGCTCGGCCAGACGGGCGTGGCTGCAGATCTGACGCAGCTCGCCGTGGATGGGGAGAAAGAACCGCGGACGCGTCAGCGTCAGCATGATCTTCAGCTCCTCCTGGCTGGCGTGCCCGGAAACGTGCAGGGGAGGGCGTCCGCCGACGATGACATCGGCGCCCCGCCGGTAGATGTGGTTGACCACGCGGCTGACCGATTTCTCGTTGCCCGGGATGACGCGCGCCGACAGGACGACGGTGTCGCCCGCCTCGATCGACACCTCGCGGTGGTCGTCGAGGGCGATGCGTGACAGGGCGGACATCGGCTCGCCCTGGCTCCCGGCGGCGATCACCAGCACGCGGCCCGGCGCCAGGCGCTTGACCTCGCTCGCCTCGATCAGCGTGCCAGCGGGCGCCTTCAGGTAGCCTAGCTGGCCGGCCACCTCGGCGGTCGAGACCATGCTCGAGCCGACCAGGGCCACCTTCCTGCGGTGCGCCACCGCCAGGTCGACCGCCTGCTGGACGCGGTGCACGTTGCTGGAGAAGGTGCTGATGACGATCCGGCCGGCCGCCCGGCGGAACAGGTGGTCGAGCGCCTCGCCGACCTGGCGCTCCGACCCGGTGAACCCCTGGACCTCGGCGTTGGTGCTGTCCGAGAGCAGGGCCAGGACCCCCTGATCCCCGTGGTACGAGAACGTCTGGAAGTCGAAGGTGCGCCCGTCGGTCGGCGTCTGGTCCATCTTGAAATCGCCCGTGTGGATGACGGTCCCGACAGGCGTGCGGATGGCGATCCCGAGCGAGCCCGGGATGCTGTGCGTGACCTGGATGAACTCGATGACGAACGGCCCGAGGGTCACCTCGTCGCCCGCCTTGACGCGCTTCAACTGCCGCTCGTGCGGCAGGTTGTGCTCGCGCAGCTTCCGGGCGGCGAGCCCGAGCGTGAAGTCGCTGCCGTACACCGGCACCCGGATCTTGTCGTAGAGATAGGGAAGGGCTCCGATGTGGTCCTCGTGCCCGTGCGTCAGGAGGATGCCACGCACTTCCGGAGCGCGCTCCGTGATGTAGCTCAGGTCGGGAATGGCAAAGTTCACGCCGAGGAACTGCTCCTCGGGAAACGACAGACCGGCGTCGATGACCACCAGGTCGACGCCGTAGCGCAGGACGGTGCAGTTGTTGCCGAATTCGCCGAGACCACCGAGCGGAACGATCTGCAGGGCCGGATGCGTGCGGGGCGCGTGGTCCGCTCGAGCGCGGGTCGTCACGCCGCGGATTATACCGCCGGCCACTCGCGCGCCAGGGTGATGAATCCCGCGACCGGGATCTCCTCGGGGCGGGCGCCGGGCTCGACACCGGCGCGCCGGATGAGCCGTTCGGCCTCCGTCGGGCCCAAAGGGGCCCCCCGTGGCCCCGGCAGACGGGCCAGATTGTTGAGGAGCGTCTTGCGTCTCTGGGCGAAGGCGACACGCAGCAACGCCTCGAGACGTCCAGGTGACAGGGCGCCGCCGGCGCGCGCCCACTCGTCCCGAGGTCCTGACAGCGTGAGCCGGATGAGCTCCGACTCGACCTTCGGGATCGGACGGAACGAACCGGGCCGGAGCGTCAGCAGCATCTCGACGCGCGCGCGCGCCTGGCAGAGCACGGACAGGCCACCGTAGGTCTTTCGGCCGGGCGCCGAGGCGATGCGCTGGGCCACTTCACGCTGGACCAGGACCAGAAGATCGCGCAGCACGGCGCGTTCCTCGAGGAGTCGCAGGATGACGGCCGTGGCGATGTTGTACGGCAGATTGGCGATGACCCGGGCGGGCTCGTCAGGCGTCGCCCCGATCCGACGCAGCAGAGAGCGCAGGTCGACCGTCAGGACGTCCCCTTCGAGGACTTCGAGCCCTTGATTTCCTTCGAGCTCGCGCCGCAGGACGGGGACCAGAGCCGGATCGACCTCGAGCGCCACCAAGTTCCGAACCCGTCCGGCCAGGCGCCGCGTCAGAGCACCGTGACCTGGACCGACCTCCAGGACCCGGTCGTCGGGCCGGGGACGGAAGGCGGTGACGATGGTATCGGCCGCCCCCTGGTTGACCAGGAAGTTCTGGCCCCAGCGCCTGCGTGAACGCAACCGAAGCGGGGTGTCGCGCATCTTATGCACGGGACGGGCGGGATCCGCGAGTCCGCGATCGCGCCGCACCGGCGCGGCTTCCTTGGTGGCCGTCCAACCGGTATGGTATAAGAAGGTCGCCCTTTGTGCTGGCAGAGGATCCGGGAGAGCCGATGAGCAAACACATCGTCACGCTGACGAGCAGCAACTTCGAATCCGAGGTCAAG
>QHXY01000428.1 GCA_003223145.1 Acidobacteriota bacterium
TCTCCGTCCCCGCGTCCACCCGGCTCTTGATCTTGATGCGCCCCGCGTGCTCCTCGATGATGCGGTAGACGATCGCCAGGCCCAGACCCGTGCCGCTGGCGAACGAACCGTGGAACGGCTGAAAGTTCGTGGCGACGTCCTCTTCGGTCATGCCGATGCCGGTGTCGGCGAAGCTGACCGTCACCTGCCCGTCGCCCGCGTCGACGGCGCTCACAGTCAGGGTGCCCCCGCTGGGCATCGCCTTCAGCGCGTTCTTCGCCAGGTTCCAGAACACCTGTTTCATGCGGTTCACGTCGAAGTCGAAGCGGATCGAGGCAGGACGGGAGCGCGTCTCCACGCGGTGGTGCGGGCGCATCTCCTCGCTGTTCTCCAGCAGGCTCAACGTCTCCCGCAGCACCTCGACCAGATCCGCCGTCTCGGGGTGAAAGCGGCCCGGCTTGGCGAACGACAGGAAGTCCCGGATGATCTGGTCCAGGCGCTTCGATTCCTTGATCACGATGTCCATCAGGTCGCCCGCCTCCCCCTGGGGCCGCAGGTCACGCTTGAGGACCTGCACCGACCCACTGATCGAGGCGAGGGGATTGCGCAGCTCGTGGGCCACGCCCGCCGCCATCTCGCCGAGCGCCGCCATGCGCTTCTTCAGGGCGACCTCCTCTTCCAGGGCACGGATCTCCGTGAGGTCCTGGAAGATGAAGATCATGCCGAGAGGATACCCGCTGCGCTCCCTCAGGGTGGACACGGTGAAGCCGAGATACAGCCTGCGGCCGCGGGTGTCCTCGTAGTCCAGCTCGACCCGGTAGCGCCTCTCGCGCCCCAGCGCCGTGCGCGCCTTGAGCAGGAAATCCGGCCCCTGGCCGAGCACCTCGATGATGCTGCGGCGCACCAGGTCGGGGGCCTCGCGGCCCGTGATCTCCGCCGCGGCGCGGTTGGCGAAGGTGATGCGGCCTTCGCCGTCGGTGGTGAGCAGGCCCGAATTGATGCTCTCGATGATGTGATCGTTGTAGTCCCGGAGCTGCGCCAGATCGTCCCGACGCATCTCCAGCTCCCGCCCGGCGCGGCGCAGGTTCTCCGTGAGATAGGACGCCAGGTACGCGACCGCGAAGAACGACACCAGGTGCGCCACCAGCGAGTAGAGGATGCGCACCGTGGCGACCTCGTTCTCCTCGACCCCGACCGGGTACGGCGTCAGGACGCGGCGCTGGATCAGGAGCACCATCGAGGCGTACATCAGCCAGGAGCACGCGGCGACCAGGAAGCCGCCGCGGCGGACGAGGAGGATGCTGCCGATGATGATGGTCAGCAGGTAGAGGAAGGAGAACGGGCTCTCCGCCCCTCCCGTCAGATACACGAAGCCGGTGACAACTCCGAGGTCGCCGATCAGCTGGGCGTACACCTGGGGCCGGACCGCCTGCACCGTCCGGGACAGGACGGCGTAGGCGATCGTCATCGCGTAGGTGACTACCCCGAGCAGGTAGAACGGTTGCAGCGAAAGGAGCGGCCGGTACATCAGCTCGATGACGAAGGTGCAGATCATCAGGGTCGTGATGATCACGACCCGGAAGGTCATGAGCCAGTCGAGCTGGCGTCGAAGCTCCCGCTGCTGCGGCCCCATTCATGCGCCTAGGCGATCTTGCTGAGCAGGCTGAACATCGGCATGTACATGGAGATGACGATGCCGCCGATCATGACCCCGAGGAACAGGATCATCACCGGCTCGAGCAGGGCCATCAGGTTCTCCACGGCCTCGTCCACCTCGTCCTCGTAGAAGTCGGCGATCTTCGAGAGCATGGTGTCCAGGGCCCCGGTCTGCTCGCCGACGCTGATCATCTGCACCACCATGGACGGAAAGACCCCGGTCTCTTCCAGAGGCCCGGCGATGGTCTTGCCCTCCTCGATGCTCTTGCGGGTGGCCATGATGGCGTCTTCGATGATCGCGTTCCCGGAGGTCCGGGCGGTGATCTCGAGGCCTTCCAGGATCGGCACGCCGGACTGGATCAGGGTGCCCAGGGTGCGACAGAAGCGCGCCACGGAAATCTTGCGCATCAGGTCGCCCAGCACGGGAAGCTTCAGGGTGAACTGGTCGATCTGCCGCCGCCCCTTGTAGGTCTTGTAGTAGCGGTTCAGGAAGAAGGCGACGGCACCGCCGGCCAGCACGAGCAGGGGCATGAACCGGCCGAGGAAGTTGCTCACGGCGATGGTGATGCGGGTCGGGAGCGGCAGCGTGGCGCCGAGGCCCTGGAACAGCATGGCGAATGTCGGGATGACCTTCCACAGGATGATGACCACGACTCCGATGGCGATGGTGATGACCGCCACCGGGTAGACCATCGCCGATTGCACCGCCGCCTTCAGCTTGACCGCCTTTTCGATGTAGGCCGCCAGGCGTTGCAGGATGGTGTCGAGAATACCGCCCGACTCGCCCGCTGCAGGGTCGACCCCGACTCGACGTCCTGCCGCACCTGGAACAGGACCTTCTGGAAGGCGCGGTTCTTCTGCTGCGCGCCGAGAATCTCCAGACACTGGACCAGCGGCAGGCCCGCGTCGATCATGACGGAGAACTGCCGCGTGAAGATGGCGATTTCCTTCTGCCCGACGCCGCCCCCGAACTTCGGGACGGCGAACTCTTTGCCCTTCTCGGTCACCGC
>QHXY01000100.1:0-8767 GCA_003223145.1 Acidobacteriota bacterium
GCGGCGCCTACGATCTGCGCAGCGCCCTCCTGCTGGTCGCCGGAGTCGACATCGTGCCGGGCGGCGACGGCGGGCCCGCCGGCTCGGTCCCGGAGTTCTGGGGCCTCAAGGAGTTCGACGCGTTCCTCCTGACGGTGGACGGCGTTCCCTGGGGTGGCGCGTTCAATCCCTCCGTCGAGACGCTCGATCTCACCGACGTGACCTCCTTCGTCGGCGTCATCAACGTCGTCCACCGCGCCCCCGGCGAGGGCGGTCCGAGCCTGCGCGCCGCGGCGGGCAGCTACGGGACCGGCTCGCTCGCCTGGCGCGCTCCCCTGCCGTCCCGGGCGGGTTTGCAGTCGGCGATTGATCTCGACGCGCAGCGCCAGGGCTTCAGCGACGACAGGACCGGGGTCGAGCGCGGCCACCTTCGCTGGCGCAACAGCCGCATCACCGGCGCGGGCGTCCTGCGCTTCGGTCTCGACGGCCTGTGGCAGCGGCAGGATCCGGCGAGCCCCCGCCCGCGCGTGGGCGACACCCTGTCGTCGCTGGTGCCGATCGACTCGAACCAGAACCCGTCGGACGCGCACCTGGACGAGCAGAAGTACACGCTCGACGGCACGTACGAGCGCAAGGCGCTGTCGGGGACCTGGTCGAGCACGCTCTCGGTCAGCCGCTCCCGTCAGGAGATCCTGCGCGGCTTCCTGACCGACGTGACCCCGGTGGCACCCAACGCGCACGGATTCCGGGAGGGGGTGCCGGTCCTCGACGTTTACTTCGACAGCCACTTGGCCGTATATCCCATGGCCGGCGTGGAGGTCGTGGCCGGAGTCGATCACCTCCACGGAGCCGGGCGGGCCCGCGGCGGCGACTTCGACTACGGCGTCGGTCTCGACGGCAGCGCCGCGCCATCCGGAAGCGATCTGAGCAGCCAGGCGCGCGTCAGCATCGCCGACCGGCGGGAGTTCTCCGGTCTCTACGGGCAGATCATCTGGACCCCGGCGGACCGCTGGCACATCGAGGCCGGTGCCCGGCTCAACCGGACCACCGAGTCACGCGCCACCGACAATCTCGATTACGGGAGCGGCATCCGGGTGCGCACCGACGATCAGCGCGACGTGCTGCGTGGCTCCGGGTTCGCGGGCCTGACCTGGACCGCCTGGCATCGGGGCGCCGACGACCTGCGCCTCTACGCCAACTACCGCAACACCTACAAGCCGGCCGCCATGGACTTCGGTCTGGACGCCGATCCGGAGATCCTGGCGCCCGAGACCTCGACGGGGTACGAGGGCGGGGTGAAGACGGCCCTGGCGGGCGGACGGCTGGCGCTCACGTTGAGCGCCTTCCAGATGGACCTGGACAATCTGGTGGTGTCCCAGAGCGTCGGCGGAGTCCCGTCCCTGGTGAACGCCGGCTCGCAACGCTTCCGCGGCGTCGAGATCGAGACCGTCCTGAGACCGGCGCCATTGCTCGAGTGGCACACCGCCTACAGTCTGCACGACGCGCGCTTCCGTGACTTCGTCACCGAGTTCGGCGGCGTCCCCGCGCAGCTTGCCGGCAATCGCCTGGAGATGTCGGCCAGGAACATGGCCTCGACCGAGCTGCTCGTCGGCCGGGCGAAGGGGTGGCAGGGGAGCGTCCGGAGCTCCTGGGTCGGCAGCCGCTTCCTCAACAAGCGCAACACGGCCCTGGCGCCGGCCTATCTCACCTGGTCGGCCGGCGTCGGCTATCGCATGTCTGACCTCGAGATCCGTCTCGACGGCTGGAATCTCAACGACCAGCGCCCCCCGGTCGCCGAGAGCGAGCTGGGCGACGCGCAGTACTACCTCCTGCCGGCACGGACCATTCTGGCGAGCGTGCGCTGGACTCCCGGCAACGAAGCCCGCTGACGCGGTCCCACCCGGCGCTCGGACGCCAAACTAGGACAGAGACGGCGGGTCGGCCAGGCGGAACAGGCCGGCGGCCGTGGCGCGCAGCGTGCCGACCGTGGCGCTGATCACGACGCCGGGCCAGACGACGACCCACCAGGCGTCCGCCAGGACGTCGCGTCCCGAGCCCATGATGGCGCCCAGCGACACCGCCGGCGGGCCGAGACCGAGCAGGGAGAGCGCCGACTCGAGCAGGAGGGTATCTGCGAAGCGCAGCGACGCCGTGGTCGCCAGGACCGGTCCCATCTGCGGCAGGAGGTGGAGCAGCACCACGCGCAGCGGCCGCGAGCCAACGGCGCGCGCCCCCAGAGCGAGATCGCTGCCGCGGATCGACATCATCTCGGCCCGGACGATGCGCGCCAGCCCGGTCCAGGTTGTGGCGCCGAGGACCAGGACCAGCAGGAGCGAGGAGGGCGGAAAGAGGGCGGCGCACACCAGGTAGACCAAGAGACGCGGGATCGACATGACGACGTCGACGCCGCGCATGATGAGCGTGTCCCAGACCCCGCCCAGGAGACCGGCGGCGGAGCCGGCCCCGGCGCCCAGGAGGATGGCGAGGATGACGCTCAGCGCCGCGATACCGAGCGAGTGCCGCGCGCCGGTCAGCACGCGGCTCAGCAGATCCCGCCCCAGACCGTCGGTCCCGAGCAGGTAGAAGCGCGTCTCGGGCGTCCCGAGCAGGGCCGCCGCCGGAAGGGAGCCCGTCCGTCCCGCGCGCTCGAACTCCCAGCCGTCCGAAGTCTCCCGGAGATGCGTGACGATGCGCAGGTGGAACGCGTCGATGCGCAGCGCATGCGCCCGCGTCAACGGAGGGAGGTAACGGGCCCCCGCCGGGTCCTCCTGCAGCTCAGGAGACCGCGGCGCAAGCCAGGGCGCGACCATCACGAACAGAAGGATGCCGACGAGCGCCGTCAGGCGGCGGCGTGCCGCAGGGCGGCCGCTCACGGCGCCGCCTCCCGCACGCGCGGATCGAGCCAGGCCGACAGGAGATCCGCCACCAGGCTCCCGAGAATGACGGCCGCGGACGCGGCCCAGGCGCACCCGAGAATGAGCGGCATGTCGCGGGCCAGGAGGGCCTGGTAGGCCAGGCGGCCCATGCCGGGCCAGGCGAACAGCACTTCGATCACCAGGCTCCCGCCGGCGAGACCCGGCAAGGCGACGCCGATCAGGTTGACCACCGGCAGCAGCGCGTTCTTCAGAGCGTGCCTCAGGACGATTTCGCCCGGACGGGCGCCGCGGGCGACGGCGATGCGCACGAACGGGCGTGCCAGGAGTTCCTTCATCTCCTGTCGCACGTAAAGCGCGACACCGGCCGCCGACGGCAGCCCCAGGGCAAGGCATGGCAGGAGCAGGTGGCGCAGCGCGTCGAGCATTCGCGCGCCCCGACCCAGGTCGCCGGCGTCGAGGGAGCGCATCTGCGTGGCCGGCAGCCAGCCGAGCCGGACGGAGAAGGTGGAGACCAGGACCAGGGCCAGCCAGAACGAGGGGACGGAGTACAGAACGGTCGAGACCCCCGCGATCGTCCGGTCGAGGGGGCCCCGGCGCCAGGCCGCGGCGACACCGGCCGCCGCCCCCAGGAGGAATTCAACAACCAGCGCCGACCCCGCGAGGACCAGCGTGTTCCCTAGGGCCCCGCGCAGCAGGACCGTCACCGGCTCGCGGTAGGTCAGCGATCGGCCCAGATCGAAGGACAGATACGCCGCCAGCCATTCGAAGTACCTCTGCGCCAGGGGCCGGCCCGCGCCGTAGATCTCCCGCAGACGGACGGCGGACTCGCGGCTCGCGCCGGCGGCCGGCTCGAACTGGAACGGCTCCCCCGGCGCGGCCGCCACGAGCAGAAAGACCAGCGTCAGGACGCCGACCAGGAGCGGCAGGACCAGGAGAAGACGGCGCGCGATGTAGGACAGCACCCGCAAAGCCCCTTGTGGCCGATGGTTTGAGTCGCGTACAATCCAGACAACATCTTCCACCAGGTGTGGGTCTCAATGGAAGCTGGGGATCATCGGACGTCAGGCCGGAGGATCCTTGCGACCCTGGCGGGCGGAGCGGCACTCATCGCCTCGCTGCTCGCCGCGGCCGCGGTGGAGCGACCGTCCGGGACGGAGCGGCGCGGCGGACGCGTCGTCATCGGTGTCTCCGGCGATGTCTCCTCCTTCAATATCTATACCGCCACCAACGCTTTCTCGCAGGAGGTCGACGATCTGCTCTTTCTGAAGCTGGCCGACGAGCAGGACGACTTCAAGGAGGGACCGCCGACGTTCCGCCCATCGCTGGCGAAATCCTGGGAGCCGTCGCCCGACGGAACGCGGTTGACCTTCCATCTCGATCGGCGGGCCCGCTGGAGCGACGGCCGCCCCGTCACCGGCGACGACGTCCTGTTCTCGCAGCGCGCCGCGAGCAGCCCCGAGGTGTCCTGGGTCGGCAGGGACGTCAAGGAGTTCGTCGCGGACGTGCTCGCCCCCGACGATCGCACGGTCGTCTATCGCTTCACCCGGGTCTATCCTTACGAGCTCATGGACGCCGTCGAAGGCAACGTCCTGCCGGCGCACGCCTACCGGGACGTGCCGCTCGCCGAATGGCCGAAGCGATCCTTCACGAGCGCCCCGGTGGTCGACGGCCCCTTCCTTCTCAAGAAGTACGAGCGGGGCTCGCTCATCGAGCTGGCGCGCAACCCCCGCTATATGCGTGCCCCCCTCCCGAACCTCGACTCGGTCGTGTTCAGGATCATCCCGGACGAGACGAGCCTGGTGAACGAGCTGCTCAGCGGCGGCGTCGACGTGATGGAGAACGTGCCGGCCGTGGCTGTGCGGCGCATCGAGGCCGACCCGCGCCTGCGTCTGGTGCGCGTGCCGGACCTGTCGTACCATTTCATCTGCTGGAACACGGCGCGGCCGCCGTTCGCCGACGCGCGCGTGCGCCGGGCCCTCACCATGGCCATCGACCGGGACGCGATCATCGAGGCGCTCCTCCCCGGCACCGGCCGGCCGTGCGCCGGGCCGGTGCTGTCGTTCCTGTGGGCGCACGATCCGTCGCTGCGGCCGCTGCCGTACGATCCGGACGCCGCGCGGGCGCTCCTCAAGGAGTCCGGCTGGGAGGATCGCGACGGCGACGGCCTGCTGGATCGTGACGGCCGGCCGTTCCGCTTCGACCTGGAGACCAACCAGGGCTCTCGCCTCCGGGCGGACGTCGCGCAGATGGTGGCGGAGCAGCTCCGCCGCATCGGCATCGAGGCGACGCCGCGCGTCTACGAGTTCGGCGCCTTCATCGATCGACACGAGAAGCACGATTTCGACGCCTTCGTCGGCTCATGGCGCGAATCGACCAAGGTGGATCTCAAGTCGGCGTTCCACAGCGCCTCGCGCGAGGGCGGCTACGACTACGGGATGTACGCCAATGTGGAGCTCGACGCGGTCATCGACCGGGCGCGGGCCACCGCCACTACCGAGGCGGCCCGCGTTCTCTGGTTCAAGGCGCAGGCGATCATCGCCTCCGACCAGCCGTACACCTTCTTGTTCGAGCGCGACCGGATGAACGCCGCGCCGCGCCGCCTGGGAGGGCTGCGTATGGGACCGCGCACCGCCTACGCCGGCCTGGAGCACTGGTACTGGGAGCCGGAGAGTCCGCCAGGCAAGGGGAACGCCCGATGACCACGCCCGTTCCGCTGCTGCGCGCCAAGCTCCTTCCCCCTTCCCCCGGTCCCCTGCACCTGCCTCGGCCCAGGCTGCACCGGCGGCTCGCCTCCGGCCTCGAGAAACGCGCCACCCTCGTCGTCGCCGGACCCGGCTACGGCAAGACCGGTCTCGTCGCACGCTTCCTGCGCGATCTGGGAGGCGACTCGGTGTGGTGCTGGCTCGATCCCTCCGACCGCGATCCCTGGATGTTCTTCCGCTATCTGATCCACGGATTGCAGGAGCACACGCCCGAGTTCGGTGAGCGCAGCGAGGGGCTGTGGGACAGCCAGCGGTCGCGCTCCGACGAGCCGGAGCGGCTCGCCGACATCTTCATCGGCGACGTCCAGGAGTCGCTCGGCGGGCGGATGGTCCTGGTTCTCGACAACCTGCAGCACCTCGCCGGCAACGAGCCGTGCGCCCGCGCGCTGCGGCGTCTTCTGGCCTACCTGCCCGGAGCGCTGCACCTGGTGCTCATCGGACGCGCCCTCCCCGAGATCGGGCTGCAGGCCCTCGTCGGCGAGGACGCGGTCAATGTGCTGCAGGGGGACGAGCTGCTGTTCACGCCCGTGGAGACCCGCACCCTCTTGCGCAAGACCTTCGGCCTGCCGATCAAGGATGCGACCGCGGATCGCGTAAGACCTTCGGCCTGCCGATCAAGGATGCGACCGCGGATCGCGTGCAGTCGCGCACGCGCGGCTGGGTCACGGCGCTGCAGCTTCTCCGGCAGACGGCCCGCCTCGGACCCGGCGCGGCCGATCTGCCCGAGGAGATCTTCGTGCGCACCGAGTCGGAGATCTTCGACTACTTCAGCGAAGAGGTCCTGTCCGCGGAGGGCGCACAGATGCGCGATTTTCTGCTCGGCTCGGCGCCCCCGGCGGTCATCGACCCCGACCTCTGCGCCGAGGTGCTGGGCCGGAAGGACATCGGCGAGGTGCTGGCCGCGCTGGTGAAACGCAGCCTGTTCCTGTCCCCTCTCGAGAGTCGCGGCGAGTACTACGCCTACGACCCGCTGTTCCGCGACTTCCTGAAGCGCAAGCTGCGCGGCGACCGTGGCGTCGCCGGGACGCGCGACCTCGATCTGCGCTACGGCAAGGCCTTCGCCCGGCGCGGCGATTTCGCGCAGGCTCTGGCGCACTTCATCGCGGCCGACGACCCCGGGCGCGTCCTCGGTCTGCTCGAGCGTCACGGACGATCGCTGCTGCGCGCCGGGATGATCGGGCCGGTGCGGGAGGGTGCGCATTTCCTGGAGACGCTCGACGGCGGCGGGCCCGTGGTGGACGATCTCCTCGGTGAGGCCTGCCGGCTGGCGGGTGACTACGCCGCCGCCGTGGGTCACTTCGAGAGGGCGCTCCAGTCCGGGGATTCCCCCGGTACCCCGGCCCTCCCGGGACTGGACCGCGCCGGCACGCTGCAGGGGCTCGCGTACTCTCTCTTGAAGACGGGCGACGCGGCCCACGCCGCTCGTCTGGCGGAGGAGGCGCTTCGGATGGCCGGCCCGGACGACCCGGGCCTGCTGGCGCGGATCCTCAACACGCTTTCGATCATCCGTTACCGGGAGAACCGCCTGCGCGAGGCGATCGAGGGTTGGCAGGAGGCGCTGGCGCGCGCGCGCCAGGCGGGCGACCATCACGTGACCCTGATGATCGCCCACAACCTCGGCCTGCCGCACGCCGTGGCAGGCGATCTGCTCCGCGCGGCCGAGTGCTTCCGCATCCTGACCGGTCCCGACAACCCGCGCCTCGGCCCGGAAGAGGGGGCGGCGTACCTGAACCTGGCGCGCATCGCGACCCTGCGCGGCGAGCACGCGCAGGCGGCGGCGCACCTGGGGGACGCGCGGGAGATCGCCCACAAGTGGCGCCTGCAGTCGTTGACGGCCGACGTCCTCGAGGCGGAGGGCATCCTGCTGCGCGAGACCGGCGACTTGCAGGGTGCGTCCGGAAGGTTCGCGCAGGCGCGCGCCCTGCTCACCGAGCTGGGACTTCTCGATCTTCTCGATAGGCTGACCGAGGAGGAGGCGATTCTGGCGGCCCGGCGCGGCGAGACCGAACTGGCCGAGCGGCTCGCCGCCGCGGTGATCGCGAGCCGCCGCGCGGCGGGCGACGCGGAGGGGACCGCTTCGGCGCTGCAGGCGCTGGGCGAGATCCGGCTGCGCGCCTCCAGGCACGAGGCGGCCCTCGCGCCTCTCGAGGAGGCCGCCGGGCTGTTCGAGACGCTGGGCCGCTCGTACCAGCTCTGCCTGGCGCATCTGTTCTTCGCCCTCGCCTGCCACCGTCTCGACCGTCGCGAGCGCGCGGGCCGGGCGGCGAGCGCGGCGCTCGAGCTGTCGGCGCGCTTCGACTACGTGGCCGCGGTGCTGCGCGTCGCGGATCTGGACGACGGATTCCGGCGCTTCCTGGCGACGCTGTCCGGATCTCCATCCGATCTGCGCGTCCCGGCGGCGGAGCAGGCCGCACCGGCCGGGGCCGTGTCGCCGATCCCGCCGGAAGGGGCCGATCTGTACGTGCGGCTGCTCGGCCCGATCGAGGTGTCCCGCACCCCCGGTCGCGTCATCCCCGCAAGCGCCTGGAAGACGGCCACCGCGCCGCCAAGGATCGGATCGTGGACGCGCTGTGGGAAGACGCGCGGCTGCCGATGATCGAAAAGAACTTTCATCCGACGATCTCGTTCCTGCGCCGGGCGCTCAATCACGGCCACAACGTCCCGAAGAGCTTCATCGTGTGCGAGCGCGGCGCATACCTTCTCAACCCCGACTACCGCTACGACATCGACACCGAGCGCTTCGAGGCGCACGTGCGTTCGGCCCGCGGCAGGAAGGCGGGGGGGGAGGCCGACGCGGCCCTGGCGGACTATGAGGCCGCCCTGACGGTGTACCGGGGCCCGTTCCTCGAGGAGGAGTACAGCGACTGGGCCGAGCCGCTGCGGGCGCGGTACGAGGAGCTGTACCTCGCCGCCCTGAACGAGGCGGCCGGTCTTCATCTCGAAAAGAAAGACGCCGCGGCGGCGGTCGACTGCCTGCAGCGCCTGATCCGACGCGATCCTCTGAACGAAGAGGCTTCGGCCCTCCTGATGCGCGCGCTCGCTGCCACCGGCAGCCGCGCGGCGATTGGCAAGGAGTATGACCGGCTGGTGGCCGCTCTGCACACCGATATGGGAAAGCTGCCGCTCCCCTCGACGCGCCGCGCCTACGAC
>QHXY01000100.1:8912-18327 GCA_003223145.1 Acidobacteriota bacterium
CCTTTGCGGCCCTGAAAGGGCTTGACAGGGCCCCTTCGTGCTAGCATAGGTAACTCACTCTGTTGGCGCGTGGTCACCGGGACTGTCATGGCTGGACGCGGTCAGCACACTCTGGCAAGAAGAACAGCAGCCCTCCTGCTCTGCCTGGCCCTGCCTCTGGCCAGCGCCCCCAGGGCGGGTGTCTATGTCACCGAGACCTCCGGGATCCGCTGGAACGACGTCGGCGGGATCCGTTGGAACGACGTCGGCGGCATCCGCTGGAATGATGTCGGCGGTATCCGCTGGAACGACGTCGGCGGTATCCGCTGGAACGACGTCGGCGGGATCCTGTTCACCGACGCCTCCGGGATTCGCTGGAACGACGTCGGCGGCATCCGCTGGAACGACGTCGGCGGGATCGATTTCGCCGGCGCGCTGGCGACGGGCGAGACGAGCCTCGATCTCGAGCTGCTGAACGCCCTGTCCGGTCTGCCCGACACCTCGTCGATCAACGTCATCGTCAGTTACCGCGCCGCCCCGACCGCCTCCGATATGAGCAACCTGATGGCCCTGGGAATACCGAGGGGGACGATCTTCCGGAGGCTGCCGATGGTCGTGGTCAACGCCACGCCGTCCCAGATCAAGGCGATCGCCGCGCTGCCGGCGGTCCGCTCGGTTTCTTCGACCAGCAGAGCCGCGCCCTGATCGGGCTGGACGATGTGGCGGCCGATCCCGCCCTGCCGCACCCGGGCGGCGCGGTCCTGTCGGGCGCCGGGACCACCATCGCCGTCCTCGACAGCGGAGTGGACGCCACCCACCCGGACCTGCCGTTCGGGACGAAGGTGATCGGCAACGTCCGGCTGAACGCCGCGACCGGCATCGCGCTCGGTTTCGTCTACCCTACTCCGGTCGAGGGGATCCGCGACACCGACCTGGTCCTCGGGCACGGCACCTCGGTCGCCTCCGTCGCGGCGGGCACGGGAACCGCCAGCGGCGGCGCGAACCGCGGCGTCGCGCCGGGGGCCTCGATCCTGGGGCTGTCGGCCGGCGATCTGTACATCATCAACGTCCTGGAGGGGTTCGACTACGTCCTGGACAACACCGCGCGCTACGGGGTGCGGGTGGTCAACTGCTCCTGGGGGAGCGAGGGGTTCTTCGACCCCGACGACCCGGTCAACATCGCCACGCGCCTGCTCTACGACGCCGGCATCACGGTGGTGTTCGCCGCCGGCAACAACGGGCCGTCGCCCGATACGTTGAACCAGTACTCGGTGGCGCCGTGGGTGATCGGTGTCGGTTCATCGGGCAAGGACGGGCGCCTGTCCTCGTTCTCTTCGCGGGGCATTTTCGAGGAGCTGCTGTACCACCCGGCGCTGATCGCTCCGGGCGAGAACATCGCCGCCGCCAGTCCCGCCGTCCTGAACGGCGGCGCGTACTACGCGGTCGAATCCGGAACCTCGTTCGCCGCGCCGCACGTGGCGGGTGTCGTGGCGTTGATGCTGCAGGCCAACCCGGCGCTGGCGCCCCGCGACATCAAGCGGATCCTGATGCAGACCGCCGCGCCGATCTTGACGCGCGATCGGTCCGAGGCGGGAGCGGGCGGGCTCGATGCCTGGGCGGCGCTGACGCAGGCGATCGAGGCGGCACGCCCGTTCGGCACTTACATCGCCGGGTGGCTCGACCAGCGCCCGTACCGCATCGATCATCGCCCGGCCGTCGTGACTTCCGCCGTGGTCCCGGCAGGCGGCTCCCTGTCTCTCCCGGTCACACTGCCGGCGGCGACCCTATCGTGGCAGGCGACGCTCGCCTGGGGCACCCTCCCCGGGCTGAGCGACCTGGACCTGGCCGTCAGGGACGCGTCCGGGACGGAACTGGCGCGCTCGGACTCGCTCAACGCCGCGTCCCTGTTCGGCCGGACCGAGGGCACGCACCTTCTCGGGGAGGTGCCCGCCAGCATGACGATGGATGTCTTCTTCAAGGCGGGGACGGGCGTCGCCGATCAGCCGTTCCAGATGCGCCAGGAAAGCGCGGTCACCGTGCTGACGGCGTACACGGACGTCGCCACGCTCCCGGCGGCATCCCAGGACCTGCTGGCCGAGACGGTGGCGCGGCGCGTGATCGTCGGCCGCGGCGGCGTCTTCGCGCCCGCCTCGTCACTGACGCGCGGTGAGCTGGCGCGATCGCTGGCGCTGGTGGCCGGGCTGCCCCAACGGATCCCGGCGCAGCCGTCCTTTACCGATGTCGCGACGAGCGACCCCTTTTACCCCTTCGTCGAGACGGTGGCGGGGGCGCGTGCGCGGCGCGTCCTGATGGACGTCTCCAGCGGCAAGAGCTTCCAGCCGAACTCGAACGTCGATCGTCTCGATTTCGCGGTCTCGCTGGTGCGCGCCGCGGGTCTGGAGACCGAAGCGCAGGCGCGCGCCGGCGCCTCGCTCGCTCTCGTCGACGTGGACAAGATCCCATCGGAGTTGCGCGGCTACGTGGCGGTAGCCCTGGAGCGGGGTCTCATTGACACTTACAGCACCTCCGCCGGGCTGAAGTTCGATCCGAACGGCTCGATCCCACGCCTGAACGCCGCCCTTTTCCTCCTGAAGACCCTCGACCTGCGCTGACGCCGGGTCTCCGTCAAGTCTTTTCTCGCGCCCGATAAGGAAAGCCAGCAACCTCTTCTGTCACAGGCAGATCGCTTCATCCTCGGACCCCCTCGTGCGGGTCAGGTTAAGGAATCTTCAAGGCCTTGACTTGACAAGGTCCAGTAACAGAGCAGCGGCGTCTGCACACCCCCGCCGGCTGCTCCCCCGAGGGGGTGCGTTCGTTCAAGGGGCCGGTCAATCGGGTCGACCCATCGGCGCCCCCCTCGGGTTCGCTTGGATTTCGATACGACGGTGTGAAGGAGGTGAAACCGGCGACTAAGCTCGAGCGGAGGCAAAGCTAACGCCACAAAAACGCGAAAAGAAAGGACAAAATCATGAAGCGCAATCGCATCGCGTTGTTCCTTTTGACTCTGTCGCTGGCGAGCGGGGGGGGAGTGTTCGCAGTCGACATGGCCACTCCGTCAGGACAGATTGTCACGGGGGACACGACCGGCCTCGAGGTCGGTTGGGTCCTGCCACCGCTGTCGGTCAATGTCTACCTCGTTCCGGAGGTTCGTGCTCCGAGAATCATTCCGGTCACGCTCCCCGCGGGCCCAACCCAGGACCCGCTCGTTTGGGGATACGAGGCATCGTCGACCACCGGCCAGATCTTCGCCTACGATGTCGGTCCGGGGGTCACCCAGATCGCCACGTGTGTTCCTCCGGGGTCGATGAACGGCCGCGGCCTCGCCTTCGATCCCCAGGACGGGAACCTCTGGTACAGCACGATTAGCTACCCGGGGTTCGTGGGCGACGGCGTCATCCGGAAGACCACGCCGCCGCAGACAGGATCGTGCACTCCGGTGACCCAGATTCCGTTCGGTGACGGACCCGGCGGCACAATACAGGACGACATCGGAGCCATCGACGTCGATGGCGAATCCAGGCATCTGTGGGTCGCCGGATACAAACCGATGATCGTCGGCGGTCAGTACCGCAGCTACCTGTATCTCGTGAACCGCAACAACGGGAACATCATCCGTAACTGTTACATCCCCTTCCGGTTCGGCGGCGTCGGCAACGAAAGTCTGACCTATGCCAAGCTGGATGGTCTGCCTGGGTCGGGGACCTACCTGCTCACCGACGCCGGGCAGATCCACACCTTCCCGAACAACCTGGCGGTCATCGACATCAACGACTGCAAGAACGGGGCCCAGGTCACCCCCGTGGCGGACTACCCGAAGGCCGTTGACATGAGCGGGATCGATTTTGAGTGGCCGGGCCTCCTGGCGACCGACAATGCGGACATTTACAATCTCGGAGGGCCACCCTTCTCGTCAGCCTCCGACTACGGCCCCTGGGGCGTCCCTCCCCCCGACGGGAACGGCACCCAGCAGATGGAGGACATCACCCTCTGTGCCAGCAATGCGCAATTGAACAATGTTCCGACCTGTCCCTACTGAAGGACAAGGACCATGAGCGCATGATCTTCCGGGCCATGCCATCCTCCGCATTCGAGGGATGGCATGGCCCCTCCTGCGGTCGAGGTCGGGCTAAGTTCAAGGTTTCTTCAACCACCCTGTCCCAGATTCCGCTCCGATCGGACCGCCTTTTCGAGGAGACGTGACATGCGCACAATCGCTCATCGACTGAGGTTCACGGAACCGTTCTTCCGCGTGCCGCGGAGCGGCGCGATGGACGTCCATCCGATCCAGGTGAGCAGCGGTTACATGGCGAGGGGCACGCAGGGCTAGAGGCCCACTGGTCCCGGGCCCATCATCTCCCGTGCACCCCGGTGAGGTCACCGGAGGCGGCATCTCCCGCCCACCACTCCACATGCCGCCTCCGGTCGAGGCCTCGCCTCACGGGTTGCGCGGGCCGGGTCCCGGGTTTGCGTTTCCACCGTGTTATAGTCACCGCTATCCCTGCTGAACCTCATCCCGAAACAGAGGGAGGCGCGAATGCCGGCGGGCAAAGCGACGATTCAGTCTGTCCTCCTCGCGGCTCTGTGTCTCCCGGGTGCATACGCGGTCCCTCGGCCCGCCCGACAGGACCCCGAGTCGATCCTTCTGTCGCTCCCGAGCGCCGAAATCTACTCGCGCCATCTTCTCAACCTGACCGAGGAGCCGCACCCGGCGGGCAGCAGGCGCAACATGGAGCTCGCCGATTACGTGCGCGATCGGTTCATCGAGTACGGCCTGGAGGACGTGCATTTCCACGACACGCCCGCCCTGCTGTCCCGCAGCGTGTCGGCGTCGGTCGAGCTGGTGGCGCCGGTGCGACTGAGGCTGAAGCTGGCGGAGGACCCGTACCCAGCGGACAAGGACAGCTTCCTGTACCGCGACCCGCGCGTGGTCCCGTACCACGCCTACGCCAGAAGCGGCGACGTCACCGCGGAGACCGTGTACGCCAATAGCGGCAGCCCGGAGGACTTCGCGGCCCTCCGGAAGATGAACATCAACCTGCGCGGGAAGATCGTGGTGATGCGCTACTCGGAGCCGTACAGCTATCGCGGCTACAAGGTCTGGCTGGCCGAGACCCATGGCGCGGCCGGCGCGATCATCTATTCTGATCCGCAGGACGACGGCTACGCGCAGGGAGACGCCTATCCCGACGGGCCGCTCGGCCCGCCGAGCCACGTGCAGCTCGGGTCGATCGTCTACGACTGGCTCGGCCCCGGCGAGCCGTTCACGTTCCACTGGGAGCGGGGCGGCGGCACCTGGAAAGAGGGGACGGTGCGCGACCGGCAGCTGCCGAAGATCCCCTCGATCCCGATGTCATACGAGGACGCCTCCGAGATCCTGTCGCGGCTGTCGGGGCCCGCGGTCCCGTCCGGCTGGCAGGGCGGCCTGCCGTTCACCTACCACATCGGCCCCGGGCCGGTCCGGGTCCACCTGCGCGTCGAGAACAGCGAACGGATCGGCACGATGCGCAACGTCCTGGGCGCCATCCGCGGGACGGCCGAACGGGACAAGTGGGTCGTCATCGGCAACCACCGCGACGCCTGGGTGTACGGGGCCGTCGACCCGGGCAGCGGCACGGCCGCCATGCTGGAGGTCGCGCGCTCGCTGGGAGCGGCACTGCGGGCCGGGTTCCGGCCGCGCCGGACGATCCTGTTCGCCGATTGGGACGCCGAGGAGGACCTCCTGGGCGGCTCCACCTCCTGGGCCGAGCAGCAGCGCGACCGCCTGCTCCGCGACGGGGTCGCCTACGTCAACGTCGACTCCGGTGTCTCCGGCCACGATTTCAGCGGCGGCTCGACCCCGGCGCTGGCGGGTTTCCTCCAGGACGCCACCCGGTCGGTCCACGATCCCGACGGCGGGGGCAGCGTGTACGACGCTTGGGCCGCGCGCTCGCGGGACGGTGCGCCCGTGGTCGAGGACATCGTCGGGGCCACCGACTACACCGCCTTCCAGGAGAACATCGGCATGTCCTGCATCGACATGTCGTTCGGCGGCCCCTACGGCGTGTATCATTCAGAATACGACGATTATTTCTGGATCAGCCGGATCGTCGACCAGGGGTTCCGATACGGCACGACCATGGCGCGGCTGTGGGGACTCGTGACCTGGCGGCTGGCGAACGCGACTGTCCTGCCGATGCGCTACTCCGATTACGCCCGGAAGGTTCTCGATTACCTCGGAGCGATCGAAACGAAGGACGCCGCCCGACCGCTGGCGCTGGAGCAGGCCCGATCCGCCGCTCGACGCTGGCGGGATGCGGCGCTCGACCTCGAAACGCGGCTCCGGGAGGGACCGGTGCCGGACGACGCGGCGGCGCGACAGGTGAACGATCTCCTGGTCCGGGTGGAGCGGGCGATGACCGACGGCGAGGGCCTCAAGGGCCGGCCGTTCTTCAAGCACCTGATCTACGCGCCGCAGCCGACCTACCGCGAGGAGATCCTGCCGCGCCTCTACGAGGCGATCGAGACCGGTGACCGGGATTCCATTCCGCGCTACGAGGCTCAGCTCGTGGCTGCGTTCGATCGTGCCGCGCTTCTTCTGCGGCAGGCGCGAGGCCGTCTGGAGGAGGGGGCATGAAAGTCCTGCAGCTGGGAGTGGGCGCGATAGGCACCGTCGTGGCCAGGCATCTGACAGGTCACCGGGCGGTCGAGTCGCTCACGCTGGGCGATATGGACACCACCCGGGCCGACCGGCTGGCCCGCGAGCTGAAGGGCCGCGTCAGCGTCGAGCGCGCCGACGCCGCCGACCCGCAGGCTCTGGCGCGGGTGATCAAGGGGCACGGCCTGGTGGTGAGCGCCGTCCTGCCGAAGTACAACGAAGCGATCATGAAGGCCACGCTGGCGGCGGGGGCCGATCTGCTCGACCTGTCCGCCGGCGGCGACGACCAGCTCGCCCACGATGCCGAGTGGAAGAGGGCCGGCCGGACCGCCCTCCACGGCATGGGCGAGGACCCCGGTATCAGCAACGTGTTCGCGCGCTGGGCCGCCGACCGCCTCGACGTCGTCGAGGCGATCCGCGTGCGCGACGGCGAGTACTCGACCAGCGAAGAGTTCCCTCTGGCCTGCCTGTTCTCGACCGAGACCTTCATCGAGGAGGCGATTTCTCCCGCGACCCTCTTCGAGAACGGCCAATGGACTACGATCCCGGCCTTCTCGAACCGCGAGGTCTATCCCTTCCCCGAGCCGGTCGGACCCCAGGTGATCTACAACATGAGCCACGAGGAGGTCGACACGCTGCCGCGCTACATCGGCAAAGGGGTGCGCTTCGTCGACTTCAAGCTCGCGGTTCCCGACGACATGCAGAAACACCTCGTGTTCCTGGACCGGATCGGCATGACCCGGCGCGACACCGTGCGCGTGCGCGGCGGCGAGGTCACGCCGCTGTCGGTGCTCGCCGCCGTCCTGCCGCAGCCGGCCGACCTCGGGGGCCGGATACAGGGCGCCGCGATCATCCTGGTGGAGGTGGACGGGACAAAGGGCGGGCGCAGGGTGCGTCATGTCCTTTACGCCTCCATGACCCACGACGAGGCGTTCCGGCGCATGAAAGTCACCGCCACCGCCTTCCTGACCGGCACCGGCGCGGCCGCCGGGGCGGTCGCGCTCATCACCGGCAAAGTCAAGACCCGCGGCGTCATTCCGCCCGAGAGCCTCGAAGCCGACCCGATCCTGGCGATCCTCGAGGAGCTCGGTGTCGCGACGCACCGCACCGAGAACGCGCTTTAGAAACGCGCTCGACATCCGACCGCCGGAGGTCCCGATGCACCGACCGGATCCTTACCGGACCTTCCTCGCTGTCGCGGCGATCGCTCTGGTGTGGTCGGCGATCCGGCCGAAGGATTACGGTGTCTGGATCTTCGAGCTGTCGCTCGGTCTCGCCGGCGTCGCGTTCCTCGTCTTCACGCGCCGGCGCTTCCCGTTCTCCGGGCTGGTCTATGGTCTGGCCGCCGTCCATTTCGTGATCCTGGCGTGCGGCGCCCACTACACCTACGCCGAGATGCCGCTGTTCGACTGGCTGCGCGACACCTTCCACCTGTCGCGCAACCACTTCGACCGCGTCGGGCACCTGGCGCAAGGGTTCATCCCGGCGATGTTCGTGCGCGAGTTTCTGCGGCGCGTCGGCGGATTGAGACCCGGTGCTCTGCTGGGTTTCCTGTGCGTGAGCGTCTGCCTCGCGTTCAGCGCCTTCTACGAGATCCTGGAGTGGTGGATGGTCGTGGAGTTCTACCCGACCAGCGGCCCCGACTGGCTCGGGATGCAGGGCGACCCGTGGGACGCGCAGGAGGACATGCTCATGGCGCTGATCGGCGCCACGTTATCGATCCTCATGCTGTCGTCCGCCCACGAGCGCTCGATGGCGGCGTTGTCGCCTACGCAGGGCTGACCCGGACGGGGTTCGAGCTGTGCTCGCGAACGGAGGTGCCCCGGCCTGAGGCGCCGGGCCGGCGCCTCAGGCCGGCCGTGCAGCCGGATTCACGAACGGCGGCGGGACAAGCCCCGCCGCAGCCCCGGGCCGCGCCAGCACCACCAGCGACAGGTCGTCGTGCGGCCGCTCCCCTCCGAGAAAGGCGGTCACCTCGTCGATCAGGAGGCGCGCGGCCTGTTCGGCGGCGAGACCGCGCAGACGCGGCAGAAGGGCGCGCAGACGTTCGGCGCCGAACTCCTCGTCGGCGGCGTTTCTGGCCTCGGTCAGGCCATCGGAGTAGACCACCAGCGCGTCACCCGGCTGGAGCAGCAGGTCCCCCTCCTTGTAGCTCGTGCCGGCCATCATCCCGAGCGGGATCGCTGAGGCCTCCAGCGTCTCGATCGCCGAGGCGCGCAGGACGAACGGCGGGTTGTGCCCGGCGTTGAGGTACCGCAGCCGCCCCGTGGCGGTGTCGATCTCGCAATAGAACATCGTGGCGAAGCGGTTGTCGATCCCATCCCGGTGCAGGATGGAGTTGAGCTGCGCCCCCAGGTCGCTCAGTGAGGGGCAGTCGAGCGACAGGGCCCGCAGGGTCGCCTGCAGTTTCGCGGTCAAGAGCGCGGCGCCGAGCCCCTTCCCCGCGACGTCTCCCAGGACCACGCCGAGACGGCCACCGGGCAGCTCGATGTAATCGACCAGGTCGGCGCCGACGTCGTTCGCCGGCTGCATGAACGACCAGAGCGACCAGCCACCGGGCTGGGGGTGCGTCCGCGGAAGGAGCGCGAGCTGCACCTGCCGGGCGATCTCGATCTCGTCGCGTGCCGCCACTTTCTCCATCAGCTCGAGCATCAGCACCAGGAGCAGGATCAAGAACCCCCAGAAGCGCAGGTCGGTCTCGAGTTTGTCTCCGTCGGGGAGGTTCAGGTGGACCTGGCCCAGGAAGCACATCACCAGGGAGGCGAACAGCGCCAGGCGGCGTCCCGGAGACAGCTTGGCGAG
>QHXY01000427.1 GCA_003223145.1 Acidobacteriota bacterium
CTTCGCCGGCGATTCCGGCGACGGCATGCAGCTGACCGGGACCCAGTTCGCCGACACCACCGCCCTGGTCGGCAACGATCTCGCCACGCTGCCCGACTTCCCGGCGGAGATCCGCGCCCCGGCCGGCACCCTCGCCGGCGTATCCGGCTACCAGATCAGTTTTTCGTCGCACGACATCAAGACCCCCGGTGATCAGCCGAACGTGCTGGTGGCGATGAACCCGGCCGCCCTGAAGACCAACATCGACGACCTGGACGAGGGGGGCATCCTGATCCTCGATACGGATGCGTTCACCGAGGGCAACCTGGCCAAGGCCGGCTACAAGACCAACCCCCTGAAGGACGGCAGCCTGGTCGGGTACCGTGTGTTCGACATCCCGCTCACCGGCCTGACGCTGCACGCGGTGGCGGAGGCGGGGCTGAGCGGCCGGCAGGCCACGCGCTGCAAGAACTTCTTCGCGCTCGGCCTCGTCTTCTGGCTGTACGAACGCCCGGTCGACTACACACGGGAGTGGATCGAGAAGAAATTCAAGAACAGCGAGCAGATGGCCAAGGCGAACACGCTCGCTCTCCTGGCGGGCTACAACTACGCCGACACCACCGAGGTGTTCACCACCCACTTCCGGGTACGCAAGGCCGATCTGGCCCCGGGAACCTACCGCAAGGTGACCGGCAACGAAGCGACCGCCATGGGTTTCATCGCGGCGTCCATGATCACGGGCCGGCCCCTGTTCTACGGCTCGTACCCGATTACACCGGCAAGCGACATCCTGCACGAGCTGTCGAAATTCAAGAACTACCCGGTCAAGACGTTCCAGGCCGAGGACGAGATCAGCGCCATCGGCGCGGCGATCGGCGCAGCCTACGGCGGCTCGCTCGGGCTCACCGGGACCAGCGGTCCGGGGGTGGCGCTCAAGAGCGAGGCGATCGGTCTGGCGGTCATGACCGAGCTCCCGGTGGTGATTGCCAACATCCAGCGCGGGGGTCCCTCGACCGGTCTCCCGACCAAGACCGAGCAGGCCGACCTGTTCCAGGCCGTGCTCGGACGCAACGGCGAGTGCCCCGTGGCGGTCGTCGCGCCGGCCACGCCGGCCGACTGCTTCCCGATGGCGATCGAGGCGTTCCGGATCGCCACGACCCATATGACGCCGGTCTTCTTTCTTTCCGACGGGTACCTGGGAAACGGCGCCGAGCCATGGAGGGTGCCCGGCTCGGGCGATCTGCCGAAGTTCGAGGTGAGGTTCCGCACCGAGAAGGAGGGGTTCTTCCCGTACCTGCGGGACCCCAGGACCCTGGCGCGTCCGTGGGCCGTCCCGGGGACACCGGGTCTCGAGCACCGCATCGGCGGGCTGGAGAAGGAAGACGTGACCGGCAACGTGAGCTACGACCCGCAAAACCACGAGAAGATGGTCCGCCTGCGCGCCGAGAAGATCGCCCGCATCGCCGACGACATCTCGCCGCTTCAGGTCCTCGGAAAGGACAGCGGGAAGCTCCTGGTCGTCGGCTGGGGGAGCACCTACGGGGCGATCACCTCGGCCGTCCAGGAGCTGCAGGCGAAGGGGCTGCCGGTGTCCTCGATCCACCTGCGCCATCTGAATCCGTTCCCGCGCAACCTGGGGGAGATCCTCGGGCGCTTCGACAAGGTGCTGGTGCCCGAGCTCAACCTGGGGCAGCTCAGAACGCTGATCCGCGCCCGTTACCTGGTGGACGCGGTCGGTCTCAACAAGGTCCAGGGAAAGCCGTTCAAGGTCTCCGAGATCACCAAGGCGATCCAGGAGATCCTTCGAGGTTAGAGTCCATGCCCTCCGGTGTCGACGTCAAAGAGCCGAAGCTGACCCGGGCCGATTTCGCCACGGACCAGACGGTCCGCTGGTGCCCGGGCTGCGGCGATTACGCGATCCTGGCCCAGGTGCAGAAGGTCATGCCGAATCTGGGCATCCCGCGCGAGAACATCGTGTTCGTGTCGGGGATCGGCTGCTCCAGCCGTTTCCCCTACTACATGAACACCTATGGCTTCCACAGCATCCACGGCCGCGCTCCCACGCTGGCCACGGGTCTCAAGGTCACGCGCCCCGATCTGTCGGTGTGGGTGGTCACCGGCGACGGCGACGGGCTGTCGATCGGGGGCAACCACCTCATCCACGCGATGCGCCGCAACCTCGACATCAAGATCCTGCTCTTCAACAACCGCATCTACGGCCTCACGAAGGGGCAGTACTCGCCCACCAGCGAGTTCGGGAAGAAGACCAAGTCGAGCCCCTTCGGAACGGCGGAGCAGCCGATCAACCCTCTGGGCGTGGCGCTCGCCTCCGAGTGCACCTTTGTGGCGCGCTCGGTGGACATCGACACGCAGCACCTGTCGATGATCGTCGAGCGCGCGGCGCGCCACAAGGGGACCGCGTTCGTCGAGATCTACCAGAACTGCAACATCTTCAACGACGGGGCCTTCGATGATTTCGTGGCGCGCGAGGTGCGCGCCGATCGGATGGTGCAGCTCGAGCACGGCAAGCCGCTCATCTTCGGCAAGGACCGCAACAAGGGGATCCGCCTGCGGGGCGTCCATCCCGACTCCTCACCCGCATGAATCCCCCCGAGTACCCGGTCCCGGTCGGCGTCTTCTACCGGGCCGATCGCCCCCGCTTCGAGGAGATCCTCGAGCAGCAGAGCATCCAGGCGACGGCCCGGCTCGGAGCCGGCAGCATCGAGCGGCTGCTCAATTCGGGGGCGAGCTGGAAGGTGACCTAGAATCCGGAGGGGACCATGACCTGCCCGGACTGCGGCCACGACAACATCGACGGCGTGGACGCCTGCGATCACTGCGGACAGGATCTGCGATCGATCGACATCCCCACTCCCGGGACCGGC
>QHXY01000429.1 GCA_003223145.1 Acidobacteriota bacterium
GAGCGGGCCAGAATCAGGTTCGCGACGTTCGAGCATGCGATGACGAAGACGACAGCGGCCGCGGCAAGCAGGACGAGAAGGATGGTCCGTGCGGGCGACGCGAGCTGATCGCGAAGCGTCGTGATCCGGAGCTGAACGTGCGCCGACTTGGCGTACGCCTCGGGGTGTTCGCGCACCATCGCCCCGTGCAGGGCGGTCAGCTCCGCTCGTGCCGCTTCCAGCGTGACGCCCGGGGCCAGGCGGCCGAACAGCTCGGTCATACGGTGGGAGCGGTTGGTCACCATCGTCGCCCCGAGGTGATGCGGGCTGGTCACCACGTTCGCGATGATCTGCGTCTCGGCCGGATAGGGCAGCGACGGCTCGAGGACGCCGACCACGGTGGCGGTGCCTGGACCGAGGCGGATCGTCTTGCCGATCACCCCCGGGTCGCTGTTGAGCGTCGTGCTCCAGAAACGGTGCGTCAGGACCGCCGCACCCGCCGCCGCGGGACCGTCGTCGGCGGCGTTCAGCAGGCGGCCGAGCGCAGGCCGGAGCCCCATGACCTCGAAGAACGACCCGTTGACGACGCCGGCCGTCACCACACGAGGCTCGGCGCCGAATCCGATCATCGTGAAGTCAGCCGTGGAGAAATCGCCGAACGCGGCAATCGTCCTGGCGCCCGATTTGAGATCGGCAATCTCCGGCATGGAGAAGGTGAGATTCTCGGTGCCGACGCCCGGAGCGCTCTGGCGGATGTAGATCAGGCGATCGGCGTCTCGATTGACCAGCGGAACGAGCAGCACGGCCCGCACCACGCTGAAAATCGCCGCGTTGGCCCCGATGCCCAGAGCGAGCGTCACGACCACCGTGACCGTCAAGCCTCTGGCCCGCATGAGGGAGCGCAGGGCAAACCGGATGTCCCGTCCCATAGCCTCGACCGCCTCGAGCCAGCGTGGCCGCCAGAGGCGCCGAACGGCGTCGCGAGCGAGGGTGCCGTCGCCGAATTCTTTGAGCGCGGCCCGGCGCGCCGCTTCAGGATTCTCTCCGCGCTCAATTCGCTCCTTGATGCTCCGCGCCACATGACCCCGAATCTCGTCGTCGAGTTGATCCAGCAGGTCAGGCTGCATGCGCTACTCCCCGCTTCCCTGTTCCAGACGCCGTTGAAGTGTGGGCGATCGAAACGCCTCCGACCAACCCGGATGGAAGCAACGCATAGCAGCCTGCATGCCACGTGGGGTCACAGGATAAGGGATGAAGCAACAATGAGTTACAGCCAGGGTACGCCGGACGTCCGTTCGATGCTGGGAAATCTGCGTCCGGATCCGGACATAACGAACTTAGGCCAGCACGAGGTTGCAATCCTCCGCGATCGGCGCAGGAGTTCAGGCCGTGGATGCTGCCCCCTCGATGCAGACCCTCCTGCGGCAATGCTGGGTGGTATAGTGAGCTACAAGGCCAGCGCCACGGCATCCGCACGCTGCCGATTAACCGAGGCGTAGACAGCTCAGGCAGACTCTATGGCAGACACCATCTCGATCGAAGGACCAGTTGAACTGGTTGATGGTGACCTGGTCCTCCGTATTCCACTCTCAGTTGGGGGCGACAAGCTGGTCCCGCTCGCCCATGGGATCGGGCACATTGAAGGTGACTACCTGTGCGTGGTGATCAAGCCATGGCTGGCAGAGAAGCTCGGAATTGATGCCGGTAGCATCGTTGTCGTGGACAACAAGAACGGGAAGTTCACCATCTCGCGTAGCGCGTCGAACGACCCGACGGTTCATTGATCCGTGTACACCCGACAGGCGGCCGAGGTCGTCGGCAGCAAAGTGTGGGAAGCCGCTGAGGAGGCTATCGTGACTTTGAAGCATGGCCTAGGCTTGGGCGGTTTTATGGTCGCGATGGCAACTATCTCAATTGGTTGCATGGCAAGACTTGCTCCGGCTGCTGAAGGGCCGCCCGCGTTCGAAAGCGGCTACGCGAGTGCCATTGTTCAACCGGAAGGGATATCGTTGTTCAAGGGAGATAGTGCCGTCCTGACCGACGCCGACATCGCGCGCATCCTCTCATTCAGCTTTACCGTCCGACCTCAGAATCGCCTGGCTGTTATGACGCTTGGGCGTGCCTCGCTGTGGTCGGAGGAATACGCGAAGGGGCAAGCGGATAACGCTCGGGCATTCATGGACCGGCTCAAGGCTGCTCATGCTGTTCGTGAAGTGGCCGAGCTGCCCATGCTCTTGGTGCCAGAGAAGCAGACAGTGCCGTACCTGCGCGAAGCCGGTGCTCGCTTCCAGGCGGATCTCCTGCTGGTGCATCAGTCGCGCGTCCGGACATTCAGCAAATATCGGACGCTAGGCAAGGATGAAGTGAAGGCGCTGTGTACGGTGGAAGCGATCCTTCTTGATGTGCGAACGGGCATTATCCCCTACACGACATCAGACTCCGAAACGATCTCGGCCAAGCGAGGCGAAAACGACTTGAACTTTGAAGAGACAGTGGCCAAGGCGACGGTTGAAGCGATGGGCAAGGCCATGAACGCCGTCGCGGATAACATGGCGACTTTTCTAGATTCTCACGCTGACAAATGACGAACGGCTTAATCGCTAGAATGCCAGGAGAAAGTTCTGTAGCGGGATAAACAGAGTGCGTTGACTATTATCCCAGCGGCTCAACTCCCGAGTGACCACCACCGCGCTCGGCGTCTTGTATTTTGACATGAAATGCCGAACCCCCGCAATGTCACTAGTCTCGACTCTTTTCCTGAACTTCACCTCCACGGGCAAAACAAAACCGTCGAGCCGCTCGGCAACGAAATCGACCTCTCGGATGGGCGATCGCCGGTTTCCGGGATCCTCATAATCGCGGTAGAAGTGAACCTGTAGGTTGTGGTCGCGTATCGAACCCTGCACCAAGGTTTCCACCAAAGGGCCGAGAACGGTCGGATCCGACTCGCCTAGCGAAGGAGCCCCCCGGAAGATCGCGTTTCGGACCCCCAGGTCGCTGACCGTGATTTTCGCGGGAACCCTCGCCGAAGCTCTCTTTGCCAAGGGATACCGGCGAAATTCCCGAATGAGTAACGCATCAGCAAGGTAGTGAAGGTACTTCCCGACGGTGGGCTGGTTCGACGGGAAGCCCGCGTGCGTTGCCATCGCGGCGAGCTTATTTTGAGGAATCTCCTGGCCAGTCAATCGCGCGACCGACAGGTAAAGGTGTCGCAGGAGCGCCGGGCTCTCCACAGGGAAGAGGTCGGGGATGTCCGCGCCCAGCACGTTTTCGAAGACGGTCTGGACCAGATAATCCGCCCACCGGTCGTCCTCGACTTCCCCGCTGTGAAGTCTTGGATACCCACCACGCGTGTAATAGCGCTCAAGGACTCGACGGATCGCAAGTTTTTGTTGTGGCTTAAGGCGATTCAGCGCCTCGTTAGTATCGGTCAATGCTCCTTCGAAGACGGCCCCAAATCGGAGAGTCGGTGGCAAGGGCTCAGCCAACTCAGGCTTCCAGCACTCTAGGACTTCACGGAACGAGAAGGCGGGCAGTTCCGTGGTGAACACCCGCCCCGCGAGACTCTCACGACCGCCTCTCGCTACGAGGACACTTGAGGAGCCTGTAAGAAGTAGCCGGACAGGGAACGTATCTCCGATATGCTTCACCTCCTCGCTCCATCTCCGCAGCTTGTGAATTTCATCTAAGAAGAAGTAGGCAGGTTCGTCACGATCGAGAGGGCGGGTTCGAATCTCCTCGACATACCAGCGGAGAATGCTTCGTAACGCAGCCGGCTCCTCCCGCAAGACTTCCAGATCGAGCCTCACGAGAAGAATGTCGCGTGCCTGAACCCCAGAACGAAGGAGGTCTTGAATGATCTGGTAGATGCCCGTGGTTTTCCCTACCTGACGCGGACCTCGGACGACTTCAATGAGCCCCTTTGGCTTCCGGAGCCGTGCGGCGAGATCAATCACCAGAGGCCGCCTATAGGGTGGCGGCTCGGGCCGAACGATGCGTGGGTCGACCCACCAAGGATTCAAATCTCGGAGGACCTGAATAGACTCGGCAGACAAGGGCAATTGCCTCACCTCTCTATGGTTGCACACATTATAAATAGAATTTTAACTTGTGCAAGGGAGAATTGTTTCGCGGGGGTTTAGGGGTGCGGTCTGGGGCCGCTGTAGAGCGTGTATCAGTCCCGCGCGTGCCCGCGGACCGCGGATCGGCCGCCCTCGCGCCGCTCGGCGATCTCGTCATCGTCGTCGCGCGCCTCCTCGCGCAGGCCTACGAGCATGAGATCGAAGGCGGGCAGGTGCGCGACGCGGTCCTCGGGATAGGTGTCGCCGCGCACCGAGAACCAGATGACGCGGTTGAGCGTGTCGGCGTCGACCTGATCGGGCCGGGAGAAATCCTCCTCGCGGGTGCGCTTCATCCAGAACGCGGTGCGCGCGTCGCTGGCCTTCGTGATCATCAGGTTGTCGAGCGCGACGTCGGGAACGATCGCCTGGTACGGCCGGGTGTCGGCCTTGTCCTGGAAGACGTCGATCGGGGCGGCGGCGGCGTCCAGCTGGTTCATCGGAGGCAGGCCGAGCAGGATCTCCAGCGTGCGGACCAGGCTGACGGTGGTGTGGAACGCGTGCACGAGGGCGCCGGGGCGGTTGTAGGCGCTGATCACCCACGCGGGCGAGCGGTGCATGTCGACGTGGTCGGGGCCGTCCTGCGAGTCGTCCTCCAGGACGAGGATCGCCGTGTCCTTCCAGTACGGGCTGCGCGACACCGCCTCGACCAGCCGGCCGACGGCGTAGTCGTTTTCGGCCACGTAGAACTGCGGCGTCGGGCCGCCAGGGCGCATCCCGTGGGTGTGATCGTTCGGGAAGCGCATGATCGTCAGGTTCGGCATGCGGTCGGGCGCGCCGCTTTCGCGGTCGGCGACGTACCCTCGGAACTCGGCCAGCCAGTCGGCCAGACGGGAATAGCCGCGGCAGCGCGCCTCCGGGTTGTCGGGCGAGACGGCCGGATCGATCGCGCCCTTCGACTCCTTGAACGCGCGGTAGGAATCGGTCGTCATCGAATCGGGCGTGGCGAGATCGAAGTTGCGGAACGTCGCGCTGAAGTGCCCCTCGAGCGAGCGCTTGGTGGCGAAGGCCCGGACCGTCGGCGTCAGATCCGGATACGTCTTGGGCCGGTTGGTGTTGATCGCCTCGAGCTCGGCCCGGGACAGGGTCGGCACGAACTCGCCGTAGGCCCGGTAGGTGAGCCCCGCCTTCCTGGCCGCGTCCCACACGTACAGCGTCCCGGGCTCGGCCACGTCGGGCAGGCCGTTGACGTCGGGGGCGTAGCGTTTCTGGAACGCCACCACGTCGTCCGCCGTCACGGGCTTCGAAAAGAGCGGCGGCTCGCCCGCGACCGGCCCCACCTCGGGCAGCCGGTTGAACCCTTCGAAGTCGTAGGCGCGCCCCCGGCCGGAGTAATCCCAGCGATACACCTTGTCGACGTAATCGGTCGAGAAGGCCGCGGTCGCCCAGTTGTGTCCGTCGGCGCTCGCCTCCGAGTTCACGAAGAATCGATCGAGAAGGCCGAAACGAAGCGCCAGGGCACGCTGGTTCGGCGTGATGTCCTGCGGCGACCCGCCTGGGGAGCGCGCGGTCTGTCCCTTGCCGAAGATCGCCAGGGTGGGGTCTCCGTCCGCGGGCGACCCGTCCCCCGCCCCGTCGAGATCGCCGAACACCTGGTCGTAGGTGCGGTTCTCCTTGATGACGTAGATGACGTGCTTGACCGGGTTGGCGCCAGCGAAGAGCCTGGAGCGCACCTCGCCGATCAATCCGTTGTTGCGCAGCACCTGCTGCGTGAAGCCGTGCAGCCGCCGCTCGTCCGGGATGTCGATCAGGCTCAGGTTGCCGGAGATGAGCGAGCCGCTGTACTGCCCGCCCAGCCCGGTCTGTCCGCCCTCCGCCGGGAACCGTTCGTTGGCCGTGTTCGGCGCCCGCCCCGAGTCGTTGACGATCATCGAGGAGTTCTCGAACCCCGTCCCTTTCCCGTTGGCGACGATCAGCCGCGATCCCACCGCGGCGATCGCCGACGGGTACTGGCCGGCGGGGATGAAACCGGCGAGCCTCGATCGCTCCCGTCTGGCGCGCGCCAGGGCGACGACGGCGACGGCGTTGCTGTGAGCGTTGGCGACGTAAAGCGTCGTGCCGTCCGAGCCGAGCGCCAGCCCTTCCGGGCTGCCGCCGGGGAGCGCCTTCTCCGCGAGACGCACGCTGATGCGCTCGATCTCCCGGTCCAGGCGCGTGTCGATCACCGACACGGTATCGGCGTCGGAATTGACCACGTACAGCCGCCCGGCGCGCGCGTCGAGGATCATCGCGGTCGGATGCCGATCGACGGTGATGCGGCGGACGGGCGCGTGCGGATGGCGCGGGTCGACAACGGCCAGGGCGGAGTCGTTCCAGCAAGAGACGTAGACCTTGGCCGCTTTGCCGTCCTTCGCGGGCAGGACGGTCACTCCGTAGGGATCAATCGTGCGCCGCGGGTCCCCGCCGCGCCGCAAATCGACACGGGAGAGATCGCGCGCCCCGCGCAGCCGGGAGACGATCCCCAGGGAGTCGGCCAACTCGACGGCGACGAACAGCGTCTCGCCGTCGGGGCTCAGCGCCAGACCGGCGGGATAGGCGGGAGCGTGGTTGTCGTTGTAACGTTGCGTCGCGGCCCGCTCCGCGAAACCGCTCACGTCGATGAAGGGGGCTTCGACCTGGGTGGCGGGCCCGGGAGACGCGGGGGTGATCGGCGTGTCGCTGCCGGTGGTGAACCGGAACACCCAGATCTTGTTCTCGATGCCTCCGGAGACGTAGAGCATCCGACTACCGTCGGCTTCGGCGCGCTTCGACAGCACGACCCCGACGTTGGCGCTCTGCGGAGTCGGGAAGTAGACGTTCTGGATGACGACGGGCACAGGCTGCGCGGCCGCGCCTGCGTCCCCGGCGCCCAGATCGATGACGGACAACGACTGCTGGGCTTTGTTCGTATCGCCGCTGAATTCTATCCCGTAGCCGCTGTTGATCGCGATGAGGTAGCGCCCCTTGCCGTCCGGCCCGTCCTCGTCGGTCGAGCGGACGAAGTCGACCGTCAGCGGCAGCACGGCCGGCCGCCCGGTCGCGGCGTCTTTGATCAACACTCCCGCGGGCGTGATCGGCCGCCCTTCGGAGGCAGGCTCCGCGGCGCGCTCGCCCGGGACCGGCGCGTTGATGGAGGGGACAGCGGCGCAAGGCGAGAGCCGCGCCAGGCCCGTCAGGGCCAGGGCGGCCGCGCCCGAAAGCGCCGCCAGCAGCCGGACCGCGCGCGTGCAAAAGCGCGTCGGAGGCGTAGTGGCTGACGGAGAATCTGCCGGTTCGATCTCAGCGCTCACTGTATGGGCTCGAAGGCGCCAAGCATGTCTGGTTACGGACGGCACCTTACCACCAAAGCGAGCTTCAGGGGTTCGCACCAAAAAACGCGTCCAACCAAAGCCGGAGCGAGTCGGTGTGGCGAGCTTCGTTGAGCACATAGGGGCGGAGCTCAGCTTCAAATCTCTCCTCCAGGACATGCTTGTCGATCACCCCCTTACCAACGAGGAATTCCACATCGGCACGATCACGCGCGCTGTTCCGGCCAAGCTTCGCGAGCACGAGATCGTGGACTTCAAAGGCACGAAGCCGAAGGCGCTTGAATCCTTTCGGAGTCAAGTCGATAAGTCTTGAGGCGTAGGCCTCCGGATATTCCGCTACAGTCACACGGTGGAAATAGAGCCTGTGGGTTCGAGCGAACTCACTTCCCTCGCCCGCGATCTGGAGGAGCTCCCCTCCCGCATTCGATGGCCTGATCTCGATGAAGTCGACGTCTCCCGTTGGCCGCGGCAGTTCCCACAGAAAGCCGAGCCAGGGGTCCGAGATCTTACCGGGCATAAGGCAACTGCTCGGCCTTCAGGTCTGTGAGGAGATTCCAGTGCCTCGCCACTTCGGACCGTTCTCTTTTCAACCACTCTCGTAGTCGTTCATGCACGCGTCCCTGGCTGAAGGTCTCCTCCCGGGCGAGACGACTAGGTTCTAAGGCCCCCTCGAAATGGCGCAGCTCGGGTAGACGTCTCTTGAATTCTTGCTTGCGTTCCGCCACCTGTCGCGCAAGAGCGACTGTGAAACCGAGCCGGTTCTGAAGGTTCTTCGCCTTCGCATCGTCGACAAGCCGTCCCAGGTCAAGCCCTTCGTAGTGGAGCAACAGCCAGGGGAGAGCTTCCACCAGCCGAGGCTCCAATTCGTCGAAAGCCAGTCCCGCCAGGAGAACCTCCGCCGGATGTCGCATGGCACCAGGCCGCTTTCGGTAGGCGAAGCCCGGGTAGCCTAAGCGTGCAAGCTGTGCCTCAAACCATTTGTTCGTTGGTCGCTCCTTCGACACCGACGTTGTCATGACTGGGAGCATCGTCGGAGACAGATCGAGCAAACGCATCAGTCGATGGGCATAACGGGGCGGCACGCGACGTTTCCCGGTTTCCATGAGCGAGACGTAAACCTGCGTCACACCGAGTCTCTTGGCGAGTTTCACTTGTGTCCACTCCGCCTTTTCTCGAGCCGCCTTGAGGAGCGCACCTTTCATCGCACCGTAAATATATAACAAATAGTGTTATATGTCAAGTTATGCGCGTCACTTGCAGGCCGGAATCCCAGGCGCATCGGCGCCTTCCAGGGGACGCGTTCGAAGTCTGCTGCCCCCGCCGTCCTCTAGAAACGGACCCCGAGACCGACCACGACCTGGTTGAAGTCCTGCTGGGCATTGAAGACCCCTGAAGCCTCGTACTGTCGGGTCCTCTCGTAGAACAGTTTCAGAAAAGCCGGCCCGCCTCCCACCTTGAGACCGGCCCGCAGGCTGGCCTCGTACTGGATCGTCTGCGAGAACTCGCCCATCCAGTAGAGAGCCTGGACACCGGCGAATGGCCGGAGTCCCCCGGTCAGGAAGTCGAACTCCAGGCCTAGCCCTGCGGCCCCACCGGTCGAGGTGACGGAGCCGTTCTTCGAGTACCCGAACGAGACCGCCGGCCCGAGATGGAGGCGCGGGACGATGGAGAACAGCAGATCGCCGGTGAGGGCGGCGGTCTTGGTGTCGGCGTTCTGCACCTGAAGATACGAGGCAGCGAGCGTCGCCTCCGTCTTGTCGTCCTGGGCGTTAGCGAGACTTAGAGGCAGGCCGCACAGCAGCAGCGCGAACAGGATTCGTTTCACAGGACCTCCTTGAGAACGCGCGGTGAACGGTCCCGCTTGACTGCGGGCGCGGGCCGACATTGTCGGTGACTTAAGGCGCACCGTCAATGCCTTGGGAGGATCCCGTGGGGCGATGCCGCTCAGCCGTGGTGCGGGCGCGGCCGGTCGTGACGGACGTCGCGCCTGTCGTGGCGGATGTCCCGCTTGTCCTTGCGGATG
>QHXY01000097.1 GCA_003223145.1 Acidobacteriota bacterium
CGCCTGCGCTCCGAGCTCGACCAGGCGCGGGCGATGACCCGGCTGCCGCCGCTCCGGACGCTGCCGGAGTACTGGAAGGCGTATGTCGGCGGCCGCTACGATCCGGCGCTCGAGGTCGACACCGCGGTGCCCGCGGCGCGTCTCCTGGAGATCGCCCGCCGCATCGCCACGGCGCCGGACGGTTTTCACGTCCATCCGAAAGTACGCCGCGGGCTCGAGCAGCGTCTGGAGATGGGAGAATGACGGCGTCCGGTCGACTTCGGAATGGCCGAGGCCCTGGCGTTCGGCGCGCTCCTTCTGGACGGCGTGCCGGTCCGCCTGAGCGGGCAGGACAGCCGCCGCGGCACCTTCAACCAGAGACACGCCGTCCTGATCGACACCGAGACGGGCGCCGAGTTCTACCCCCTGGCGCAGGCCGGCGGCGGGAGGGCGCGCTTCGCAATTTACGACACGCCGCTGTCCGAGGCGGCGCCTCTCGGCTTCGAGTACGGCTACAGCCGCGACTACCCCGAGGCGCTGGTCGTGTGGGAGGCGCAGTTCGGGGACTTCGCCAACGGCGCGCAGGTGATCATCGACCAGTGCCTGGCGGCGGGCGAGGACAGGTGGGGGCTCTTGTCCGGTCTGACGTTGCTCCTGCCGCACGGCTACGAGGGGCAGGGGGCCGAGCACAGCAGCGCGCGCCCGGAGCGTTTCCTCGACCTGGCGGCGCGGGACAATATCCAGGTGTGCCAGCCGTCCACGGCGGCGCAGTACTTCCACCTGCTGCGCCGCCAGGCGCTGCGCCGCTGGCGCAAGCCGCTGGTCGTGCTCACGCCGAAGGGGATGCTGCGCGCGCCGGCGGCGGCCTCGCCGGTCGCCGATCTGGCGGCGGGCCGCTTCCGCGCCGTGATCGACGACGCGGATATCGAGGAGCCGTCCCGGGTCCTCCTGTGCTCCGGGAAGATCGCGCACGAGCTGCGCGCCGAGCGCGCCCGGCTGGGCGACGCCCGCACCGCCATCGTCCGGCTGGAGCAGCTCTACCCGTTCCCGGAACGCGACATGAAGGAAGTGCTCGAACCCCGAACCGGGAGGTGCGAGATTCTCTGGGTGCAGGAGGAGCCGCGCAACATGGGAGCGCTCGATTATCTGCGGCCGCGCCTTCAGGCGCTGCTCGGCGGGCGCGGCGTGGCGACCGTGACGCGGCCCGAAAGCGCCAGCCCGGCGACCGGCTCGCACAAGGCCCACGTCCTGGAGCAGTCGGCGCTCCTGGCGTTCGCCTTCAGAACCCGATCTTGAGCCCCGCCTCGATGGTGCGCGGCGGCCCCAGCTGACCGATTGGCCGGCCGAAATCGGGCGAGATGACGCGCCCCTCGATGGGGCCGCCGTTGAAGCGGTTCAGGACGTTGAACACCTGCACGAACAACTCGCCGCCGCCGTGGTGATCGCCCCAGGGGAAGGCGCGCGACAGCCGCACATCGACCTGGGCGAACTTCGGCGGGGAGGGGATCGAGGTGACGGGCGGCAGTGGAGGAAGACCGACCTCCTGCCGCAGGATGTTGGCGCCCTGCCGCACCTGGTTGATCGGCCCCAGGGGCGTCGAGGCGCCGGTGTTGCGGCGGACGCCGGGAGGCCGGTCGGTGGTGATACCGTCGAGGTTCTCGTCCTGGCCGGTGGTGACGTTGAACGGCGGGGCCGAGGCGAGCCGCGCCACACCCGAGACGCGCAGACCGAGCCAAGGAAGATGCGTCTCACCCACCAGGACGAGGTTGTGGCGCCGATCGGTGTCGCTCAGACCGCGCTCGCCCGGTATGTTGCTCGAGTCGGGAGGCAGAGAGATACCGCCTTTCAGCGGGTCCGGTCCGAGGTCCTCGGCCCTCGACAGGACATAGGACGCCGAGTACCACGAGTCCTTGCCGCGCCAGCGATAGCCGAGGTTGAGTCCGCTGTACCACGAGCGTCCCTCCGTGACGATGGCGGCGATCGAGCCGACCGTGCCGTCGGCGTGCCGGGGAATCTCGCGGGGCATGGGATTGATCGGCGGGTTCAGGTCGCGCAGCAGCGGCAGGTGATATCCCAGGACACGCGTCGCGATCGCCTCGATCGATCCGTGCGCGCCGACGGCCCACTCGCCGCCGAGGTTGTACTGGGTGGTGTAGGGTGTCTCGAGCCGCGTGCCGGTCGAGAAGCGCAGGACCAGCTGGGGTGGGAACACCAGCCCTGCCTTGATGGCGTCGATGCCCACCTGCTCGACCACGTTCTCGGTGATCTCCAGCGCCTCACCCTGCGGGAACAGAAGACCGATCTGGGTGCCCGAGGTGATGGCGGCGACCGCCGGAAAGCCGAGCACCAGCTTGTCGTAGAACAGGCCGCCCCCGCCGCGGATCACGAACCGTCCGTTGCGCTTCGGCGTGATGGCGAATCCCAGGCGCGGCGAGAAGTTGTCGGTGTCGCGGCCGGCGCCGCCGTTCGGGATGGACGAGGGGACCGCCGTGCCCTTCGGCAGGACGAAGGTGCTCAGGTCGTAGCGCAGGCCGTAGTCGAGGACGAGACGATCGCCGGCCCGCCAGGAGTCCTGCGCGAACCAGGCGAAGGCGGTATCGTCAAGCAGGGCGGAAGGCTCTCCCTCGATGAGCTGGAAGACCTCCGGGTAGGTGCGGATGAGGCCCGGTTCGTCGATCACCCCGTCGCCGTCGTCGTCCACGCCGACGGTTCCCGGACAGGGGATCGGGTTGTCGCCGTAGGTCGTGACGTCGCTGGCATTGAGATCGCCGCAGTCGCCCGGCTCGAATGGCGCGTCGGTCTCGTACAGGAAGTTGCCGTTCGGGTTGAAACGCGTGCCGATCCGCGTGCGCGAGTGGATGACATCGATCCCGAACTTCAGCGAGTGGGCCCCCGTCGTCCAGGTGAGGTTGTCGACCAGCTGCACCCGGTCCTCGTCGCGCATCTGGCGATACAGGTTGCTGCCGCCGAACGTCCCGGAGGGGCGATCGACGCCCGGGCGGCCGGAGTTCGCGAACTGGTCGAAGCCCGAGGTCCCGACGAAGAAGCGGGCCTCGTTGAGCAGGACGGGTGACAGGATCGAGTTGAGCGACGCTGCCAGCTGGAGATCCTTCTCCTCCAGGTGGAACCCCGATTCCGGCGTGTCGGTCCCGCCGACGTTCAGCCCTCCGTTCCTGCGCCGGTCGCCCGACAGCCGAAGCATGAGGAACTGCGAGCCCGTCAGGTTGAAATCGGTCCTCAGGAAGAGATTGTCGTCGCGGTTCGGCTCGACCACGACGCCACCCGCTACCCCGTCGCGTCCGACGCCGGTGAACGGGACCACGGAGTCCTGGGCCTGGTGCTCGTAGGCCAGGAAGTAGAACGCCTTGTCGTGGCGCAGGGGCCCGCCCATCTTGAATCCCGTCGTGAGGCGGCTGTCGGTGTCGTCCACCCTGCCCGCTCCCGGCAGCGAGTCGATGAAACCGCCCGGAGCGTTGACCCGGCGGCTGACCCCCTGGACGAAGGCGCTGGCGGTCGGCACGTTGGTCCCCTGCTCGGTGATGATGTTCAGGATGCCGCCGCCGGCCCGGCCGAACTCGGGCGCGAACTGGTGCGTCATCACCACGAACTCCTTGATCACCTGCTGCGAGAAAAAGGCGTTCAGCGCCGTGCCGCTGGTCAGATCGTTGTTGTCCAGTCCGTCGACCAGGAACGAGTTGGCCCTCCTGGACTGTCCGTTCGCCAGCAGGACCGGCGCGCGCTCCCCCAGGAACTCTCCGGGCGTCGACGGCAGCACCGAGCCGTCGATCAGCGCCAGGTCGGTGAAGGCGCGGCCGTTGAGCGGCAGGTCCTCGATGATTTCAGAGCCGACACGCAGCTCGCCGGTCGTGCGCGCCGGATCGACGACAGGCGGCTCGGCGCTCACGGTGACGTTCTCGGTGAGGGCGGAGCCGATCTCGAAATCAAGAACCAGGGTCTGCTGCAGGTGCAGCGTGACGGTGCGCGGCTCGCTGGCGAGCGCCTCGGCGAGACGCGCCAGGACGGTCCACTCGCCGGGGGATAGAAGATCGATGCGATAGCGCCCGCCGGCATCGGCGATCGCGGAGCGCTCGGCGCCGGTCGCGAGCGAGCGGACCAGCACCAGCGCGCCCGGGGCCGCCCCGCCGTCGCGCGTGCGCACTGTTCCGGTGAGGGAGGCCGAGGTGGTCTGGGCACGCGCCGCGGGAACTCCGGACAGGATCAGGACGAGGAGGATGCAGCACGGGCGGCGGGCGCGTCTCACCGCCCGTAGGCGCCCCAGGGCCCCGTGCCGCCGGTGCCCCTCGCCGCGACCAGGAAGTAGCCGGAGGCCGGGTCGCCGGTCCAGCAGGTCTCGGGACCGGTGTCGGCCAGAACCGAGAAGTTGGCCGCAGCGGTCGGCGAAGCGGCGCCGAGGACCTCGTAGCCGAGAAGACATGGGTCCGACACCGGATTCCAGCAGATCTGGATACCGCCGGTCACCCGGCCGACGGTGAGACCGGTGACTTCCGCCGCCGGGATGCAGGTCCCGCCGGTGGTCGTCGTCTGGACTTCGATGGGATAGACGAACGCCGGATCCCCGGAGACCTGCGTCGGGTAGAGGAGGCTTTCGTACGTGGTCGCCAGGTGGGTCGAGGGATCCGTGTACACCGACAGCGAAGTCACGGTGGCGTAGTAGGTCGTGCCGGGAGACAGTCCCGAGAGGGTCGCGGTGGTGCCGGCGAAGACGACCTGGCCGGGATTGCGGACCGAGTCGAAGGCGTACGGCGCGCCCGACCCCGATGCCGTTCCCCAGTAGATCTTGTACCCGCTGATGCGGTGCGTGTCGCGCCCCGGGTCCCACGACAGCGACACCGTCGTGTCGGTCGCCCCGGTGACGCTGATACCGAGCGGCGGGAACAGGCCGAAGATGAGATCGGTCCCGGCCACCGTGGTGAACGACGTGCCGTCGGGGGCGTTCTGCACCGAGGTCAGACGGGCCACTGTGCCAATCACCGGGACCTGCCAGAGATAGACGAAGGTGCGCACCTCATCGGCCTTGAACAAGGACGAGCATCCGGACGCCAGGTAGACGCAGAAATCGGCCACGGTCTTCACCAGGAGCGCGTTGAAGGTGTGACCCGACGGCAGCGTGACCACGCCGCCCTTGAGGACCTGCCCGGACTGCGTTCCGGTATGGGTGCCGACCGTGCCGGTGCATCCCTTGGTAAACAGGTTCGGGATGATCCCGCCGACGCCGCACACCGAGTTGAACAGGTTCTGCTCGCAATTGAACGGGCCGCCGATCCAGGCCGGGTCGCCCGGCTGCATGAACCAGCCGAGGGGGTCCTGGTTCGGGAAGCGCCAGATCGGCACGGGCGTGCGGGTGACACCATCGTCATTGACGTAGCAGAACCGGCTTTCGCCGTTCGGGGGGGCGGCGTTCGAGCCTTCGAACTGCGACCCGGCCCGCAGCCACACGGTCACATCGGCGGGGCGCACCTCGCGCTCGGTCACGGCGTTGATCTTGGTGAGGGCACCGCCGGTCGCGGTGAGATCCTCGCGGCTCAGGATCCGGTTCGGGTGGGTTCCGCCGGGGTTGTAGCCGCACTGGTTGGCGTTGCAGGTCTCGCCGGCGGTCACGGGCACGCCAGTCGAAGCGTCCTCGGCGCCGCCCGAGGTGTCACCGGAGAAATCCCAGCTGTTCGCCGCGATCAGATCCCCCATGGTCGCGTAGCCTTGCGGTGTCAGGGAGGCGATGGGCGTGTTCGGGCCCTTGTCCCAGCCGTACGACACCCCGCTGAACACCGGCGTGTCGAGCTGGTCGACGTAGATCTTGAGCGTCGCCGCGCCGGCCAGGACCTGGTCGACGAAGCTCGCCCCGGTGATCGACAGGCGCCCGTGGCCGGAGGGGGCCGGCGGCCCGGCGATCTCCGCCACCACTCCGGCGCGCGGGTCAACGAACCGGTGCACCAGCGTTTCCTGCGCGGACGCCGTTCCGGGGCCGGAGTCGCGCGACAGGAGCGCCCGCTGCAGGACCACCTCGCGCGGGCCAGCGGGCAGGTGCACCCAGCCGATGCCGACCGTCTCCAGCTTGATGTGCAGACGCCCGGCGCCCTCCGCGTCCTCCTCCACGAGATCGAGAGCGGCGCTCGCTCCCGGTCGCATCAGGTAGGCGAAGCGTTCCGGGAAGACCCAGCGCCGCGCGGCGTCGCCGCCCGCGGGGTCGGTATAAAAAAGATGATGCGCCCGGCCGGGTTTTCCGGCGCCGCCGGCCGGGGCCGGCGCGGCCGGCTCGTCGGCAAGGACGGCTCCTTCCGGGCCGTCGTACAGAGCGCGAACGACGCTCTCCCTGCCGCGTAACGCCGTGAGGTCCCAGCGGGTCTTGCCTTCG
>QHXY01000430.1 GCA_003223145.1 Acidobacteriota bacterium
GCGCGTTGACGATGACCTCGTGGATCGAGTCCTGGATGAAGCGCGACTGGTCGACACCGGTCGTCACCGCCACGCCCGCCGGCAGCTCCTTGCGGACCTTGTCGAGGCGCTTCTGCACGGAATGCGCCACCGACACGGTATTGGCGTCCCCCTCCTTGTAGATGGCCAGCTCCACCGCCTCCTGCCCGCCGAAGCGGGTGAGCGCCTCGCGCTGCTTGTGGCCGCGCGTCACCTCGGCGACATCCGACATCAGGACGTTGCGGCCGTCCCTGGTGACCAGGACGGTCTTCATGATGTCGTCCAGGTCCTTGAACTCGTTCCGCGCGCGCACCAGGTAGCGCGCCTCCTGCTCGTACAGGCTGCCACCCGCCTGGTTGACGTTCTCGCGGAACAGCTTCTGGTTGACCTCCTGGATGCCCACGCCGAGGAGCGCCAGCTTCCCCTGATCGACCTTGACCTGGATCTCCTCCTCGTAGCCGCCGTTGACCTTGATCGCCGCCACCCCTTCGGTGGACTCGAGATCCTTCTTCAGAACCTCGTCGGCGACGTAGCGCAGCTGGTACAGGTCCGCCCCGCCGGTCAGGTACAGGCGCAGGATCGGGTCGTTGTTCGGATCGAGACGCAGAACGACCGGTTTCTCGGCCTCGCGCGGCAGGCGGACGAGGTCGAGCTTCTCGCGCACGTCGAGGGCGGCGAAGTCCATGTTGCGCCCCCAGCCGAACTCGAGCGTCACCTGCGACAACCCCGGCCGCGACACGGAGGTCAGGCGCTGCACCCCCGCCACGACGCCGACCGCCTCTTCGATCGGACGGCTGACGAGCGACTCGATCTCTCCCGGCGCAGCGCCCAGATACCGGGTCTCGACCGTCAGGCTGGGATAGGAGATGTTCGGCAGGAGGTTGGTCGGCAGGCGGGTGTAGGCGACGATCCCGAACACCACCAGGGCGGCGGCGCACATCGTCACCGTCACGCGTCGCTTCAGCGAGAACTCGATCAGGCTCATGGCCGGCCCGGTCCTTCCGTCAGCCGCGGGCCGGGCGTTCGTCGACGGCGCGGAGATCGGACGCTTCCGGCGACGGGATGACCTTGATCGCCGTGCCCTGCTTCAAACCGCCCTGGCCCGCCACGATCGCCTGCTCCCCGGCCGTCACGCCCGACAGGGCCTCGATCCGCCCGCCCTCCTCCAGACCGAGGGCGACGGTGCGTTTCTCCGCCACGTTCCCCTTGGCGACGAAGATGTAGGCGTTCTGCAGCTCGCGGATGACCGCCTCGCGCGGCACCAGGACCGCCTGCGGGTGCGTCTCGCGCACGATGTCGATGGTGACGAAGGCGCCGGGCCGCACCTCGGGCGGCGGCGCGGTTGCCTCGATGGTCAGCTTCACCGTGCCGGTCGCCGTGTCGACCACCGGGCTGATCTGCCGGATCCGCCCGCGGAAGCGCGTGGTGTCGCTGGCCTTCAGGGTGATGCGTACGTCGCGCCCCTCCTTGAGCCCGTAGACGTCCTTCTCCGGCAGGAAGATCTTGGCGATCAGGGGGTCGAACTCCGAGACCGTGAACAGCTGATCGCTCGGGTTGAGGTGCTGCCCGAGCTTCACGAACCTCTCGGTCACCCGGCCGGTGAACGGCGCCCGAATCGTCGTCTTCTCCAGACGCCACTGCGCCTCGGCCAGCTCCTGCTGCGCGATCTGCTCGTCGAGCGAGGCCTTGTCGTAGAGCTCCCGGCTGATCAAGTTGTCGGCCAGCCCCTTCTGGGCGCGCTCGTAGTTGAACCCCATGCTCTCCACCTTGATCTGTGCCTTCTTGACGGCGATCTCGGCGTCGTTCTTGACCAGCTGCGCCAGGACCTGGCCCTTCTTCACGCGGTCTCCCTCCTCGACCAGGAGCTCCGCCACCCGACCCTCCGCCTCGGACAGGACCCTGACCTCGGCGTCGGCGACCAGGTTGGCGGTCGAGCTGATGTACGGCACCGGAGTCTTCTCCTTGTCCTCCGCCGTGCCGTCCTTCTTGTCGTCCTGAACCGGTTTGTCGGCGGGCGTCGCCCTGGTGCTGGCGAGCGCGACCCCGCCCTGAACGACCTCGCCCTTCGAAGCCGTCTTCTCCGGGTCCGGTGCGGCGGCGCGGTACTTCCTGTTGAGGTACAGCCCGGCGGCCGAGGCGGCCGCGACCAGCAGCAGCAGGGTGGTGAAGAAGACCAGGGCGCGCTTGCGACGGGTACTGGCGTTCATCAGTCTCTCCGGCATCTCATTGGTGCAGCAGGACCCGGTGACCGTCCGTGTCCTTCCGTTCAACGAAGGGCCCCGGTTCATGGTTCCCGCTTCTTTACATGAGGGGAGGCGCCGGATCATGCAGGGCGGCAGGACCCGCGGGGCCGGCGCGCTGTTGTTTGCAGGGTACAGAGCGGCGTATTGTAGCGGAAAGACAGATGCCTTACAACGACCGCAGCGTGCACGCTTCAGCGGGTCATTTGGCCCGCTCGATGGTGAATTTCCCGAACGCGAAACCGATGTCTACGCCGCGACCGGTGCCGTGGAGCGCCAGCGAGACCTCCCCCTTGGTCATCGCCTGAGCGTCGGCGGACTTGCCCGCGCCTGCGTGGGCCTCGGATTGGGCGTAGGACCCGAACAGCTCGCCGATATTCCGGGCACCGGTGAACTTGCCGGTGCCTCCGATGATCTCCGACTTGCCGAAAGTGAGGCCTCCCCCCTTCGTCTTGATCGTGACCCGGGCCTTCTGGCCATCGCTGCACGTGATCGTGCCGTCTCCCTTGGCGGTCTTGTAGAACGCCGACCAGCCCTTGAGGTTGAAGGTCATCCTGCATTCGACCAGCTTCCCCTTCCCCCCTCCAGTCGCCTCCTGCGAGGCGAGCGGATGGCCGCGCGCGCCGCTCGAGATCAGGACGATGC
>QHXY01000101.1 GCA_003223145.1 Acidobacteriota bacterium
TCTGACAACCTACGACCAGAACGGTGAGCAGGGATATCCCGGCCCACTGGGGGAGACGCTTCGAAAACATGTTCATCAGGAAAACTCCTTCCTCGAAATATACGCCCCGCGAGGGGGGCCAACAACGCCGATCTTGTTCACCAGTCAGCGTACCGGGAGCCGTCCAGCGCGGTGCCGTCCGCCCCGCTCTTCACGTCGATGATGCCGCCGGCGCCCTCGGTGTCCTCATCGGTCGCCTCGGCGTGCACCACCTGCCAGGACTCGCTCGAATTGGTGGTCGGATCGACCGGAACCTTGCGCAGGTAGCCTTCCTGCACCAGGGTGTCGAGCGACTCGGGGTACTTCCCCTTGTCGGCGAAGTACTGGTCGATGACGTCGCGCAGGGCGTACAGGTCCTCCTTGAGCACCGACTCCTTGGCCTTCTTGGGAGCGCTCTGCATCTGCGCCACGGCGATCCCGGCGATGATGCCGATGATGGCGATGACGATCAGGAGCTCGATCAGGGTGAAGCCGCGTTCGTGGCGCAAGGTGTCCGTCTCTCCTCTACCAGTCCTTGTACTGCGTGCCGTCCAACCCTTTGCCGGTGGCCGTGGTGTACACGTCGTAGACGTTCTCGTGTCCCCATGAGGTCGAGTCGGGCTCGTCCTGGTAGGAGCGCATGCCCCACTCCTTCGACTTGATCATCGGGTCGAGGGGAATCCGTCGCAGGAACTTGATCTTCTGCCCCAGGGCCCCGGTCTTCTCGACGCCTTCCACCAGCGTGTCGAGGTCGGGCGGGTAGCACTCCGAGTCGACGCCGCTCTTCTGGATGACACCGGTGTCGCAGAACTTCTTGTACAGATCGATCGCCTGCCGCATGGTCCTGAGATCCCGGCGCAGCTCCAGCTCCTTCTGGCGCTTCACCGCGAACTTGCTGATCGGGATGAGCGCCCCGGCCAGGATCGACATCACGGCGATCGTGACCAGCAGCTCGACGAGCGTGACCCCAATCTGGTCATTCCGGCGGATGGCGCGCATGGCTCGTGTCCCGGGACCCTCCTTACTGGACGTTGATCGTCATGCCCTGGCGATCGAACGGCAGCCGCTGGGCCGAGGTGTCGAGCACCGAGATGTCGCTGAAGTTCAGGGTCGTGGTCCCCGCCTTCTTGGCACGGAACGTGAGCTCGTTGTTGCCCGACCCGAGCGTCGCCAGGACGAAAGGCGAGGCGCCGTCCTGCGACAGGAAGGGAGAGGTCCTGGAGTAGTTGAGGAAGTCCAGGAACAGCGGGTCGAAGGAAAGGTGGAACGGCACGCTGCCGATGCCGCTGGCCGATCGGATCATGACGCTGACGGTGAACATCGGTTGCGACAGCGAGACGTTCAGGTACGCCGGGTTCATGAAGACCTGCGCCGGTTGCGGCGGCTGGTTCTGGCTGTCCTGGGGCGCCGGGGTGGGCTTCGGAGCCGGGGCGGCGCTCGCGCCGCCGCCGGAGGGCGCCGGCGTCGGAGCGGGGGCCGGGGCCGGAGTCGGTGTGGGCGCCGGCGTCGGCACGTTCGTCTGCAGACCCGACTGATCATCGCCCTGCGGCTCCGCCTCCTCGACCGGCAGCTCCGGCATCGTCGGGATCGGAGGCATCTCCTCTTCCTCGCCTTCCTTGCCCTCGAACGGCGTGCTGCCGAAGGCGCTCGTCTTGCTGGAGCCGCGCAGACCGATGTCGCTCTCGGTGCCGATCCAGAGCGGCAGCAGGTCCTCCTCGGTGATGTCCGGGATGCGGATGATGTGCGGGGTCAGGGTCAGCACGATGTCGGTCTGCTGGATGTTCGTGTCGGTGTTGCCGAAGATCCGCCTCACGACCGGGATGCTGGAGAGACCCGGCACGCCGGTCATCGACTTGCGTTCCTCCTCGCGGATGAGACCGGCGAGCAGGTTGGTCTCCTGGTCCTTCAGGCGGATGGTCGTGTCGATCTCGCGCGTGCCGATGATCGGCTGGGACAGACCGTTCCCCGCCGATATCTGGCCGGCCAGCGACGAGACCTCGACCTTCAGCTTCAGCGTGATCTCCTTGTTGTGATGCACGCGCGGCTCGACGTCGATGTTGATGCCGACGTTCTGGTAGGTGAACGAGGTAATCGGGACGCCGACCGTGCCGCCGACGGTGGGAGCGGCGTTGAACGTCGTGGTCGGGATCGGGATCCGGTCGCCGATACGCACCGTCGCTTTCTCGCCCTCGGTCACGCGCAGCTGCGGCTTGGCGATCACCTGGGCGTCGGCGTCGGACTTCAGGAAGTTCACCACCACGTAGGTCAGGTTCAGTGACTTGCCGGTGCCGCCGCCGGGACCGAACAGGTCGATGCCGAGGGTCTGCAGGAGCGTGCGGTTGATCTCCAGGAGCTCGATGTCGACGATCAGCTCCGACTTCGCCTTGTCGTTCGACTCGATGATCTTCTGCGCCACCTGCACGCGGTCGGGCGTGTCGCGGATGGTGATCGAGTTGAGTCGGTCGTTCTGCGCCAGCTGGCGCGCGTCCAGGAGCGTCCGCAGCAGCACCTGCACGTCCTTGACGTCGGCGTTGCTCAGATAGAACGTCTGCACGACCAGGTCGTCGTACTCCTTGTGCTTCTGCTGGTTGTCGTCGGCGATCAGGATGGTGTTCTCGTCCCAGATCTTGAAGAAGTGCTTGTTCATGGTCATCAGGGTGTTGAGGGCCTGCTCGAACGTCACGTCGGCAAGGTCGATGGTGGTCTTCTTGTTGAGGTCGAGCCTGTCGTCGTAGATGAAGTTGACCCCGGAGGCCTTGCTCAAGGCGTCGTAGATCTTCTTGATGGTCTCATCCTTGAAGCGCAGCACGATCGGGATGTTCGAGGCGGGGTTCAGGTGCGGCGCCACCCGCCCGGGAGCCTCCGACTTGGCCCTCTTCTTCAGCTTCTCCATCTCCGACTCATCCAGCTTCTGCTGCCTCTGCCACTCCGACAGCGCCTTGGACAGCTCGTTGGCGGCGTACTGGTGCGACGGGTCGAGGTAGACCGTCTGCTGGAACTCGGCGATGGCGGCGTCGATGCGGCCCGCCTTCACGTACGCCTGCCCCTTGGCGAAGTGATCCTGCGCCGCCCGCATCTTGGCGCGCGACAGGGCGACCTTGTAGCGCGTGCTGGTCGGATCGGAGGAGACCGCCTTGGAGAACAGCAGCACCGCCCGGTGCGGCGATCCCGGCGTTTCGGGCGCCAAGCGTCCGGCTGCGGGCTTCCTGCGTGGATGCTGCTGTCCTCACCTCGTCACCCCCTCTCAGTACGAGCTGCTCATCGGCAACGTCGTCGTCTCGCCCTTGAACTTGGGATCCGTATATCCGAACTTGATCGACTCGTAGCCGATCTCGAGGATCTTGAACTGGCCGCCGATCTTCTCCCCCGCGCGCACGAAAATCAGATCGTTGCCGTCGTGCAGGACGGCGATCTTATTCTCGGACGGGCCGACGTAGCCGATGAACTTGTAATTGATTGGCGGCGGCTGCGGCTTGGGAGGAGGCGGGGGAGGCAGGTTGGCCTGCGCCTGCGCGGCCGCCTGGGCCTGCGCGGCAGCCGCCGTCTGCGCCTGTTGGGCCAGCGCTTCCTGGCGCTTGCGTTCCTCCTCCGCCGCCAGCCGCGCCTTCTCGATCGCTTCCTTCTCCTGCGGCGTGAGCGGGGGCGGCGTCGGCACAGGAATGGCGCCGTAGGTGAAGATGTTCCGGCCGTTGGGATCGTACGTCGGCCGCGGCGCCGACATCGAGGCCCAGTCCACCGGGTAGATCTTCGCGATCTCGAGGTTGACACGCGGCACCGGACCACCCGGCGCCGGCCCGGGCACGGCGGCCACCGGCGGGGCGTGGAACACGGTGGAGATCTTGATCGTCAGGCTCAGCATCGCCCCGCCTTCGCGGGCCCCCGTCAGCTCGACGCTCTCGACGATCAAGAGGTGCTTCGAGGACTCGATCCGGTTGATGAACTGCCTGAGGTTCGGATAGCCGCCGACCAGGGGGATGGTGATCTGGAAGGTCGTCATCCCCGACCCCGGGTTCTCCTGCGGGTTGTAGTCGATCGCCTCCGGGTCGATGTGGAACTCCGCGGCGATGCTGCGTACTTCCTTCTGGATCGGCGTCATCCGATCCATCTGGCTGCCGAGGATGTTGTCGTAGAAGTCGTCCAGCCTCTTGGTCTCCGTGTCGTACTGCGCCACCAGCTCGCGCATCTTGTCGCAGCGCGCGGTGGTGCTGCGCAGATCGTGCGCCGCGGTGTTGCGGCGCTCCTCCAGGTTCTGCAGCGAGCGCAGCCGCGGCAGGTTGAACAACAGGTAGAACCCGAGATTGAGGAGGAGCAGGATCCCGAGCACGCCAGCGATGTGCCACAGGTTCTCGCGCAGGTCGAAGCGCCGCTTCGGCTTCATGGATGCACCTGCGCCGGCGGCAGCTGCTCCTCGTGGATCGGTTTCTCCGCCATCGACTCGCCCCCGGCGGCGGGGAAGACCTGGTACAGGCCCCCGTCCTGGCGCAGCACCTTGTGGCCCGCCAGCTTCGACACCAGCGCCAGCGCCTCCTTCAGGTTCTTGCCACTCAGGTCGGCGGTCACCGTGGTGCGGCGATCGACCGCCGGGTCGATCAGGAACGTCACGCCGTGCGCCACCCCAAGCGCGGCGTACACCTCCCCCACCGGCTTGGCCGTGAACTTGAGCGGCACGTCCA
>QHXY01000431.1 GCA_003223145.1 Acidobacteriota bacterium
TGAAAAGCAGTTGCTGGCCAGCACGCTTGGGGCGGTCACTGATCCTCACGACCTGAAGACCCTGGCGGTGCGCTCCCGCAGCCTCCTGGCCGGCGAAGTGGACGAGTTCCGATTGGAACAACGTTTCCGGCGCGCCGACGGACATCCAGCATGGGGCCAGATCCACGCAACGCTGGCAACCAATAACGGAGAGCGGTCATTCGCCTGCGTCATCACGATCGACGAGGGGTCCGAGCACGGGTTCTCGGGGTTGTCGCGCGCCCTATCGTTCGCGGTCATCCGTGCGCTGACGGAAGCTCCGACGGCAGACGAGGTGCCTCGCAAGATTCTCCAGAACCTCTGCGGGACCGGAAGCTGGGCGCGAGGGGAGATCTGGATCGTGGACGTTCGCCTTAAAGTCTTGCGTCTTCTGGACACCTGGCCGCCGCCAGCCTCGGAGCCCATCGAGAGGGAAACGACGACGGGGACGACATGCCTGCCCGGGATCGGGCTGCCGGGACATGTCTGGACGGCCGGGAAGCCCGTCTGGGTCGCCGACCTGGCCGGTAAACCCGCCTTCAGTCGTCTTGCCACGGCGACCCAATGCGGTCGGGGTGCCGCCATCGCGTTTCCGATCCTCAACGGGCGGACCGTGACCGGCGTCGTCGCCCTGTTCAGCCTGGACACCCGCCAGCCGGATGGCGGCCTCCTCCGAGTGGTGGCCGACATCGGACGGCAGATCGGCCAGGTGATCGAGCGGAAGCGCGCCGAGGAGGCGCTGCAGAAGAGCGTGGAGGACATCCACGCGGTGCTCGACAATGTCGCCGACGGTGTCATGATGACCGATGAAGGCGGCTTCATCGAATCGTTCAACCGGGCCGCCCAGAGGCTGTTCGGCTACCCGACGAACGAGGTCCTGGGCCGCGAGGCCAAGCTGCTCATGGCGGAGCCCTATCAGGGGGAGTTCGCGGGCTTCCTCACCAGCCATATGAGGCCGGGACGGGATCCTGCCTCGACCTCGGGATCGCGCGAGATGTGGGGCCGCCGCAAGGATGGCTCCACGTTCCCGATCGAATTCCGCGCCACCGAAATGCTCCTGAGCGGCGAAAGGCGCTTCGTCGGCATACTGCGGGACATCTCGGATGAGCTGATCCAGAGGGAGACGCTCGAGTATCGTGCCCTGCACGATGTCCTCACGGGTCTGCCGAACCGGACATTGCTGAACGATCGGCTGCGCCAGGCCATCCTGACGGCGCAGCGGGAGAGGAAATCGGTCACCCTGCTGGTCATGGACATGAACGGCTTCAAGGAGGTGAACGACACTCTCGGGCACGACGTCGGCGACCAGCTGCTGCAGCAGGTGGCGCGCCGCCTCGAGAGTCTTCTCAGGGGCTCGGACACGATGGCACGCCTCGGCGGAGATGAATTTGCGATCCTGCTTGGCGGGGAGGCAGGCAGCGAGGGCGGGGCGATGACCGCCAAGAAAATCCTCGCGGCGCTGGAGCGGCCCTTCGCGATTGTCGATCGGAGCATTCATGCGAGCGCGAGCATCGGCATCGCGTTGTGTCCGGACCACGGCCAGAACGCGCTGACCCTGTTGCGCCACGCCGATGTGGCGATGTACATCGCCAAGCGCGCCAGGCGCGGATACGCGGTGTACGCTCCCCGGCAGGATGACCACGACGCCGCCCGGCTCGTTCTGACGGCTGAACTGCGACACGCCATCGGGCACGACGAGCTGGTCCTCCACTTCCAGCCCAAGATTGATCTCCGGATCGGCAAGACAATCGGAGTGGAGGCGCTCGTGCGGTGGCGGCACCCGAAGCGGGGCCTCTTGCCTCCGAATCAGTTCATCCCCGCGGCGGAGGAGACCGAGCTCATCAAGCCGCTCACCCGCTGGGTGCTCGGCCGGACCTTGCGCCAATGCCGGCTTTGGCTGGAATCGGGTCTCGACGTCGGCGTTGCGGTGAACCTCTCCGGGCGAAACCTGCTGGACGCGGATCTGCCGGCCATGACCAGGGAGTTGCTGGCCACCTGGCGAGTCGATCCCGGGAAATTGAATGTCGATCTCACCGAGAGCAGCATCATGGCGGCCGCGGCGATCGAGACGCTGAAACACCTCGGCGCCATAGGAATTGGTCTCGCCCTGGACCACTTCGGCTCGGGCTTCTCGTCGCTGGCGCATCTCAAGCGCCTACCCTTCCGCGAGGTCAAGATCGACAGGTCGGTTATCGCCCGGATGTCGGGCGAGGAGGGGATCTCCGTCGTGCGCCCCATGGTCGACCTGGGCCACACCAAGGGACTCAAGGTGGTCGCGGCGGGAGTGGAGGACCAGGGGACCCTGGACCGCCTGCGGGCGATCGGCTGCGACTCGGCCCAGGGGTTCTACCTCTGTGCCCCGATCCCAGCGGCCGACCTCACGATCTGGATGCAGCGGTCCGTTTGGGGACTGGTGGAGAGAAATGCAACGGATCTCTGAGATTCTGCAGTTCCCGGTAGTAATAGAGCGGGGTCGGTTGTTTCCCCTTGAATCTGAGCCTTCCTAGAAACTCGATCTCCTCCCCGGTTGCATCGCCGCCGAGGGAAGGATCCTTGAGAAAGTCCCTTAGCCCCGACTTCTCGGCCTCCGACGGTTCGGATTCCCGTTCGATGAACTCGAACTTCTTCAAGGGTTCGCGGGCCGCTCTGCGGCTCAAGATGATTTCCACACCAAACGTCGCCAGATCGATGTCCCAGGATTCGATCAACGGATCCAGGAAGGTGACGCACTGTTCCGCCGACAAGTTGAAGATGTCCGTGTCCAGAAATTCGAGCACCAGGACGCGCATCTGTTCATAGCGCCGGCGGCTCAGCCGAGCGACCAGGCGGACCCAGCGTTCATTTTGCAATTCTTCCTTCGCGAGTCTCTTGACCACGTCCAGGAGTTTCTGTGTGACCAGGCGCTCGAGCTCGCCGAAAGGCTGCTTCTCAAAAATCGGGCGTACGTGTTTTCGCCTGGCCGGGTGACACTTGCGGAGAATCAGCTCGCGGACCTCCTTGAACAGGGGCGTCGAAGCGTCTCCCAGCGCATTCTTCAATGCCTCGCGGCGCTGCAGGCCGGCCAGCCTCGCCAGCTCACCGTGGGGAAACTTCAACACTTTTTCCATCTTGTCGTAGAGCTCAGTCCGGTCCGGCGCGGGGGGCGCCTTTTTCCGCGTCAGCAGCTGTGAGATGTAGGACTCCGTCACCTGGGCGGCCCGTGCCAGGTCCCTCTGCTCGAGGCCCATCTCTTTCAGCCGGCGCCTGATCACCAAAGAAATCTCCATCTGGATCTTCCTCCTCGTCGCTTAACTATAACAGATTAATCATTTGCCGGTATTCTTGGTTTCACACTTTTCACTTGACAAGTAAAGTGAACTGACCTATCGTGGCTGATGAGACGAGTTCTTGTACTCCCTCTTCAGGTCATCTGAGCTAAGTCAGGTCATCTGATCTCCCCTTCTTAGCCGCTACAACCGAGGAGGTTCTCATGTTTGCTCGCACTGTGCGTATGGAGCTGAAGCCGAACAGCGTTACCGAGTTCACCCAGCTGCTGGAGAAGGACGTCATTCCCACGCTTCGGAAGCAGCACGGATTCAAGGACGAGATCGCCTGCGTCCCCACGGACGGCAGGGAAGCTGTCGCGATCAGTCTCTGGGAAGAGAAGGAAAACGCGGAGTCCTACAACCGCTCGATCTATCCGGAAGTGCTGAAGACCCTGGCGAAGGTGATCGTGGGAACTCCCCGCGTTGACACGCTTGAGGTCACCAACTCGACCTTCCACAAGATCGCCGCTCGGCAGGCAGTCGCAGTCTAGAACGGACCAGCATTTGGTGGGGGAGGACTCGCCTCCCCCACCATGGCTGCCAGCGTCCAGATGAGAATGATGATCCAACGAAGCAGGCGCCCTTTCGCTCTCACCACCGAGGCAGCTTTCGCGGTCGAAGGCGTCTGGCTCATCAAAGCCAACTTCTCCTTCCGCAAGACCGTCGAAGGGCCCCTCAGGGCGCTGGTGAATCAGGCGCGACTCGCTGTGATGGCTGCGCTCACCCGTCAGGCGCTGCTTGGTTGGGGTCTCGGGGCCAATACGGTGCGGGTCAGGCTCAAGTCCGGTGCACATCTGACCGAATTCCCCTTGCCCGGGAAGACCCTGAGTTCAAACCTGCTCCTCCTTTGAAGGCTTCTTCAGCACTGAAAACTCCCTCTAGGTGAAACGGGGGGCAGACCAAGCCGTCGTAGGTTTAGATGCTCAGTCCTGTTGGCGAGAGTTGGCTCATCATGCTCCTTCCTTGTCGAGAATGATCTGAGCTGCCTTCTTGTCCAGTCCTCCGACCAGGGCCATCGCCCACCTGATGTTCCGCCGGTCCCCTACATGCCCCGACCCCTCCAACTGCTTCAATGCCTGTGAGAGGGTGCCCAGGATTCCACCGACGAGTGATCCACCTTCCCCTGCACGGGCGATCGGCACCTGGTAATCATCCCGGACGGCCAGCCCGAGTTTCTCAAGCGCGGAGCGGTTCAAGTGGATCGGCTTTGGTCCTGGCTCAATCGTCAGGCCATTAACGTCGGCGGTGAACGTATAACCATCACGGCTGTGGCACAGGGCCATCTTCTGCTCCTTCGAGTGGCAGGTCATGATTCCCAAGGTTCCAGTTCCCCGGGACCATCTGGTCTATGTGCTGGCCCTCGGGACCGGCCTGCGCCTGGCGGAGATTGTAGGACTCAACGTCGGTGACGCCTATACTCCGGACGGAAGGCCCAAGAACCGCATCCGGCTGCGCCCCGAGATCGCCGAGAACGGCAGGGCAGGCGACGTGTTCCTCCCGGATGCCCTGCTGGTCAAATTCCGGAGATTCTGGCGGCACAAGACCACGAGGCGCGAGGGGCTACGATCGGAGGATCCGCTGTTTTGTTCGCAGAGCCGCGTCCGCATCTCACCCCGCCGCGTCCAGTTCGCTTTCCGGACCTGGCAGGTGAAGATTGGCTTCGATCGACTCTACCCCTTTCATTGCTTGCGGGACATGGCCGTGACTGCAGTGTACCCGTAGTCGAAGGACCTCTTCTTCGCTCAACGATTCGCCCGGAACGTCTCGCCGCTGACCACCACGCTCTACACACACCCATCCGACGAAGAGCTGTGGCAACGCATTCGCGGGTTGCGTTGTTGAAGCCTGCTTATCCCTGCGGCTGTCTTCTTTCTGTCCCGTGACAGAGCTCGCATTTTCCGGAGCCCCCGCAGGTTCTGCATTCTACGGGGCGCGCCAATCTCAGCCCCCGTTTCTGAATCACACGCATCCCTGTGCCACAGCACTTGTGGCAACGCCCGGTGCCCGTGCAGAAGGGGCAGACCTCGGTTTTGTTTTGCATCGTCGCGGTTGAGAGCAGCGACGCGGATCGCAGTGACTTGTCGGGGAGAATCAACTGTGGCCGGTCCGGTGCCCCTGAGCAGGCTGCCTTTACTCTCTCCCTCCCACAAGGATTCCAACATTTCGAGTACCGAATACATAGACCCGACGCAGGCTTGAGGATCGTGCTCACAAGAGATTGGGACTAGCTGGCAACGAGGTTCGACTCCGATCGCCCCACATGGGGCTAGCAGCCTATTCCTTGAATCTGACTGTGCCCAAATTGTGCCGGAACCCCAGGCGAACAAGGACTAAGAGGCGCAACGGGCAAGCCTTGAAGTCCATGTCCTACTTAACCTTGTCGTCTGGCTTAGTCTGGCGTCGTGAGTCGGACCGGGCTCATAACCCAAAGGTCGCGAGTTCAAATCTCGCCCCCGCCACCAAGCAATCTTCCGAAATGGATCGAGCTCGACCAAGGCGGCCGAACCGGCCGCCTTTCCCTTTTCTGGAGACCGTGCCGGAACTGGACCCGCCCGCTCTCGCTCTCCCGCACGAGGGCCATTGACGCTCCCGCCTCACTGTGGTAGTAAACCACCAAGTTTTCGTCGCGAGAGTCCCGGGATCCAAATGGCCGGTGGTGCCACCGGCCTCGTCAGGATGAATTCGGTCGCTTCGGCGTGAACACCGTGCGAGAGAGGAGGATCGTGCCATGCGTGAATCGGCTCGCCATGTAATCCGATTCCTGGTGATCTTCGCGGTGGTCGCAGTGCTGTCGCTTCTTCTTGTTGGTCCGGCGGGGCCGTCGCTCAACCCGTATGTATCGGCTCTCACCGACGTCCTGGCGGGCTCCGACGTCATTGCGAGCAACTGCGAAATGAAGACGTGCTCCACGTCCGTTCCTGTGACCTGCGTCAATGCCCTCAGGTCCCATCGGTGTGCGCTTCATGGCAATGGGACCTGTACGACCACGATTTGCCCCTGAGATTGATCCGGGCCGGTGGCACCGCCGGCCCGCATGGCTCGCTCCTTGTGTCAAGCGTGGTCCAACCGCCTCGACGGCGCATCGCCTGCGGCGTTCAGCGTCCCCCGATGACGCCGGAGATCGATTTAGCCGGGAGCATCAGGAAATCCTCGGTCAGCGTGATGCCGATGCGCCCGGTGTCGAGCAGGGCGCAGAGCGGCGCCTGGTCGGCGAGCGACCAGTCGCCGTAGCCGGGGGCGTAGCGTTTCGTCGGGACGAGCTTCTCCCCGGCGAGATCGCGCGCCGCGATCGTCTCCATCTCGAGACCGAGGGCGATGGCGGCGCTGCTGGCGAAGGCGTCGGCCAGGAGGCCGCGGGTCATCTCACCGTTCTCCATCAGATCGCGGGCCCAGGTCTCGACCTCGGGGCCGACCGTGGCGGCGAACAGGACGGCCCGGCGGCATCCGGCGAGGCGGTCGTGGAGCGATTGGCTGGCGGAACGGAGCGTGCCGCCGATGAGACTGAGGCCCGGCTCGGGCGTGATGGCGTCGAACAGCCCGTAGACCGAGCGCGGCGCCAGGAGCCCACGGCCCTTCTCCATGATCTCGTCGATCAGCCGGGCGACCTTCTCGGGAACCTGGGCGGGGCGGCGGTAGCCGAGACGCAGGAGCACCATCGGCCGCGACACCTGGACGGGGAGCGGATCGACGATGCGGGTCGGGGTCATCACCCGGCGAAGGCCGGCAGCGCCTCCATGCCGAACTCCTTCGCCTCGCGCAGCACCACCTTGTCGAGCTCCCGCACCTTCTCGGGGGCCAGGTGGAACGGCTCCCTCGCGAGCAGCTCCTTGACGATCGTCTGGGCGCGCTGGTAGTCGGACGGACCGCCGCCCCCCTGCGGCGCGGAGGCGCGGTCGACCGCCTTGCCCAGCATGTACCCTTCCTCGCGGAACAGCTTGAGCGTGGTCGGGTGGCCGAGGAAATGGCCGGCCTGGACCGCCTCCGGCAGGAAATCGATCGCCATCTTCTCGTGACGGTGCCGGATTCCGTCGATGAGCCGGTAGGCCATGCCGCACAGCTCGTTGTCGATCACCAGCTTCTCCAGGCTCTGGCAGGTGATGAAGTCGAGGATGCCGACGCCCGAGACGATGTTCACGCCCGCCAGCGCCGCCAGGATGACGCCCATGGCCGTCTCGCTGCCGGCCTGCGAGTCCACCAGCTTCGAGTCGGACAGACCCATGTAGGAGTGGATCGGGAATCCGAAGGTCTTGCCGATCTGGGCGTAGGCGCAGTCGATCATGTAGGTCTCGAGCGAGCCGAACGGCGTCTGGCCGGCGCGCATGTCCATGATGCAGGGCGCGCCCCCGTAGACGACCGGGGCGCCGGGGCGCACCGCCTGCGCCAGCGCGATGCCGGCGAGGTTCTCGGCGGTGTGGACGACCAGCGTCCCGGAGATGGTGACCGGCCCGGTGGCGCCGGTCAGCGGCACCGAGATGATCTCGGACGGCAGACCGTGCCGGGCGCACTGCATGATGCTCTCGGAGGTCAGCACGCTCCAGCGCAGCGGCGAGGACGGGCAGGCGTCGAAGATCGCCATCGGCTTCTCGACCGCCTCCTTCTCCGAGCCGCGCACGATGGTCATGATCTCCAGAGTCGCCGGGAAGGACTCCTCCCGGAACAGACCGGTCACGACCGGCTTGTCGCAGTTCTGCACCGCCAGATACAGACGGTAGAAGTCCGACACCTCGATCGGCACGTCGGAGGGGACGAGCGAGGTGGACGACGCCCGGATGTTCTGCAGCTGGTGCACCAGCCGGGCCAGCCGGATGTAATCGGCCGAGGTCGATGGCCGCACCTTGCCGTCGACGTCGAGCATCTTGATCGCCGCCGAGCCCGGATCGTAGGTGACGTTGTCGCCCCCCACCTCGATCGACTTGTCGCCGGTGATGTTCCAGATCGAGAATCTCTTCGGCGCCGACTGGATCGCCTTCTCCACGAAGTCGCGGCTCAGATAGGCGCGCTCCGCCGCCCTGTCGATCCGCTGGCCGTGCTCCCCCAGGAGCGCCAGGGCCTTCGGGTGCTCGAACTGCAGACCGATGGTGCTCAGGACGTCGAACGCCTCGTCGATGATCCGGTCGATCATCTCCGGCGACAGCATCTGGACGCGGGGCCTGAAGGTCGGCACCAGGCTCACGACGGGCCCTCCTCGGATGCGGCGCCGGCGGCGAGCGCCCGGAGCGCCTGACGCAGACCGGTGATGAACTCCGGGGTCGTGCCGCAGCAACCGCCGATGATGTTCACCCCGATGCCGGCGATGATCCGGGCGTCGGCCACGAACTCCTGCACCGTCTGCTTGTAGACCATCGACTCCTTCTCCAGGATCGGCTTGCCGCGGTTCGGCTGCACGATGACCGGCAGGTCGGTGCTGTCGCGCAGGAGGCGCGCCAGGTCGATGAACACCGGGCTGCCATGCGAGCAGTTGCTGCCCACGATGTCGGCCCCGCTGTCCTGCAGCACACGCAGGCAGTGCGGCACCGTTTCCCCCATGAGGGTGAAGAAGCCGCGCGGGTTCCGATCGAACGTCATGCAGACCGACACCGGCAGCTTGGCGATCTTCCGGGCGGCCCGCAGAGCGCACAGCGCCTCCTCGAGCGAGTACATCGTCTCGATCGAGATCAGGTCGACGCCGCCGTCCGCCAGCCCCTGCATCTGGGCCTCGAAGGTGGCGTCGAACTCCTCGCGCGTATACTCCCCCATCGGCTTCATGAACTTGCCGGTCGGGCCGACGTCCCCCGCCACGTAACCGTCCTCGGGACAGACCTCCCTCAGCGTCTTCGCGGCGAGATAATTGGCGTCGTAGGTGCGCTCCTGCAGGTCCCGCTCCGACAGCTTGATCGGTGTGCCACCGAAGGTGTTGGTCTGCACCACATCGGACCCGGCCACGTAGTAGGAGCCGTACACCTCGCGAACCACCTCGGGCTTCTCCCAGTTCCACGGCTCGGGCGACTCGCCGTCCACCAGACCCGCGGCGAACAGCATGGTCCCCATGCCGCCGTCATAGATCACGAGGCGTTGTCGCACCAGGTCGCGTATGTCCGGTCGCATGGCCACCGTCCCGAAATGTGAAACAGCTGACGCGGCGCCAGTCATTTTATCGCAGCCACCGCCTCGCCGCGAGGGTCATCCGCGCGTTCATTTCCCGGCGGCCTCCGACAGGGCGGGCAAGGGAGCGTCCGCCGGCCCGACCCCGTCGACCTGCTGCTCGCCGGTGGAGGCGAGCACGAACGCCGCCCCGATGATGAGAGCGGCGCCCAGCCACTGCATGGTGGCCAGCTTCTCTCCCAGAATGACCGCGGCCAGCATCAGGGTCCCGAGCGGCTCGAACGTGCTCAGGACCGAGGTCACCTGGGGCCCGACCCGCTTCAGGCCGGCGACGAACAGGACAAACCCGAAGACGGTCGCCGACAGCACCATGCCGAGCACGTTGCCCCAGGCGGCGGCGGTCCGCGGCCACAGGAATCCGCCGCCACGCAGCAGGCTCGCCGAGGCGCAGGCGAAGGCCGCCCCGGTGATGATGTAGGCTCCGGAAACCGCCCCCGGGATCCCGGGTGTCAGGCGGTGCATCCAGATCAGGAAGGCGGCGTACCAGAACCCCGAGAAGACCGCCAGCGCGGCGCCGCGCGCATCCACCGCTCCGCCGATCGGCCCGGCGCACAGCCAGGTTCCCGCCACCGCCAGGGCGATCGCCGCCAGGCGCGACGAACGCGGGCGCCGTCGCGTGATCGCCCAGAGCATCAGGGCGAGGAAGGCCGGGCAGGTGTACAGCAGGACCTCGGTCAGGCTCGCCGGGATGCGCCTCAGAGCCAGGAAGAACAGGACCGACTGGCCCGCGAAGCCGACCATCCCCCAGACGAGGAGACCCGACACCCTGCCGGGCGACACACGGGAGAGGGCCTTGCGATGCTCCCGGGTCAACAGCACCCAGCCCCAGAGAATGAGCGCGCCCAGGGCGAAACGGGTGGCGAGAAGCGGCAGGATCGGCAGGCCGAGCGCCAGCGCGCGCTTTCCGAAAATCGACAGCATCGAGTAGCAGAACGCCGAGCCGATGACCAGGGCGAATCCGCCCAGATCGGGCGGCGGTGTCCTGGTGTTCTCCGATGCGACTGGCACGGCCCCTCCCGCGGCCGCCGCGGCGAGGCAGGCCGGAGGCGCGGATTATAGCGGGGTGCGCCCCCGCGTGTCGAAACGGGGACCGCGGGTGGTCGTGATATCTTCACGAGGATGAGCACTCAGGCGGGTGTCGGGATGTCCGACCTGCACGATGCGCCGGCGGCGGCGCGCGCCGCCGCGCGGGACGCCCTGGAGAAAAGCGGCTCCGGGCGAGCCGACTGGGGTCTGGTGTTCATCA
>QHXY01000099.1 GCA_003223145.1 Acidobacteriota bacterium
CCGCAGCTACGGCACTCGCTGGTCCTGTCCCTGTACAGAGATGACCGCCTGGACGAGGCGGCGCGGGCCGCCGACGAGGCGGCCCTCCGGTTGCCGGGCGAGCCGCTGTTCGCCCTGTGGCGCGCCCGGCTCGCCGCCCGGCGCGGCCGGACGGCGGAGGCGATCGATCGGCTCGCCGAAGCCCGACGCAGCCATGCCCCCGTCGCCGACTGGCTGCGCGATGTCGACGATCTGAAAACGCTGCGCTACGACCCGCGAGTCCGCGCCCTCCTCGGCTCTCCTTGACACCCACCCGGGGGTCCGACAGAATGAGGGCTCCGCGCGCCGTCGCCGGATTTCCACGAGGAGAAACACCGTGGCCCGCTCTCCGTTTCCACCCGACTACCCGGGTGAGTACCCCCGCATCACGACCCCCTTGCCCGGGCCGAAGGCCAGGGAGTTCATGGCGCGGGACTCCCGCACGGTGTCCCAGAACCTGACGAAGGACGTGCCGCTCGTGGTGTCGCGCGGGCAGGGCATGGTCGTCGAGGACGTGGACGGGAACCGTTTCCTCGATTTCGCGGCCGGTATCTCGACCGTTTCGACCGGCCACTGCCATCCCGAGGTGGTCAAGGCGGTGCAGGAGCAGGCCGGCAGGCTGATCCACATCTGCTACACCGACTTCTTCTATCCCGTCTATATCGAGTTGTGCGAGGAGCTGGCGGCGATCGCGCCGATGAGGGGGAGCAAGCGCGTATTTTTGACCAACTCGGGCGCCGAGGCGGTCGAGACCGCCATGAAGCTGGCGCGCCTGCGCACCGGGCGGCAGAAGATCGTCGGGTTCTTCGGCGCCTTCCACGGCCGGACGTACGGCGCCATGACCTTGACCGCGAGCAAGCCGGTCCAGAGGAAGGGGTACGGCCCCTTCCTTCCCGAGGTCCTGCACACGCACTACGCCTACTGCTACCGCTGCCCGGTCAACCGGATTCCGGAGACCTGCGGCGTCGAATGCCTCGACCTGCTCACCGAGTCCTACCTCCACCACTCGGTCGATCCGTCGGAGCTGGCGGCGGTCATCGTCGAGCCGGTGCAGGGCGAGGGCGGGTTCATCCCGCCGCACAGGGACTTCCTGCCGAAGCTCCAGGAGCTCTGCCGGAAGCACGGCATCCTGCTGGTCGCCGACGAAGTGCAGTGCGGCATGGGCCGGACCGGAAAGATGTTCGCCTTCGAGCATTACGGCATCGAGCCCGACATGATCATCCTCGCCAAGGGCATCGCCTCGGGGATGCCGATCTCCGCCGTCATCGCGAAACAGGATGTCATGCAGTGGAACGACGGCGGCCATGGATCGACCTTCGGCGGCAACCCGGTGTCCTGCGCCTCCGCCCTGGCGACCCTGCGCCTCCTGAAAAGCGGTCTGGTCGAGAACGCGGGGGTGGTCGGGTCGCACCTGATCGACCGGCTCAGGACGCTGCAGGGCCGGCACGCCGCGATCGGCGACGTCCGCGGCCTCGGATTGATGGTCGGCATCGAGGTGGTGGCCGACCGGGCGACTCGCAAGCCGGCGCCGCAGAAGCGCCACAAGGTGATCGAGAAGGCGTTCGAGCTCGGCCTTCTGACCCTCCCCTGCGGCGAGTCGACGATCCGCCTGTCGCCTCCCCTGATCGCCCGCGAGGCGGACGCCGACAAGGCGGTCGCCATCCTGGACGCCGCGTTCGCGGCCGCCGGCTAGAGAGCGCGCCGTCCGGCGCGTCCTACGCCACTTTCAAGTGGTGATCGATCTGCTGCAGCGAGTCGTTGAGCTTCGGCTGCAGGTCGCGCAGGCGGTCCAGCAGGGTCTTGCGGAAGAACAGATAGCGCTTCTCCGACGCCTCGGAGGGGCGGGCCAGCCTCTCGAAATACGCCTCGAGCAGGTTCTGGTACAGATCGTTGGCGGCCCAGATCCGGTTGTAGGACGACAGGATCGGGTGGACCAGCTCGACGTCCATGTTGTCGAGGAGCGACGAGTTGACCGATACTTTCCAGGCCGAGACCTCGAACAGCGGGTACGGCAGGTTCCCCTTCGGCAGCTCCGCGAGGGCGGCCACGAGGGAGGTGGTGTTCCTTTTCAGCTCCCTCTCGATGAACTCCAGGAACTTGCGCCGCTGCCCCTTCGCCTTGCGCTTCTCCGAGTAGTGGCCGACGACGCTGGTCAGGACCAACCCGAAGATCAGGGCCAGCAGCATCCCGGCGAGCATGTTCGAGATGAAGTTCACCCAGAAATCGTAGTCGGACAGGATGGCGCTCAACATGGAACCCATACTGCCGTCAAAAATAGTCCCGGAGCGCGGGAAAGCAAGGCGGGGAGGCCGGAGAAACGGGTGGAGGCGGCGATCGGAATCGAACCGATGTATCGAGGTTTTGCAGACCTCTGCCTTACCGCTTGGCTACGCCGCCAGCCCGCGAACCTGGTTGACCCGGTGGCGCGAGATTCTACAAGGCGTGCCGGAGGGTGTCAATCCGGCCGCGGCCCGGAAAGAAGAAGGCCGGCTCCGACGGGGGCCGGCCCGGATGTTGGAGCGGGAAACGGGAGTCGAACCCGCGACTTCAACCTTGGCAAGGTTGCACTCTACCACTGAGTTATTCCCGCTCACGCCCGGGAGCGCCGGGCGCGAACGGTGATCTTACAGAGCGTTTCCGGCGACTGTCAAGAAGACGAGACGTCGAAGGCGTTCCGGATCAGCCGGATGCTGAGGGCGCCCGCGGGCCCCTCCATCACCTCGACGACGTCGAATCTGCAGGCGATGTCGTCGACGCGGAGGCGCGCCAGATAGAGCGCGGCGGTCCGGACGATCCGGGCGCGCTTTCTGCGATCGACCGCCTCGGCGGGCCGCCCGCAACGAAGAGACGTGCGCGTCTTCACTTCGATGAAGACGATCGCCTCGCCGTCCCGGGCGATGAAGTCGATCTCCCCGGCGCGGGTCCTGTACCGGCGCTCCAGGATCCGGTAGCCGAGAGACAGGAGATGCCGCCCGGCGGCTTCTTCGCCCCGGCGGCCGAGCTCGGTCCGGCCGTCCGCCGCGGAGGCGTAGGGCAGGGTCTTCTCGGAGAGGCGCGTGCCGGCCGTCATCACGGTTCGTCCTCCTGCAGATCGAAACCGTCATCCGGCGGCTGCGGGCGTCTTCCCGGCGCCATCAGCCCGCGACGCGGTCCGGCTCCCATCGCCTCCTGCATCCGGCGCTGCACGACGCGCCTGATGCGCCCCTCGAAGAACACCAGGCGCCCCTGCTGTCGGGGCGTGAGACTGCCGTCGATGGCGCCGCGAAGCTCCCCTTCCCTGTGAAGGTAGTCTTCGTCGATCGCCCGCACCTCCCTGAGCGCCCGGGCGATCTCCTGGTCACCGGCGGTTCCGTCGAGAAGCAGCAACCGGAGGCGGGCCATGGCGGCGCGCCTCTTCATGGCGTGGTCGGTGCGCGTCTGCATCAGCTCGGTGAAGCGCGGTACCACCTTCGCCTCCTGCTCCTCCGTCAGGTGCAATGCCTCACGCATGCGCGCGATGACCACCTCCTGAACCGCCCGCCGCACCTCCTCCGGGCGTGCCCGCGGTCCCGGGCCCATCCGTCGGGGCAGGGGCCGCTCCGCCTGGGCCCGCGCGGGCGCGGCCGTCGCGAGGAGGAGCGCGCCGAGAAGCAGCGCGGGCACCCATCCGTTCCTGACGCTGTTCATCGAAGCAACGCCTCCATCTCCTCCCTAGCCTTGCGTGTCCAGCAGATCTTCAGAGAGCGAGCGGCCGTCGTCCGGCGACAGCTGGCCGAGGGCGTCCGCGCCGTCGAGCGGGTGAGCCGGCGCCACCTCGTCCAGGATGACCTCCAGATCGCGAGGGGCCTGCCCCTCGGCTGCCGCCTGCCGGAGGAGCGCGTCGAGGTGTGCCTCGGCCTCGGCGACCGACGGCACACGCGCCGGGGATGGTCGCGCGGCGGCCGGATGACGCGCTGTAACATCTTCGGGCGCGGGAAGGGCCGGCTGACCCTCGCCGGCCACCGGTGCCGTTCTTTCGACGACCGGTCCTTCGGCGATCTGACGCGGCGGAACCTCGTGACGCGGACGGAGAAGGGCCAGGGCGGCGACCAGCACGGCCGCGGCCGCCAGCACCGCCAGACGCAGCGTCCGCCGGCGCCTCTGGTAGGCGGCGATGCGTGTCCGCAGACGTCCGCTGAACGAAGACCAGTACGGGACGCCGGGATCCGGGGGATCCTCCGTCTTGAGGAGGGACAGCTCCCGGCGGATGTTTTCCTCCTCCGCCGCGCAGGCCGGACAGGCGCGCAGGTGCGTGTCGAGCTCCCGGCGGGCTTCCGGTTCCATCTCCCCGGCGAACATCTGCGCGGCCCAGTCGCGCGCCTTCCGACAGCCCGGCGTCGTCATGCCTCTCCGTCCTGCGCCCCCGCGGCCGGGGCGAGGCGCGCCCTGAGGTTGCGCACCGCCTGGAAGAAGGTCGCCTTGGCGGTGCCGATCGACATGCCGGCCGCCTGGGCGATCTCCGTGAACTTCATCCCCTCGTAGACTTTGAGGACCAGGACCTGCCTCTGGCGGGGGGGCAGCCCCCCGACTGCCTTTCGCACCTGGCGTCTGAGCGCCGTGTCCGGCCCGTTCGCGTCGCTTCGCGGCTCTGGGGCGTCTTCCAGGGGAACCGATGTCGTCCGCCTCCGGCGGACGCTGAGCGCCAGGTTGATCACGATGCGTGTGACCCAGGTGCGGAACGTGGCCTCGCCGCGAAAACCGCGCAGACTCCGGTAGGCCCTCAAGAAAGCCTCCTGCGCGACATCGTCCGCTTCCTCGTGGCGCCCCAGGAGCCGGTAGGCAAGGCGGTAGACTCCCTGACGGTGGCGCACGACCAGGCTGTCAAAGGCGGACTCATCGCCCTGCAGAAACCGGGCCACGAGCCTTTCGTCATTGTCTTGACGATCCGGGCCAACTTCCATCGCCTCCTCTGAGATATAGACCCGGCGCGGCCTTGGACGGTTTAGCCCGCGAGCGGTATCTCATGCGCTCTTGCGCTTCCAGCGCACACCCTGCGGAGTGTCCTCGAGCACGATGCCGCGCCTCAGCAGATCGTCGCGGATGCGATCGGACTCCGCGAAGTTCCGCTGGGAGCGCGCCTCGGCCCGCCGGCGGATGAGGTCCTCGATCTCCGCGTCGAGGTCGGCCCGCTGCCCGGGTTCGATGCCGAAAATCCTTCCGAAGGCATGCAGGACCTTGCGCACCGCTTCCAGGTCCTCTGTGCTGAACCGACCGGTGTCGAGCGTGGTGTGGGTCTCCCTGACGAGCTCGAACAGATGACCGAGCGCCCCGGCCGTGTTCAGGTCGTGATCGAGGTCTTCGAGCATCCCCTGGAGCCGCTCCCTCGCCTTGGCGGCCAGATCTCCGGTCCCCGTTGTATGAGACGCTCCGAACTGCCCGAGACGGAGCGCCAAGTCATCGAGGCGGGCCAGCGCCGCCTGGCTCTGCGCCAGGCCCTCGAAGGTGAAGTTGAGCGGCTTGCGATAGTGCACTGAGACCAGGTGGTAGCGGACGGCGCGCATGTCATAGCCGCGGGCGGCGAGATCCCGGAGGGTGAAGAAGTTGCCCCGGGACTTCGACATCTTCTCGCCGTCCACGACCAGGTGCGCGGCGTGCATCCAATAGCGCACGAACGGCTTGCCGGTCGCCGCCTCGCTCTGGGCGATCTCGTTCTCGTGGTGGGGGAAGATGTTGTCCACGCCGCCGGTGTGGATGTCGAAGGTCTCTCCGAGGAGCTTCATCGACATCGCCGAGCACTCGATGTGCCACCCCGGGCGGCCGGGGCCGATTTCCGTCTGCCAGAACGGCTCGTCGTCCTTGGGCGCCTTCCAGACGGCGAAATCGCGCGGGTTGTCCCTTTCGTACTCGTCGGAATCGATGCGCGCCTGCCCCACGCCCGCGGCCGTGTCGAGACGCGAGAGTCGCCCGTAACCCGGGTACGTGGCGATCTTGAAGTAGAGCGAGCCGCGGCTCTCGTAGACGTGCCCGCGCTCCATCAGCTTTCCGACCAGCCGCGCCATGTCCGGTATGAAGTGCGTGGCACGCGGGTAGTGCTCGGCCTTCTCGATGCCCAGGGTCTCGATATCCTCGAAGAACGCGTCGATGTACCGGCGCGTGTAGTCCTCGAGCGAGATACCCGCGGCGCGCGCGTTGGCGATCGTCTTGTCATCGACGTCGGTCAGGTTCATCGCCTGGGTGACCCGGTAGCCGCGGAATCTCAGGAAGCGCCGCAGCAGATCCTCCCAGAGATAGGTCCTGAAGTTCCCGATATGGGCGTAGTCGTACACCGTCGGGCCGCACGTGTAGAGACGCACCTCGCCGCTGTGCAGGGGGACGAATTCGTCCTCCTGACGCGTCAGGGTGTTGTAGAAGCGAATGGCCATGGGCCTCAGCAGAAGGCGCGCCGGGCGGGGAGTCTAGCGCGCCCACCTGGAAGGTGTCAACGAATGGGAACGGATCGGAGGCGGGAGTGGCCCGGGCCCGGATCCGCTCGCGCGGGCGGGCCCGGATCCGCGACTCAGAACTCGAACTGCAGGCCGATCTGGAACCGGCGGCCGAAGCGGCGTTCCGAATCGAGCTGCAGGGCGCCGCTGCGATCAGGGGAGGCCGGCTGGTACGAGAAGATGCGCAGGTCGTCCTTGTTCAGAAGGTTCGCGATCGTGAAGAAGAACCGCGAATTCAGCTTTCCGAGCACGAAGGATTTCTGGGCCTCGGCGTTGATGGTCAGAATGGGTGCGTTGCGATGGTCGTTACGGCGCAGCAGGACGAAGCGACGATTACCCAGGGCGTCCGCCCGGTCCGGAACGTAGCCGTAGAGCAACCGGCCCGCCGGGTAATCGAAGTTGTCCAGCGCCTGGAACGTGCTGATGACCGAATACGGCAGCCCCGTGGCCCAGCTCATGGTGGTGCCCACCTGCCAGTCCTTCGGAAGGTAGGCAAACGCATTGAACTTCACCACGTGCCGCTGGTCGTCCGAGGAGTACCCGTACTCCTGCGGGATGGCCGCCGGGTCGTCGCCCAGGGCCGACTCGAAGTCCTCCGCCTGCGACAGGTTGCGCGAGTAGGTGTACGACGCGACCATCTCCCACTTCCGGCTCAGCCGTTTGGTCACCTGCAGCTCGAAACCGTGGTAGACCGAGTGGTTGATGTTTCCCACCCGGAAGATCTGATTGAAGAAAAAGTTGTGGATGTACAGGTCGGGCCGGTTGTCCTGGATGCGCTGCGACGACGCCCCGCCTCCACTGCCCGGGGGCAGCAGGATCCCCAGCTGGTCCAGCACCACCCCGTCGTGGTAGCGCACGTCGTGGTTGACGTCCCGGTCCTGCAATTGCTGGCGGTAGTGCTTGTTGATGTACGTCAGCTTGATCGACACTTCCGGGGCGATCTCCCGCTCGAAACCCACCGTCAGCTCGTCCGAGTAGGGCGTCTGCAGTCCCCGGTCCACCTGCGAGGCGCTCGGCGGCGCCTTGGTGAGCGGGGGGCCGATGCCGCCGTCCGGGGTCCCCGCCGCCGTCACGCCATTGAGATCGATCTGGTAGTACCGGTAGATGCTGTCCGGCCCCTCCTCCGGTATGATCGTCTCCAGGAACAGCCGGTCATAGAACCGCCCCCAGTTCACGAACACCTTCGTCTTCGAGTCCGACCACGGGTCCCACGACACCGACATCCGCGGCGCCAGGTTGTTGTTCGTCAGCCGGAACGCCTCGCGCTCCTGGAACGTCGCCGCCCCCTGCTCGCGTAGCAGCTGGCGGTTGATGATGATGTCTCCCGTCACCGGGTCGATCCCCTTGGCGTCCGGGAACAGCGCCAACAGGCTCTGAGCCACCAGCGTGGTCGCGGTGTGGTGCTGCGTCAGCCGCGACGGCGCGATCTGCTTCAGCCTCGCCAGGTTCTGCTCGATGGTCGCGATGGCGTCCAGGTTGGCGTCCTGCCCGTCGACCCGGCGCGGCGAGTCACATGGGTTGCCGACTCCCCTCGCGTAGAAGATCGGATCGTCACAGTACCCGTCGCTGATCATCCCGTCGTTGTTCCCCAGGATCGCGTCGTCCTTGCCGCGCTCCAGACCGCCCAGCTCCGTCAGCCGGTCGTACAGATTGCGCTCCTGGACCGGGTCAAACGGCGTGTAACCGAAGGAATCCGTCGTCTCGCGGTCGAACCGCACCCCCAGCCCCAGCGTCAGGTTCGGCAGCGGCTTGTACGTGTCGATGGCGTACATCCCGTAAGTCGTGTTCGACGCCTGGTTGAACACCTCGTTCTCCGCCGGCAACCGGACCCCCACCGTCGGGTTGATCACGTTGCCGGCGACCGGCCGGGCGAAGGGGTACAGGACCGGCCGCAGGCTGGTGTCCCGCGAGTAGGTATCGCGCTCCACGACGCCCCCGAACTTCATGTCATGCTGCCCGTGCCAGTCGGGCACGAACACCGTCAGGTCTTCCTTCAGGGTGATGCGGCCCCCGTTCGCCGTATAGTCGCTCGGCTCTCGCTGCCCGAAGACGATCCCGGCGTTCGGGCCGCTCACCCGCAGCGTCCGCTCGTCCAACTCGAAATCCCGGTCCCGCGGCACCGGGTGGAACTCGCCGTAGGGATAGTTCGACGCGATGGGTGTGCGGATCTGCTCTCCATTGGGTCCGGTCGTAACTTCGACCTCCTGGTCGTCCGGCCGCGGCTGCACGCGGTCGTCCAGGTACTGGTTGTTGTTCCGGTCCTCGATGTACGGGTGCACCATCGGAAGGTTTATGGGGTCATAGGTGTCGAGGATGCCGTTCCCATTGCGGTCCTCGCCCGGATCGAGCTGGCCGTTGTGGTTCAGGTCCTCGTCGATGTAGTCGAGCTTCAGATCGCCGTCCTTGTCCTCGGCCTGGTCAAGGATACCGTTGTGGTTCAGGTCCTCGTAGAATATATCGGCGTTCCCGTCACAGTCGATGTCTTCCTTGTGCACGCCCTCGCAGCCGCCGCCCCCGCCCTGGAGGCCCTTATGCGTCAGACGACCGTCTCCGTCCTTGTCCTCGCCGAGGTCGAAGATACCATTGTGATTGCTGTCCTCGAACACGTCGAAGACTCCGTCCCGGTCGTAGTCTTCGCCGGCATCGCGCTCGGTGGCGTCGATAAACCCATCGTGGTTGCGATCGGTGAAGAGAATGCCGTTGTGGTTGGTGTCCGCGTTCAGTGTCGGGATCGCCTTGGTCTTGGTCGTGAAGTGCTGGACCGTGCTCTCCAGGAAGACGTTCGGGTTGAAGATGGACGTCTCTTTCAGCGTCAGGTTCAGACCACCGCGCTTCTGGGTGTAGCCCGACTCGACCGCGGTGAAGGAATCGAGGCCCTCGTTGTCGTAAGTCTGAGGATCCAGCGTCGTCGTGAACTGCAGTTTGTGGTTGGTCGACATGTCCCAGGTCACCTTGCCGAACACCCTGTCCTCTTTGGTGCCGCGGACGAAGGCCTGGGTCAGGGC
>QHXY01000432.1:0-1951 GCA_003223145.1 Acidobacteriota bacterium
CCACGGCGGCAGGAATCCTGGGCTTCCTGTGGCGAGGCCAGGAAACGCGCTGGGCCCGGGCACTCCTTCTGACCTGGGCCGTGAGTCTCTACGCAATATTTACATTCGTCGTGGTCAACAAACAGTCCCGGTATCTCCTCCCCTGGATACCGATCCTGCTTCTGATGACGGCGGGAGGTCTTGTCGCTCTGTGGCGTCGCGCCGCGGCGGGCCGGGCGCTGCTGGCGATGGGGATGCTGGTCCTTCTGCCCGTCACCGGGCTGGCAGGCAGCTGGCGGACGGCGGACCGCGGTGAGTGGAACATCCGTCCGCTGGTCGCCCGGCTGGAACAAGAGTTGGCCGGGCGAGCCGACCTGTCGCGCAAGGCTCCCATGCTGGGCGTGATCCCCGATATGCGGGAGGTGAACGGTCCTACCATCGCCTATTACACGGCGCGGCAGGAACTTCCCGTGACCGTCGTGCAGCTGGTGAACCGGATGAAGCGACACGTCGCTATCAACGTGGGACTGGATCCGTTCGACCGCGACGATTTCTACCAGGCTTTCGATCGGTATGATTTCCTGGCCACCAAAGATGGCGCCAACGCGGTGCCACCGTGGGAGGACGTGGTCCCCGGTATGCAGGCCTATTTCGAAAAGAGGCTCGCAGAATTCGAGTTGCTGGGATCATTCCGGGAGCCGGATGGATCGACCCTGGCTCTGTACAGCAGGAAGCGCGGATGAGCCAGGCCACCCGTTCCTTGAACCACGCCCACGTTTCTGTGACCCAGGCCGGCCCCGTTCTCCGGGGCGGTCAGGTCCTGGCCGGTGTGCTGGCCGCCGGAGCGACTGCGCTCGGTCTCATTGCCTGGAACCTGAAAGCAGTCGTCGGTCGTTACGACACTCTCGAGTACCTGCTGCAGGACGCCCAGTCCGTCGAGAGGGCGCGTCTCCGGGTTGCGCTCCTGATCGCGGCCCTGACACTGATGGCAGTCGGCGCCGTGGCTCTGATCAGATGGCGCAGCGCTCTCTCCCTGGTGGGGGGGGGCTTCCTTCTCGCCGGGGTCCTGGCCGATCCCCTGGCCCGGGCCTATCTGACGCCGCAGGGTGGGCTGGAGGAGAGCTTGATCTACCGGTTACGGGGGTTCTCGGCCATCGGGGTGATCGGCGGTCTTTTTCTGCTCTTCCTGTCGCTGATTCCTCTGCTTCTCGAGCGCCCGGCCAGTCGCTGGGAGAGAATTCTTTCGGATCGAGTTCGGCGTGGAGTTGAATGTCTGCAGTCAACGCGCTCTGTCCGCCGACGCACCGCCCTGGGCGTGCTGGCGTTCCTGCTGGCGGCCACGGTGGGGTTTCTGATCCTGCACGATTTCCCCAATTCCTCGGACGAGAACTCGTACCTGACTCAGGCTCGTATTTTCGCCGCCGGGAAACTCTGGGTGGAGGCGCCGCCCCACCCCGAATTCTTCCGGGCGCGGAGCTTCATCATGGACGAGGCCCGGGGTCGCTTTTTCGCCAAGGCCTTTCCCGGATGGGCCGCGATCCTGTCGTTGGGGGTGCGGGCGGGGGTCCCGTGGGCGGTGAATCCTCTTCTGTCAGCGGCGGCCCTGATCCTGGCCGGTTGGGCGGGGGGTCGTGTCCTGGGCCGCTATGGTGAGCTGGCGGTCATCGGGATCATCCTGATCAGTCCATTCTTTATGCTGAACGCCGCCTCCTACTTCAACCATCCGGCGACAGTCCTTCTGGTCTCTCTCTTCCTGGTCGCGGTGATTCGTCTTTCCGAGGGGGCCGGTAGCGGCTGGGCGATCGTGGCGGGACTCGCCACCGGCTCGGCGCTCTGGATCCGCCCGGGTCCGGCGCTGGCCCTGACGATCCCTCTGGGGCTCTGGCTCGCTTCGAAATGGGTGCGTGAACGCCGGTGGGGAATGTTGACCGCCATCGCCGCACCCGTGGCAGCCGCCGTTGCCGGTCTCGCC
>QHXY01000432.1:1960-3131 GCA_003223145.1 Acidobacteriota bacterium
GGTCCGTCTGGCAGTCGGGGTACGGAGCCTACGACTCGGGGGACTTTCAGCCAGGACTTGGCGTGGACCACCTGGCGGCGACCAGCTGGTGGATCCTCAAGCTCTGCTTCTGGCTCGCACCCGGCACCCTCGCGGGTCTCTGGCTGCTGGTCCGTGGGCGGCGATGGCGAGAGTGGTTCCGACGTGAGCCGATCCCGGTCCTGATGTTGGTCTCGCTGGCCGGTCTGGCGATTTCGTATCTGATCTTTCAAAACAAAGGAAGCAACGAGTACGGTCCACGGTACTACTATGACGGCATCACCTATCTGGCTCTTCTTCTGTCCGCCGGCTGGATGCGAGCCCCGGAGGTTCTCGGCGGGATGATCCCCCCCTGGAAAGTGAAGCGGGGGGCTGCGCTGGCCCTCGGTTTCGGAGCCCTCCTGACGGTGGCCGGTTCGGTTCCTTTCCTGATGTTTCACTACCGGGACAAGGTGAACCACAACCGCGACCTCTTCACCTCGGTGGAGCGGGCGGGGATTTCGTCCGCCCTGGTCTTTCTCGCCACCGGAAGCGGCAGGATGCCACCGGGAGATCTCGTTCGGAATCCTCTCGATTTTCGGAGCGGCGTCGTCTACGCGAGAGATCTCGGTCGCGAGGCCGATCAGGGGCTGGCCGCCCTCTATCCCGATCGCCCGGCGCTGGTCTACGTCTACGATCCGCGAGCCCGCCGCTCCACGCTGCGACCGCTCGCCGTCGAGGACCGCCGATGAACAAGCCGCTGACGGTGCTGGTCTGCACTCATAACCGGGCCGACCTCCTGCGGGGCGCGCTCGAAAGCCTGGAAGACCAGAGTCTGGCTCGAACCCGGTTCGAGGTGCTGGTGGTGGACAACGCGTCGACCGACGCGACCTCCACCGTCGTGGCCGAGTGTGCGACTCGAGCACGGATCGATATCCGCTGCGTCCGCGAGACGGAGCTCGGGCTGGACGCCGCCCGCAACCGGGGCATCCGGGAAGCGGCGGGCGAGATCGTGGCCTTCCTCGACGATGACGCACGAGCCCGATACGACTGGGCGGCCGAGGTTCTGGAAGGGTTCCGACGTCACGATGCACCCATTCTCGGAGGCCGGGTCGAACTGATCTGGGAGGTTCCGCGGCCGGTGTGGTTCAGCGACGCCCTGCTGCGCTACCTG
>QHXY01000433.1 GCA_003223145.1 Acidobacteriota bacterium
TCCTGGCCTCGCCACAGGAAGCCCAGGATTCCTGCCGCCGTGGTGATCGTCAGAGGCCATCCGAAGAGGGTTCGCGGCAGCGCCTCGAGATGGTACAGGGCGGCCGCGGGAGTAAGAGGAGAGGCGAATCCATCGGCCGCGCCGCCGGCATGGACGATGGTCTTGCTGACCAGGATCGGCAGAATCGGCAGATAGTAGGGGGCCGCCACCAAGCCTCCCGCCAGAAGCGCCAGCGCGGCATTGCCCCACCGGCGACTCCGCGTGAGCAATTCCTTCGACGAGGCGGCGAGACCCGAAGCCAGCACCAGGACCACGGGGAGCGCCAGGAAGAGGAAGAAGGTCCACTTGGTCAGCATGCCCAATCCAACGAGGACGCCGAACACCAGGCTTCTGTCCCGCCGGACGAAGCCATCGGTCGACAGCAGGGCCCACACCGCCACGACCACCATCGCCGCCAGGGGAAGATCGAGCATATATTCCTCGGCATTCAGCCGGATTCCTGGCGCAGCCATCAGCATCAGCCCGGCTACGAGCCCGACCGGCGCCCCAAGAAGCCGATTCCCCAGAGCCCAGGTGCCGTAAACCAGGAGAACCAGGAACAGCATCTGCGTCGCCATCGCCGTCTCGTAGGAGCGACCGGCCACAGCGTAGAGGAGGGCGGTGATTCCCGGCACGAGCGGCGGATAGTAGCCGGAAGGAGTCAACAGCGGGAATTCCTCCGAGCCGTGGAGGATGGCCCCGAGTACCCCACCCGCCAGCACCGACGGATGGCGCAGAATGCGTTCATAAACCAGGCTGTCCCGCAAGTGGACCGATTGATCCCATCCCGGCGGAGTGCCGGTCTCCCGCAGGGCGGGGGCGACGGCCATCACGAACGCCGCCACTGCCAGCAGCAAAATCAAGGCCTCACGACTGGCCGGCCGCCGCCAGGCGCTCACGAGCGGCATCATGACCGAACCTCCTCGCCGGGCTTGAGGTCCGTGGCTCCGCCCGGAGCCGTGCGGCTGCTCGACACGAAGAATCGCCCCGCTCCCTCGAACAGAGCGACCAGATAGATCGCCTGCTCGGCGATGCCGCGTCGATTCCAGCTGCAGAGCGCACGCAGCAGGTGGATGGTCCGAATTCCCAGCCGGGCGGCGAATCGCCATCCGCTGATCCAGTCTCCGGCCAGGACATGCTTTGCGAAATAGCCACCGGCACCGACACCGTAGGCCCGGGACAAGAGTCGGTTCTGAGGTGCCGATCGCCAGGAGCGGTGCCGGATGACGGCATTCGGGGCGTAGACGATGCGCTCTCCGGCCCGCAGGAGCCGGTGAATCATGTCCATGTCTTCGGCGCTTTCGAGCGGCGCCCCTGGTCCGAATCGCTCGTCAAACGAACCGATCCGCCGGAGGACGTCGCGAGCGGCGGCGAAGTTGCCTCCGCCACCGACGCGCCATGGATGAGTCCGTCTCGAGAAGACCGGGCATCCTTCGGGAGCGTAGACCGAGGACGTCTCTTCCAGGTCCCCGACAGCTCTCTCCGGCAGGGTCCGTCCGACGACCGCTTCCGCCCGGCCCGTCAAGATCGGCTGGGTCAGCGTCTCGACCCATTCCGGGTCCGCGAGGCAGTCATCGTCGGTGAAGGCGATGACCCCTTCCGCGCAGGCGGCGATCCCCTGGTTCTTGGCCCGGGAGAGCCCGGTGCTGATTCCCCGCAGGTACCGGACCGGCACCGCCGCCCCCTGTCGACGGCTGACCACCAGACGGGTCGCCTGATCCCGGCTCTGATCCACGACGATCACCTCGGCCGGCGCCGGCGAGCACCGCAGCACGGAGTCCAGACACCCCTGGAGGAGGGCGCTCCGATCGCGCGTGCAGATGAGGACCGAGACATCCAGGCGCGTGCTCACATCGTTCTCAGTGGGACCACAAGCCGCAGCAGCGGGAGCAGTAAGGGAACAGTCCGTCTTCCCTCATGGCGCGACGAAACGCCCCGTAGGCATCGTTGTTCCATATCTCCTGGAAGCGCTCCTTGCGCACGTTCCCCACGATCAGATCGGGGCGGTCGGAGCAGGGAGTGACGTCGCCGTTGGGAAGGATCTCCGCCTCCAGCCAGGGGACGAAGCAGCGGGTCTTGCCGAAGGCTTCCTCCGGGCGGGCGTAGTAGTCGCCGACCTGGCCGGGATGGAGATCAGGCAGGAAGCGGAGCTCCATCCCGCTCTTGCGCAGCGACATGTCGCGCATCTGACCGGCGATCGTCTCCGTGTCGAGAACCGAGACGTCCATGACGAACCCGCGCCATGACCCGGCGTGGGCGTTGAATTTCTCCCGGAAGTAGGCTTCGTTGGCCCGTCCGATTTGCTCGGTAGTGAACCAGAGCTGGGACAGGATCATCCGGTCCGCCCCCATGGCCTCCACCGTATCGTAGGTGGGGAGGAGCACATGCTGATTCCCGGGGGAGATGGTCGTGTTCACGATGATCTCGGGCTTGCCGGCGCGGCCATTCCGCGCCGCCCGCAGCGCCTCCACGCCATCGGCGATGCGCTGGAACGAGCCGTTCATCCCGCGGATCCGATCGTGAACCTCCCGAGGTCCGTCGACGGAAACCATGATGGCGTCGACACCGAGGTCGACCAGACGCTCGGCTTCCCGGGGGAGATAGGTGCCATTGGTATTGATGCTGCAGTAGAGGTTCTTCGATTTGACGTACTCGACAAATGGCATCAGGTCGCGGTGCAGGAACGGCTCCCCGCCCCAGAGAAAGACACCGGTGCCTTCCCCGGCCACGTCATCGATGACCGAGCGCAGGGTGGCCAGATCAAGCTGCTGGGTCTCGTGATCCCTGGGCAACTGGTGGAACAGTCCCTGCTCGCCCCACTGCCAGCACATGGTGCAGCGCAGGTTGCAGCGGTAGGTCATCATGAAGGTGAGCACCCGGGGAGCCGACCACCGATCCGACATGAACGCCGGTCCGGTCCTCAACAGCAGGCCTTTCAGGCGCGAGGCCAGGTCATACGACACGTTTGAAACTCATTTCCGCGGCGTCACCACCGCCAGGTAATTGATCGCCAAGTGCGTATCCAGGCTCTCAAGGGCGCGGGCCACGCCCATACCGGACCGGGCCGCCGATCGGATCAGCCGCTCTGCGGACAAGGCGAGCAGGTTGAGCCCGAGGTAGATACCTTTGAGAGGGGTGGCTGCGATGCGTCCCGCCCGACCATACCGGCGGATTAGATAGTCCTCCACTCCCATGGCGAGCGCCGCATTCGCCAGCTGCGGAACCAGCCGGAGGTATCCGCCGTTCTCCTCCACCCGGGCCTCGCCAAACTCCCCCAACACCTCTTCGAGCTCACGACGGCTCCATCGATGGATGCGGTCACCTGGTGGATGGGGCCAGATCCCGATCGTGGTCAGGAGGATTCGACCGCCGCCGCGCGTCACCCGGACAAACTCGGCCAGCACCCGGCGAAAATCCTCCATGAGGTAGAAGGCCTGAGTGCAGAGCACCAGATCAAAGCAGTCGCTCCCGAAAGGAAGACGGGAGGCATCCGACTGGACTTCCACACCCCAGTACCGGTTCAGATCCAACCCGACATAGCGGGACGCCCTGCCGTCGAAGAGCGTGCGATAGGGCTTGTATTTGCACCCCACGTCGAGCACGTCGATTCCGACTTGGCCGTTGAGGGCGGCGGCCTGGCGGGTCAGGCCGTCCGCGATCTTGTTCAGCATCAGATAGTCGTGCTGCCAGAGCCGGGGTCGCGAAATTCGCCTGACAACTCGGATCGCCTCCCGCTACTCGTCACCATGTGGCCGACCCGGTGCAGGTGGCACGATCATCTCTCCCCCATCAGCGTGGCAGCCCCTGCCCGCCCCCGGTTCCCCGACCAGGCTGCCTGGACGAAGCCTTGCACGAGCCCACGAGCGAAGGCCCAGCTGGTGAGCACGTCGTGGCGACGTCCCAGCACGATCGCCCCGCCCAGATCCCGACCGGCGTCCCAGACGTTCCGTGCCATTCGTGCCGCCATGTGAAGGTCTCCCTGGTGGAGATGCTTTCCATAAAAGGTCCCCTGCCCCACCCCGTAGTCGCGGTAGACCCTCACCTGGTCAGGGCCGCTTCTCCACGACCCATGCGTCACCACCATCGTCGGCAGATATCGAATCGGGACTCCGGCGCGGAGCAGGCGGTATCCCAGGTCATTGTCCTCCGCGGCCGGCGCCGGGGTCCCCGGACCGAGCCCTTCGTCGAACCCGCCGACTCTCCGCAAGAGATCGGCGGGGATGGCCATGTTGTTCCCGAAGAGGACATCCCGGAATGTCGGCGACGTGTACGTCGTCTCCCGACCCATCTCCCGGAGGGATGGGGCGGTCACCGCCTCCCCCTCCGGAACCCCGGCAATGACCCGGCCGGTCAGGACGGATCCCGTCCCCCTCTCCCGGGCCGCCCGGTCAATCACCTCCAGCCAGTCGCCCGCCACGTGGCAGTGGTCGTCGGTGAAGGCCAGCCAGGGGGCGCGGGCCTCCTTCACTCCCTGGTTGAGAGCTGCGCTCTTGCCACGGCGCGCGCATCGGAAGTATCGGAACGAGGGACCGTTCCCATGTCCGACGGAAAACGCCGGGTCTTCCCGGCTCTGATCGAGGATCAGGACCTCCGCCTCGGTGAAGTGACTGGCGGACAGGGTTTTCAGACATCCGGCCAGAAGCTCGGGGCGATCGGCGGTGGCGATCAGGACGGAGATCCTGGGGATCTTCACAGCGCTCTCCCTGGCCACTTCATCACCCGCGCTTCAGGCAGGAAGGCGGGGCGCCGGGCGTTCCGAACCCCTCGCCAGTAGGCCCGCTCCCCCATCAAGGACTGCGCGTGGCTCAGCAATGGCCCCCGAAGTGAAAGGAGCTCCGCCACAGTCAATGTCCCCGCCAGCGCCGTCCAGGCGGGGGCCAGTGGATCGAGCGATGCCAGTCCAGACCAGCGGGCCAGGCGCTTGAGCCGGTGGGTCTCACCACCGGCCAGTCTCAATGAGGAGGCGAGCTCGGGGTGCTTCGCGGCCATCACCACGTCGGCCCGGCCGACGCAACCCATGTCCCGCAACCAGGACAGGAAGCTCTTGTCGTAAATCTGGCGGGCCACGGCTCGGGAAACGAACCGGATCTCAACCCCCCGCTGACTCAGGCGCCAGCCAAGGTCGTAGTCCTCGTTCCCGTAGGCCACGAACCTCTCATCGAAGCCCCCGAGGCCCAGGAACAGCCCACGACCGATGGAGGCGTGCCCGAAGGACCAGTCATCGAATCGCAGCCGGTACCCCGGCGCCGAGAGGCGCCGTTCCATGTCACGGCTCCATGCTTCAACCCCTTCTTTCAGGAAGGACCGGCGCAACCCCTCGGCCAGACCCAACGCTCCAAGCACGACCATGTCCGAGGCGGTGCCATGCTCCGCGACGTGGACCGCGGCTAAATCGGGACCGGCCATCATGTCGTCGTCGAGGAAAAGGATAATTTCGCCCCGGGCCGCGGCGGCGCCCCGGTTCCGGGCCGCGGCCAGACCCCGGTTTTTCTGCGCGATGATTCGCAGGCGCGGGGCGCTCCCCATCTCATTGAGCAGAGCGAGAGTTCCATCGGTGGAACCGTCGACGACCACGATCACCTCGAACTCTGCCCCGACGTCCCGCTGTTTCAGCAACGCGGGAATGGTCCTTTGCAGGATCGATCGGCGGTTGAACGTCGGTACCACCACCGAAAGGCGTGCCTGGCTCACAACGACACCTCACGGGCGACCGGAGATCGTCTCGAGAACCAATCGCGAATCCGGGTGCCTGCCCACTTCCGCACCCCGAAGCCGGTGCGGACCTTGAAAGCGAAGGACCGGACCGTGTCGTGGCAGGTGATCTCGGTGCGGCGCAGCACAAAGGGATCCGTCCCCGGCTCGTTCCGGCCCGGCTGGCTGGAGCAGGCTCCTGCGTACCCGGCCGCCATGACCGAATGCCGACACCTCTCGACGATCAGTCCGTGGGGGTAGGAGAAGAATCGGACAGAGCAGCCAAGCCGGTCCTCAATGGTTTCCTTGGATCTCCGAATCTCGTCCTCCAGCTCCCGCTCCGGCAGGTCGGGCAGGAAGGGGTGGGTTCGGCTGTGCGCCCCGATCTCCATTCCGCGAGCCAAGAGCCCCGCCGCCTCGTCCCAGCTCATCAGAGAGCGGGGGGCATCGCCATGGCGCGCGTCCCAGGCGTTGGTCCCTCCCACCCGATCGCTCACCAGAAAGAAGGTGGCCCGGAAACCGAATCGTTCAAGAACCGGCAAGGCGTGATCGAGGAGGCTCCGGTACCCGTCGTCGAAGGTGAGAGCCACCGCCTTGGGCGACGATGGGCGCTCGCCATGGACGACCTGCAACACCTCCTCCAGCGAGAGGACCTGGTATGCGCCCTCGGCGAGTGCGGTCATCTGCGCCTCGAAGGCCGCCGGAGTCACGCCCCACTGGCGTAGCTTCTGGCCAGGCTCGGGATCGACCCAGTGATACGCCAGCACCTTGATGCCGGCGGCATCCGGCACGGCGGACCACCTCTTGAGCCCCGCGTCTCCGGGAGCGCGCCCTGCAGGGATCACGGCAGGCCTCCCTCCAAGCGGGATTCGGAGGCCGCCCGACGCTCGGTCTGCCGGGAGCCGACCACCCGGTAGATCTGCACCCCCCCCACCTGGTGGACGGACTGAAGGAAAGCTGCCCGAGACAGGTCGTAGGCGCCCACCTTCTGCTCTTCCGGACCGTAGAAGACGTAGTCCACGCCAAACCGGTGCAAGAGTTCCATCCGTTCCTGGTCGCTCCATCCCGGCCGGAAGAAACCCTCGACATCCGCCTCACGGCCGTTCAGGTCCTCCGTAAGCTTGTCCTCTCCGATGAAGACGCGCTGGCCCGAGAGCCTCGGGATGTAGTTTCCGGTGGGGTAGGTGGAGAGTACCAGCGCCTCCCGCGGTACTTCCCGGCTCATCCATTCGAACGCCGCGACTTCCGTCCTGGGCAGATAGGTGGGCCCCATCACCTGGCCGGCTTCGTAGCCGTACGACAGGAGCAGACTCACGCTGCCCAGGCAGCAAAGCACGATGGTCACCCCTGTGGCGGCCCTCACACCCGGCCATCCACGGAGACTATTCGGCCACCACGGGGCAGTCGCTCGCCGGCGGCTGCGGAGAATCGTCCGGAACGTGGTGCGCCGGAGCCCCTGGGTGGCCAGGATTGCGAGCGGGATCTGCGTCCCGTTTATGAGGTGCCAGCGCCAGTTGAAACTCGGAAAGTAGGCGAGGGCCAGCGCCACCAGAAGCCACGCCTTCGCCATTCGCTCCCCGGCGCTGCGATTGGGGCGGAGGAAGCCATCGAACGTCAGGAGCGCGATGAAAAAGCTGGCTCCCAAACCGAGCGCCTGACGAAACGGGTCCGGCGTATAAAAATTGAGACGCGCCACGACGTTCCCCCACATCGACTCCCGTGTGAGGGTCCAGCGGTTCAGAAGCAGGACCGGAAGCGGCAGACCGATGATCAAGGCCATGTAAAGCCATCGCCTTGGATCGGGAATTCGCCCCCGGACAATCCCATCCAGAAGAAAGTAGGTGACGGCGGTCGGCAGGA
>QHXY01000005.1 GCA_003223145.1 Acidobacteriota bacterium
GAGGAGCGGAGCGATCTTTACTTCGACAAGCTGCAGGAGTTCTATCCCCACCTTCCGGTGCTGAAGCAGTTTCTCCGCACGTTCGACGTGAGCAATATCATCAATCTCAAGAATCCATTCTAGGAGCCGGGCGGTGAGGAGTCACACGGGGGCGAGGTTGGCAGCGAGGGCCGCAGGGATTTTGCTGTGCCTCGCCGCGTCCTGCCTGCCGGCCGCGGCGGCCCGGCACACCCTGACCGCCGGCGATGGATCAACCGTCCTGGTCTGGGAGCAAAAAGGGCGGTCGATGCGCGGACGCCCCGGGGCGGTCTGGGCGATCGGCTTCAGTGTCACCGACGCTTCCGGAACGCACGTCGGCGTGGTGGCGCCCACCGGAGACACGGCGCGGGATTCGTCCCCGTTCCTGGCGCTCGACGACGCGGGGGCACCTGTCCTCGTCTGGAGCCGCTTCGACGGCGTGTACAACAAAATTGCCTACACGCGGTATGCGGGCGGCGACTGGACCGATTTCCATTACCTCACGTTCGGCTCGGGCGACGACCTGTTGCCTCTGATCGCGACCACCGCGAGCGGCTCGTACCTGTTCTACACCGGGTCGTCCGACCGGTACTTCTTCGCCCCGCTCGATCTGGCGAGCGGGCGTCTGTTCGCCCCTCCCCGGCAGATCGATCTGGGAGTCTGGCACCGGCCGGCGCCCGTGCCGGTCGCGCCTGGCGGACCGAGCCTGCGCGGCGGTGTCGATGTGCCGATCAACAACAGGGGCTGCAAGGATGCCAAGACCTGCACCAACGGAGGCGCCGGTCGCCTGATCATGCTCGGCGCACCGGGCATGCAGGGAGGCGTCGACGCTCCGATCGTCAACGCCCGGGGAGCGATCTGGGGCTCGGCGTCCGGGGACGCTTGCAGCCACGTCGTCCTCATCATGCCCTCGGGGAATGCCAAGACGGCGGTCGTCGTCGACTTCCACAACGGCACGGCCGGGGGCCTTCTGCGCCTCGCAATTCCCGCCCAGCCGGACGGCAGCTTCGGGGACACCCTGGCCGAGTCCTATCTCGGCGGCCTCTGCAACTGACAGGTACGCGCGGCGCTCAGTGGTAGGGGTAGTTCTCGTCTTCGGGGCGCATCACCCTGAAGCGGCGCCGGCGCAGCCGCCAGCGGATCCCGCTCCAGAACTGCTTCAGCCTCCAGACCCGCTTGAGATACAGAAAGCCGAACAGCATGCCGCCCAGATGGGCGAAATGCGCCACGCCGTCCTGCAGGCTCAGGAGCGAGAACAACTCGATGCCGGTGCACAGGATCACGAAGCTGATGGCCCGCATCGGAAAGATGAACCAGAAGAGGATCTGGCGGTTGGGAAACATCAGACCGTAGGCCAGCATGACGCCGAAGATTGCACCGGACGCGCCGATCGTGGTGCCCTCCGGGAATATCAGACAGGTCGTAACCGCCGCGCCGATGCCGCAGAGAAAGTAGTACTTCACGAATTCCCTCGTCCCCCACACGCGCTCGACTTCCGTGCCGAACATCCAGAGCATCAGCATGTTGAGGAGCAGGTGGCTCAGCCAGCCGGTGGAGTGCAGGAACATGTACGTGACCAGCTGCCAGAGGTAGCGATCGTGGATCACCCGGCCGGGCGTGAGCCCGAAAATCTGCTCCATGTCGGTACGGCCCCCGAACTGCCCGACCAGGATTTGCAGGACGAAGACGCTGACGTTCGCGATGATCAGCGCCTTGACACCGGGGGTGATCCGCCCGCCGAGACCGACCTGCGGGCTGTACTGCGTGCGGTAGTAGGACATGCCCGGAAGTTAGCACACGGTCCGGGGCATTGCAAGGAAGCGGGAATCGACGAGGCAGCGACGGGCGGCCGTCAGCCCTCGCGCAGCTCGGTGTTCCAGTAGGCGATATCGAGAAAGTTCTTCCAGGCCTCGTACTGGCCGGTGGTGAAGGAGATCTTCACCAGGGGGTGCCAGCGGGGCTTCACCGGCGCCTTGACCAGGCGCATGCCGGCCTCTTCGGGGAGAAGGCCGCCCTTCCGGGAATTGCAGGCAACGCAGCAGCAGACGACGTTCTCCCAGGTGGACTTGCCGCCGCGCGACAGCGGCACGACATGATCGAGGTTCAGATCGCGCGTCTGGAATTTCCCGCCGCAGTACTGGCAGCGGTTGCGGTCGCGGTAGAAGATGTTCTTGCGCGTGAAACGCACCTCGTGACGCGGCAGGCGGTCGAAATCCACGAGCAGGATGACGCGCGGGATCCGGATGCGCAGCGTGGGCGTGACGATCGAGTCCTCGTACGGCTGCGGCGGGACGTCGACCCAGTCCTCCCAGTCGTAGGTCGTGTAGTCCGGGGCGACGGCCCGCACATGGCCCTTGTAGAGCAGGCAGAACGCCTTGCGGACCGTGGTGACCTGGATGGCCTGGAAGAGGCGATTCAGGACCAGAACGTTCGTATCGAGCATGGTTACCGAAAGTGCCGCAGGGCCGGCAGACTCCCGGCGGGCACGGGAAAAAATAAAACGCCGTCAGCCTTTTGTCAAGGAGCGGCGGCCATTGCGGCCCGGCCTGTAGCTGGTGATCAGGCTCTTCTTCTCCGCGTGGCGCTCCAGCGCCAGGCGGATGAGACGATCGACGAGGGCCGGGAACGGCAGGCCGCTGGCCTCCCAGAGCTTCGGGTACATGCTGATCGGCGTGAACCCGGGGATCGTGTTCAGCTCGTTGACGAAGATCGCCTCGGTGGTCCGATCGAGGAAGAAGTCGGCGCGGGCCATGCCGCACAGATCGAGAGCGCGGAACGCCTTGATCGCCAGCTCCCGGATCCGGCGGGCCTGCCTGTCCGTGATCGGCGCGGGGATCAGCAGGTTCGACCCGGGGTCGATGTACTTTGCCCGGTAATCGTAGAATTCGTTTGCCGGGACGATCTCGCCCGGCACCGAGGCCTCCGGCGCGTCGTTGCCGAGGACGCTGCACTCGATCTCGCGCGCATCGATGGCGCGCTCGACCAGGATCTTGCGGTCGTATCGCCCCGCCAGCTCGAGGGCCGCGGAGAGATCGCGCGCGTCCCTCGCCTTGCTGACCCCGATGCTGCTGCCGCCGTTCGCGGGTTTCACGAAGCAGGGATAACCGAACGCCTGCTCGACGCTCCGGACGAGCCGATCACGCCCCTGCCCCAGATCGCGCCGCAGGACCACACGGTAGTCGACGATCGGCAGCCCGGCGTCGCGGAACAGGGCCTTCATCACCGCCTTGTCCAGGCCGAGCGCGGAGCCCGCGACACCGGCGCCCACATAAGGGATGTCCGCCAGCTCGAGAAGACCCTGCAGCGACCCGTCCTCACCCCCGGTGCCGTGCACCACGGGGAACACGACGTCCAGCTGACCGAGGGAAGACCCGTTCCGGGCACGGAGCGGATGCCGGCCGGAGGGGCGCAGCGCCGCCGCGCCCCGGGCGGATCGGGTCGCACCGGAGCGCCCGCCGTCGCGCAGCCGGACCAGGCCGCGGACCGAGGGATCGGGCGGCAGCGCGCAATGGGCGCCACCGATCACCCAGCGGCCCTGCTTGGTGATGCCGATCGGCACGACTTCGTATCGCCCGGGGTCGAGGGCCCGCATGATGGCGCGCGCCGAGACCAGGGACACCTCATGCTCGACGGATCGGCCGCCGTAGATCACCCCGGCTCACGCGCCGCTCCCCCGCCCCAAGGCAGCCAGGGGCCCGCGCGCCGGCGGGGGTTCGAATACCGGCGCGCGCCGGCCGAACTGGAGCGCCGCGCGCACGTGGTTCTCGAGCCGATCGGCGTGGGACGGGTCGATCGCCGACATGAAAAACGCCTCGGGCTGCTCGATCCGCAGCCTGCTGACCACCCCCGCGGGCGCCAGATCGATCTTGTTGAACACCAGGAGAGTCGGGCAGTCCGACAGCCCCAGTTCGGCGAGGGTCGAGCGCGCGGTGGTCATCTGATCTTCGTAGGATCCGGCGGCGGTGTCGACCACGTGCACCAGCAGGTCGGCCTCCGCCGCCTCCTCCAGGGTGCTCCGGAAGGAAGCGACGAGGTGGTGCGGCAGCTTGCGGATGAAACCGACCGTGTCGATGACCAGGAACGGCGGGCGGCCGCCGCGCTCGCAGCGGCGCACCAGGGCATCGAGGGTCACGAACAGGCGGTTCTCCACCCTCGACCCCGCTCCGGTGAGGAGATTCAGGATGGTCGACTTGCCCGCGTTCGTGTAGCCCGCGAGAGCGACGCGGCTCAGTCCCGAGCGCCGCTTGCGGCGCTCGCCGCGCTCCTTCTCGATGCCCTGCAGCTCCGACGAGAGACGCGCGATCCGGCTTCGGATGATCCGCCGGTCGATCTCGAGCTGCGTCTCCCCGACGCCCCGCTGGCCGATCCCGCCGACCTGCCGGGACAGATGGGTCCACTGACGCGTCAGGCGCGGCAGCAGATAGCGGAGCTGCGCCAGCTCGACCTGGGTGCGCGCCTCGCGAGTGCGGGCGCGGCGCGCGAAGATGTCCAGGATAAGACCGGACCGATCGAGGATCTTGGCCGGGATGGCGCCCGCGAGATTCCTGACCTGGGCCGGGGAGAGGTCGTCGTCGAAGATCACCAGGTCGGCATCGTGCTCACCGGCCAGGCGGGCCAGCTCCTCGACTTTGCCGCGCCGCAGCAGGGTGGCGGGGTGCACCGGCCCCCGGTCCTGAATGACCGTGTCGGTGACCATCGCCCCGGCGGTCTCGGCCAACAGGCCCAATTCCAGAAGATGATCCTCGACCTCGGGCCGATCCCGCCGAGCGCGGCAGATCCCCACGATGATGGCGCGTTCGAGACGGTTCACCACGCGATCTTAGTCTCCGGCCGTCGCATCGTCAATGCGCGCGCCGGATGAACCACCTCAATGACGTCGAGTCGAGGAGGCGACGGCGGCGTCTTCCTTGAGCAGCGATTCGACCAGGGTGTCGTAGTTGGCGGGCAGACTGGTGCCGGCGTAGCGGATGACGCCGTCCTTGCCGATCAGGAAATTCTGGGGAATGTAGGAGACCCGGTAGCGCTCCATCAGCGACCCGCCGTCGTCCCACAGGATCGGGTAGTTGATCTTCATGTCACGCGCCGCCGCGCGCACACCGTCCAGGGTCTGGCTCTCGTTGACCGCGATGCCCAAGACTTGAAGACCGCGCTCGCGGTACTTGTCGTACGTGGCGCGCAGGGCCGGCACCTCCTCGAGGCACGGGACGCACCAGGTGGCCCAGAACACCACGTGGACCACGCGCTTGCCGCGCATCTCCTTCAGGCTGTACGAGCGGTTGTCCAGATCCTTGAGCGTGAAGTCCTGGGCAAGATTCCCGACGCGGGTCCCGGGTGAAGGGCCGAGCGAAGGCATCTTCTGGCCCGCGGCCCGCCCGGGAAGGAGGAGCGCCACCGCCAGTCCGAGCACGGCGACCCCACGCAGGTCCTTCATGGAATGATGTCTCACAGGATGCGGTCGATCTTCTCGACCAGCTTCTCCCTGGGGACATAGCCGAGGAGCTGGTCCAGGACCTTCCCGCCCTTGAAGAACAGGACGGTCGGGACGGACATGATGCCGTATTTCACCGCCGTCGCCTGGGCCTTGTCGATGTCCAGGTGGGCGACCTTCAGGCGTCTGGCGTACTCGACCGCCACCGCCTCGACGATCGGCTCCAGCTTCTTGCAGGGCGCGCACCATTCCGCCGAGAAATCGAGCAGCACCGGCAGGGTTGAGCGCAGCACCTCGCTCTCGAAGTTGGCGTCGTCCACGTCGATCACATCCTTCACGATGATCCTCCGCTGCTGCCCACGGAAGCCGGGTGCTTTGTGGCTTGTGGCGGGACAAAAGATTATAGCATCCCCGGGCGTACGTCCGCGTGCCGGGCCGCGCTACGCCAGCTGAAAGGCCGTCGTGATCTCCCCCACCAGGAGTCCGCCGTGGTTGCGCAGTTCACCCACGAAGCGCGCCCGCAGAGCCGCCGCCTCGTCCGGGGCGAGGACGCCGAGCTGTCTGAGCGCTTCGAGGGCGGCGCTGAAACGGGCCCTCTGCCCCTCGCCGTCGGCGATCTTGAGGGCCACGCCGGCGCCGGCGCCGTCCTGCATGAAGGCAAGGCCGTACATACCCTCCGCTCCGATCTTGGCGATCAGATCGGCGTGTCCGGCGCGCATCAGCTCCGTGCACAGGCGATCCGTGCCGGCGACCATCTCCGGGTGCCGCCGCATCGCCTCGACCACACGGCGCGCCGATCGATCGGGGCCGCCCGCGGCGTCGGTCCCCGCCACCAGTCGGGCGAACAGAAGGGCCAGGTTGCGCAGCGGCATGGCGAAGGTCGGGGCGGAGCAGCCGTCGGTCGCCATGCGGACGGAACCCCGATCCAGGCCGGCCAGCGCCTCGAGACGCGCCCGGATGCTCGCCTGAACGGGGTGCGCGGGCTGCAGATAGGCCGCGATGGGGGCACCGAGCTGGACCGTCAGGGCGAGCATCCCGGCGTGCTTGCCGGAGCAGTTGTTGTGCAGCGCGGTCGGCTTCCGGCCCCGGCGGCGCAGCGCACGCGCGGACGGCCGGTGGTACGGAGGATGGGCGCCGCACTGCAGAGCCGTCTCGTCCAAGCCAACCTTCTTCAGGATGGAGAGGACCGCCCGCACGTGAAACGGCTCGCCGCCGTGCGATCCGGCCATGACGGCGATCTCCGCGTCGCTGAAACGGAAGCGCTCGGCCGCGCCCGAGTCGAGCAGCGGCAGAACCTGCGCCGGCTTGGCGGTCGAGCGGAGGACCACGAGCGTCCCCGGATCGCCCGCCGAGGCAATCAGTCGTCCCCGGGAATCGACCGCGGCGATCGCTCCAAAGTGGACTGACTCGACCAGACCGCCCCGGCTCACCTCGACCAGTGGCGCGTACCCGGATCCGGCTGGCGCGGGGGTCGAGAACGATGCAGGCACCCGGCAGGCTCCCGAAAGAGCGTCATTGTAAGGCATGTGGATTCCCGATGCCGGTTGCCCCACCCGACACGCGTGTATTACCATGCGCGGACCTCGCATCGTCCCGGGCCCCAGACCCCGGCCCGCGGATCAGGGATGCGCTGCTTCCGCGCGAGCCGTGGCGCCGCAACCAGGTTGCGGTCACCGTCGCGGCCGCGATGGTGTTCCTGGGCTTCACGCTGGTCACCCCGTTTCTGCCCTTCTACATCCAGACGCTGGGCATCCACGAGATGCGGAGCGTCGCCCTCTGGTCCGGGGTCCTGCTTACCATCACCCCGCTGCTGGCCTCGATCCTCGGGCCCTGGTGGGGTCGCCTGGCGGACCGCGTCGGCATGAAGATCATGGTGCAGCGCATTCTGTTCGCGATTGCCGCCCACTGGGGGCTGATGTACTTCGTGACGAACGTCTGGCAGATGCTCGGCCTGCGCGTCCTCCTCGGTCTGTTCTCCGGCTTCGGCACGATGTCGGTTGCGCTCGTGACGCACGGCTGCCCGCGCGAGCGCATCGGACGGGCCGTCGGCGTGCTGCAGGCGACCCAGATCCTGAGCACGGCGATCGGCCCGCTGTTCGGGGGGCTCCTGGCGCACGCGATCGGCATCCGCAGCGCCTTCCTGGTCACCTGCGCCCTGTGCTCCACGGCGTTCTTCTTCGTGCTGGCGCTGTACCGCGACACCGGCCCGGAGACCGAGCCGGCAGGATCGGGAATGGTCGTGGTCCCGCAGGAAGGACCCGTTACCGCCGGGGTCCGTGCCGTGGTGTCCGGGACGCCCGCCGCGGCGGCCGGCGCGTCGCGGGTCACGCCGTCGTTCCGCGATATTCTCCGCCGGCCGCTGTTCATCCACCTCCTTCCCCAGCTCTTCCTGATCAACATGGTCGACCGCTCGCTGTTCCTGGTCGTGCCCCTGTTCGTCTCCGGCCTGGCGGCCGGGCGCGACGGCGCCGAGGCGCTCACCGGGATCGTGGTGTCGGCCGGCGCCCTGGCGAGCGCGGCGTCGGCCTACGCCATCGGTCGCAAGGCCTCCCGCGCATCACCCATGCCTCTCCTCCGTCTCAGCCTGGCGGGAAGCACCGTCGCCATCGCGCCGATGGCCTTCTGCCGATCGCTCACGGCGTTCACGCTCCTGCGCGTCATCCTGGGTCTCGCGGTCGGAGGCGCCATGACCCTGGTCTACACCCTCGGCGGCCACCTCATCCCGCCGAACGCGCGCGCCACCGCCTACAGCATCCTCTCGAGCGCCGCCATGCTCGGGGGAGCGCTCGGCCCGGTCCTGTGCGGCCTCCTCACCTCGATCGATGTGCGGGCGACCCTCCTTCTCGGCGCCTGCGTCTACCTGGCGCTGACGTTGCACGCCGCGTCGCTCTCCCGCCGGGCCGGGATGGCTGCGGCCTTCAGTGCCCCAACGGTGCGGGGGCGACGCGTCTGCCCAACGGCCTCACCGTCATCCTGCGCGAGATGCGACACGCGCCGGTGGTCTCCGTCTGGTGCTGGTACCGGGTCGGGTCGCGCGACGAGCGGCCCGGGATCACCGGGATCTCCCACTGGGTCGAGCACATGAATTTCAAGGGGACGCGATCGATCCGCAAGGACGACGTGACGCGTCTGGTCGAGCTCGCCGGCGGCACCTGGAACGGGTACACCTGGCTGGACGTGACCTCGTATTTCGAGACGGTGCAGAGCGACGCCCTGGAGGCGATGCTGCGTCTCGAGGCCTCGCGCATGACCGAGTGCCTGTACTCCAGAACCGAGGTCGATCGCGAAAGGACCGTCGTCATCTCCGAGCTCCAGGGAAGCGAGAACGACCCGCGCACCTATCTCGACAAGGAGGTCACCGGGACCGCGCTGCAGGCTCATCCCTACCGCTGGCCGACCATCGGGTACCTGTCGGACCTGCGGGCGATCACGCGCGACGACCTGTACGCCCACTACCGCCGGTACTACGTCCCGAACAACTCGATTCTCGTGGTGGCGGGTGATTTCGACACGCCGAGGGCTCTCGGTCTCGTCCGGCGCCACTTCGGGAAGATTCGCGCCGGCGCCGATCCGCCGCAGGTGCGGACGCAGGAGCCGCCTCAGGGCGGCGAGCGGCGCCTGACGCTGCGCCGGCCGTCGGGGGCGGCCTATCTCGACGTCGCGTTTCACGCGCCGGCCGCGGCCGACCCCGACTTCGCGACGCTCCTTCTGCTGGACGGGATACTTGCCGGCGGGCCGACGGTCAACGCCTGGCGAGGGCACGACGGCCGCGGGTCGGTCAAATCGTCGCGCCTGTACCGCGCCCTCGTCGAGGGCGACCTGGCGAGCGAGGTTTCCACCTCGGTCGTCCCGACCCGCCATCCTTATCTTTACCGGATCGTCGTGACCGCCAAGCAGGGCATCGAGCCCGTCCGCATCGAGGCGGCGCTGGACACGGAGATTGATCGCCTGGCGCGGGGCGATCTCGAGCCGCGCGACCTGGAGCGCGCCAGGAACCAGTTCCTGGCGCGCTACGCGCTGGAGTCGGAGAGCACCACGGACGCCGCCCATCAGCTCGGGTTCTTCGAGACCATCGGCGGTCACGCGTTGTTCCTCGACCTGCCGCGCCGGGTCGCTGCCGTCGGCGCCGCCGACGTCGCCAGACTGGCCCGCGCCCGGCTGGCCGCCGACCGTCGGACCGTGGGCACCCTGGTCCCCGCCGGTCCTTCGGCCGTAGCCGCCGCGGCCCCGGACGGACCGACACGATGAACGCGGCCCGCACCGCCCTGGGCAACGGCCTGGTCATCATCGCCCGCGACAACCGCGCTGCGAAATCCATCGCGGTGCGGCTCGTCCTGGAGGCGGGAGCCGCCTTCGACCCGCCGGGCCAGGAGGGGACCGCCGCGCTGGCCGCCGATCTCCTGGACCGCGGCGCCGGGGCCCTGTCGGCGGGGGAGATTGCCGGCTACTTCGACGATCTCGGGGTCTCCTACTCCGCCGCCGCCCGGCGGGACACGCTGGAAATCGAGTTCCGGCTCCTGTCGGAGCACCTCCCCGGCATCCTGGAGCGCCTGCGCATCCTGGCCGCGGAACCAACTTTCCCCGAGAAGGAGGTGGCGCGCCAGAAGGGGCTGATGCTCACGGCGATCGCGGAGCGCGACCAGGACACCTCGTCCGTGTGCGAAATCGCCCTGGCCCAGGCGGTGTTTCCCACCGGCCACCCGTATCACGCCCCGCGTCTCGGGACCCGCGACAGCGTGCGGCGCATCGGGCGCGCCGGCCTCCTCGCCTTCCACCAGGCGCGCTTCCGCCCTTCGGGTGCAGTCCTCAGCATGGCAGGCGACTTCGAGCGGACCCGCGCCCTGGAGATCGCCGCGGGTGTCTTCGCCTCGTGGACCGATGGCGCGGGACGGGCCCGCGCGGTCATCCCCGACGCGCCGGCCCCGGACCGCTCGATCATTGTGGCGCGTCCGATCGAGGGAAAGACCCAGGCTGATATCGGTCTCGGCTTCCGCGGGCTCAGGCGCCTGTCGCCGGACCTGCCGGCGGCCCTGGTCCTCAACAGCGTCGTGGGGGAGTTCGCCCTCGGGGGACGTCTCGGCAAAGCGATCCGCGACCGGGCGGGCCTCGCCTACTTCGTCTACTCCCGGTTCACCGCCGGTCTGGGGGCCGGCCCGTTCGTGGTGCGCTCCGGGGTCGCGCCGGAGGGCGTGCGGCGGGCGCTCGACCTGATGCGCCGGACCATCGAACGGGTGCGCCGCCACGGGGTGACCCCCGCCGAGGTGAACGATTCGAAACGGGCCCTCGCCGCCGCCGTGCCCCGACGGATGGAGACCAACACCGAGTCGGCCGCCGTTCTCGCCGACGCCGAGTTCTACGGCCACGGGATCGACTACCCTGAGAAGCTGCCGCTACTTCACCCTCGGGCGCCACGTGCTCGTCGTCGCCGGCCCCGCCCTGGACGAGGAGGCTCTCCGATGACCCCGCGATTCCGACCGCCGGACGCCGCGGCGTGGCGCGCCGGCGGGGCGCTCCTCCTGGCCGCCCTCGCACTCGGCGCCGGCCACGCGGCGCCCCAACCGTCGCCGGCGGATGCGACCCGGGGCGCCGCGGCGCCCGTGGCGGCCGCCGAGACGTACGACGTCCTGCTGCGCGGCGGCCGGATCGTCGATGGCTCCGGCAACCCGTGGTACGTCGGTGACGTCGCGATCCGCGGCGACCGGATCGCCGCCATCGGCGGTCTCAGGGACGCCCGCGCCCGCCGGACCATCGATGCGCGCGGGCTCGTGATCGCGCCGGGCTTCATCGACCTGCTCGGACAGTCGGAGATCACGGTCCTGGTCGACCCGCACGTGCGCAGCAAGGTCACCCAGGGGATCACCACCGAGCTGACCGGTGAGGGAGGATCGATCGCGCCGCAGACGTCCTTCACGATCGAAGACAAGATCGCCGTCGACTGGCGCGACTTCGACGGCTATTTCAGGCGGCTCAAGGAGAGGGGAACGGCGATCAACTTCGCGCACCTGGTCGGGGCGACGCAGGTCCGGCAGGCGGTGCTGAAGAGCGACAACCGGCTGCCCGACGCCGCGGAGCTCGAGGCGATGAAGCGCCACGTGGCCCGCGCCATGGAGGCAGGGGCCTTCGGCGTGTCGTCGTCCCTCATCTATCCTCCCGCCAGCTTCTCGGACACGCACGAGCTGGTCGAGCTGGCCAGGGTGGCGGCGCGCTACGGCGGCTTCTACGCCTCGCACATCCGCAACGAGGCCGACGACATCATCCCGGCCCTCAAGGAGGCGGAGGCGATCGGCGAGCAGGCCGGCGTCCCGATCGAGGTGTGGCATCTCAAGTGCGCCGGGCGGAAGAACTGGGGTCGGATGAAGGAGGTCGCCGCGGAGATCGAGTCGGCGCGGGCGCGGGGCATCGACATGACCGCCGACATCTATCCCTACCCGGCCTCCTCGACCGGCCTGGCGGCCAGCCTTCCGCCCACCGCCTCGGAAGGCGGTGTCGCGAGGCTGGTGGAGAGGCTGAAGGACCCCGCCGAGCGGGCGCGCATCCGCGCCGAGATCGAGAACCCAACCGGCCGCTACGAGAACCCGTTCCACAACGTCGGCGGACCCGAGGGCGTCCTCATCGTCGGCGTGCGAACGCCGGCCAACAAGAAGTACCAGGGAAAGCGGCTTTCCGAGATCGCCGCCCTGCGCGGCCAGGACGCCATCGATACGATGTTCGATCTCCTGGTCGAGGAGAGCGGATCGGTGGACTGCGTCTACTTCGCGATGTCCGAGGACGACGTGAAGACCGCGATGGTGCAGCCCTGGGTGGCGTTCAACTGCGACAACGCCGGCGTGTCGCCCGACGGCGTCCTGGGCGCCAGCATGTGCCACCCGCGCGCCTACGGCACCTTCCCGCGCGTCCTCGGCCGCTACGTGCGCGATGACCAGGTCCTGCGTCTCGAGGAGGCCGTCCGCAAGATGACCTCCCTCCCGGCGCAGAGACTCGGCTTGCGCGATCGGGGCCTGCTGCGCCCCGGCGCGTACGCCGACGTGACGGTCTTCCACCCGGGCAAGGTGATCGACCGCGCCACCTTCGACAACCCGCACCAGTACTCGGAAGGGATCGTCTACGTCTTCGTGAACGGGGCGTCGGTGGTCGACCAGGGGAAAATCACCGACCGGCTGCCGGGGCGGATCCTGCGCGGACCCGGATACCGGCCGGCGGCCACGCCCGGCCGCTGAGGGTCAGCGCTCCCTGAACACCTCGCCGCCCTTCATGACGAACCGCACCCTGCGCAAGGCGGAGATGTCGGCCAGGGGGTTGCCGTCGACCGCGATGACATCGGCCAGCTTCCCAGGCTCCACGGCGCCGATCCGATCCTGCCAGCCGAGCAGCTCCGCGTCGACGAGCGTCGCCGCCTGGATCGCCTTGAGCGCCGGCATGCCGGCCTCCACCATCAGCTCGAGCTCGCGCGCCGCGCTGGCCGGCGGAAAGTCGCCCGCGTCGCTTCCCGAGGCGATCTTCAGCTTCATGCGCAGGGCACGCTGGAACGTGTCGCGGTGCCCGTCCACCACCTTCTTCCATGCCGGAGTGGGGCTCTCCTCCCAGGAGACGTGGTAGGCCGCCAGCGTCGGGCAGTAATAAACCCCCTTGTCGAGCATCATCTTGAGTGTGGCGTCGTCCAGGAACAGACCGTGCTCCACCGAGCGCACCCCGGCCCGGATCGCGGCGCGCGCCGCGTCGTCTCCGTAGCAGTGCGCGGCCGCCGGGCGGTGCCGGCGGCCGGCCTCGTCCACCAGGGCGTCCATCTCCTCCTGCGTCATGGTGACGCGCAGATCGACGATCTCCCCGGTCGGCAGGAACTTCCGGTAATCGCCGTAAAACTTGATCCAGTCGGCCCCGTGCTCGATCTGCTCGCGCACCGCCTTGCGGATCTCCCAGGGCCCGTCGGCGATCTGCACCCCCTTCGGGACGGTGACCTCGGGGGCGTACCCGAGAAGCGCGTAGTTTCCGGTGGTCGAGATGGCGCGCGTCGCCACCTGCATCCGGGGACCGGGGACGATCCCGTCGCCGATGGCGTCCCGCAGCTCCGCGTCCCCGAACAGCGCGCCCTCCGTCTCGAGATCGCGGATCGTCGTGAATCCGTTCATGAGCGCGGTGCGCGCCGCTACCGTCGCCCGGATCGTCCGATAGGGCGTCGATTCCTTCAGGAGCTGCTCATCGTATTCCGCCGCGGTGATGTGTAGAGCGCCGCCCCCTCCGGCGGCTTCGCCCCGGCGTCGAGTACTCTGTCGATCCGGTCGCCCTGGACGATCACCAGGGCGCCCTCCTTGAGGGCGCCGGTCCGGACGTCGAGCAGCCGCCCGCAGCGCAGGGCGGAGATCTTCGGCGGCGGCGCCGGCCTCGCGGTTTCGGCGCCGAGGGCCGGGCCGGTCGCCAGGCCGGCGGCGGCAAGGCAGAGCAGAAGCGATTTCATGAGGAGCCTTCCATTCAGGCGGTGCGCCGCTGCGTCATGTGCAGCGCGTAGGCCGACAGGCCGAGGAGGATCAGGATCGGCAGAATGAGGTTCCAGGGCTCGGAGCAGTAACACAACGTCACGAACCCGCCCGCGAACGCGACGAGCGTGACCAGCTTGAGATGCTGTGGCAGCGGCGCCACCCCGTCGCCCATCCGGCTGTGCCGGTGGCCGTACAACGTGTAGATCGTCAGGCCGATCGCCAGCCAGCCCGCGAAGCGCCACCAGGTAAGCGCCGGAAGCCCCGCCATCAGCCAGACACACGAACCGATGCCAGCCAGCGCGAACTCGGTCTTCACGATCTCCGGCACTATGCGGCCGGTAAGCTTCGCCCACAGCCCAATCACCGAGAAAAGCGTGCCGACGACCGCGAGAAGCAACACGACCACGTGCTCGGCCACCTGGCCCCAACCTTCGTGCAGGATTTCCCGCGGTAGATACCACAGGATCAACAGCCAGACCGGCAGGAGCGGGATCCACGGTGTCTTGAAGGGTCGCTGGCGATGCGGCTCGGTGTGCCGCAGGAGCATGACGCCGAGGCAGACCAGCACGAACGCGAACAGTGTGCCGATGTTGGTCAGCTCGACGATCTTGTCGAGCGGCGAGAACAGGGCGAAGAACGCGACGAACACCCCCGTCCAGATGGTCGTCACGTGGGGGGTGCGGTAGCGCGGGTGCACTCTCGCAAAAATTTTCGGAAGCAGGCCGTCGCGCGACATCGAGAAGAAGATGCGCGGCTGCCCGAGCTGGAAGACCAGGAGCACCGCCGTCATCGCCACCACCGCTCCAAACGACACCACCCCGGCCGCCCAGTCGAGATGGATGAAGGCCAGCGCCGCCGGCAGCGGGTCGGCGATGCCCAGGTTCTGCCAGGGAATGATGCCGATGAGGACCGCCGCAACCGCCACATAAATCACTGTGCAGATCAAGAGAGACCCGATGATTCCGATCGGGATGTCGCGCTTCGGATTGCGCGTCTCCTCGGCGGCGGTCGAAACGGCGTCGAAGCCGATGTACGAGAAGAAGATCAACGCCGCCCCCGCCTGCACGCCGGCCCAGCCGTTCGGGATGAACGGCGTGAAATGGTCCGGCCGGACATACTTGAATCCGACCCAGACGAACAGGACGAGGATGAGGATCTTGATCCCCACCATGATGTTGTTGAAGACGGCGCTCTCCTTGACGCCGATGACCAGCACCCAGGTGATGAGCGCGACGATGGCGACCGCCATGATGTTCATGACGATGGGAAATCCGAAGAGGTGCGGCGCCGATTCGATGATCCTGGGGGTCTTGGTCGCGGTCTCGTAGTCGATTGTCAGCCAGTCGTAGATGCGGAACCCGAAGGCGCTCTGCAGGACGTCGTTGAAGTGAGCCGCCCAGGAGATCGCCACCGCGATGTTCCCTACCGCGTACTCGATGATCAAGTCCCAGCCGATGATCCAGGCGACCATCTCGCCCAGGGTGGCGTAAGCGTAGGTGTACGCGCTGCCGGAGATCGGGATCATGGCCGCGAACTCGGCGTAGCAGAGCGCCGAGAAGATGCACGCCACGGCCGTGAGGATAAAGGACAGAATGATCGCCGGGCCGGCGCCTGGGCGGTCGGCGTTGCCGGCGGTCGCCGTCCCGATGGCGGCGAAGATGCCGGTTCCGATGACCGCGCCGATCCCGAGCATGGTCAGGTCGAGCGAGGTCAGGGTGCGCTTCAGCCCGTGCTCGGCGCCCGCCTCGGACTCGCGCGTGATCCGATCGACGCTCTTCGTCCGGAACAGGGCCCCGAGCTTCATCCCAGGAGCGCTCCGTGCTGTCGCTGTCGGTGGAATTCGAAAGGCGGCGAAAATATACGCGAGCCCTCCGTGGGGAGTCAACCGCACCGCGAGGCCGGGCAGGCGGCGACGCGCCTACTTCAGCGGGCGCCGCCAGCGGCGGATGGGCCGGCGCGGATCGGACCGCAGGGCGTACTTGAAGACGCGCCGGTACCAGAACTCCGTGGAGTAGAGGGAGTAGCCGCGAGCGGTGTAACGCTCGTCCGGGTCGGGTCGCGGCAACGCCAGCTCGGGCCGGCGCAGCACCTCGGCGAAAGGATGCGGGATGCAGGTGTTCGACATCGGGTCGAGGATGACCTCCGCGCCGTCGCACATCGCCACGATCACCTCGTGCGAGTCGATCCGCCGCGGCCCGCGGCCCCGGGGGTGATCGCTCGCCAGCATCGACAGCCAGCGCACGTCGAAGCCCTCGCGTCTCAGGATTTCCCCCAGAGCCACCGCGTACCCCCAGCAGTAGGCGTGACCCCCGGCCAGGATGGAGACCGGATCGCTGCCTTCGGACGATGTCTCCGGGTGGAGCCGGCGGTAGACCCATTGCATTGCCTCCTTCGCCCGGTCGAGCCGGGAGGCGTGGGCGCTCCGCTTCCAGGCGCGGACATAGATCATCCGGTCGTCGGACGGCGGATAGGGGGGCATGCCGAGCTGTCGGAAGGTGTCGATCTCCTCCAGGACGACATCGCGGAAGCCGGCCGCCTGCAGACGCGCGGTCACGTCGTGGGGGACGGTCTTCCAGGTGTGGTTGTCGCAGATGCGATCCGGGTTGCGGGCGTCGCTCGGAACCGCCGCCACCAGGACGCCGCCCTGCCGCAGCACGCGATGGATCTCCGACAGGGTGGCGGTCACGGAGAAGGCGTGCTCGAGCGTGTTGTCGGCGTACACGCCGTCGAAGCGCCCGGCGAGGAACGGCAGGCGCGCGATGTCGCCCCGCAGGAAGCGGGCTCGGTCGGAGCGATAGTGCCGGACGGCCTTCGAGAGGAACTCCGCCCCGTAGTCGATGCCCTCCGCCTGCATCCACGGATAGAGCCGGGTGATCTCCGCGCTCCAATAGCCGGCCCCGCAGCCGAGATCGAGGACGCGGTCGCGATCCAGGGGAATCATCTCCTGCAGCCGTCGCGACTGCGCCTCGTTGCGCTCGCTCCCCATGATCGCCGTGTACTCGCGGCGGACCTGCCAGGCGGCGCTTTCCTCCGCCTCCCGGTGCGGCGCCGATTTCAGCTCGGCGCGCGCGATGCGGGCCATCTCGGAAAGGCTCACGAACTCGACCCGCCCTTCCTGCCGCAGCCGCCGCAGACCCGCGGCGATCGCCGCGAAGTCGTGCTCTCCTTTGGTGTGTCCGATCATCACGAAGTAGTCGTGGGCCGCCATGACCGCGGCCGGATAGTCGGCGAGGACATGCGCCAGCGGTTTCGGCAGCAGCCGGTTGACGAGAGGACGCAGGGGCCTCAGCCGGGCGTAACGGGCCGCCAGCCAGGCGCGTATCCTCTTGATGCGGCGGTACGCCTCGGTCGGAGGCCACGCGGCGGCCTCCTCCTCGAGACAGCGCAGCAGGCGGCCGGCGAAGCGGGCCCCCTCGGGCCCGTCCAGCGACCAGCGCTGTCCGGGCCCCCAGGCGAACAGGGGCAGCTCGATGATTCCCTCCTCGTCCGGTGGGGCCAGGAGCTGCGGGTCCTGCCGGCCCGCGAAGTAGGGCTGGCGCCGCGAGAAGGCCAGGCGATAGTCGTAGCCGCGTGCGGCCGAGAAGCCCCCGGCGTGCACCGAAGAGTCGCACCCGATGCCGCACGCGACCAGCGCGTCGTGGAGTCGCGCAAACGGCTGTGTCTGGTATCCGCCGGCGCGGAAGGCGGTCACGCTGTAGGACGGATCGACCGGGCGTAGCACCGACTCGAGCGCCGATTTGCATTCCGCCAGACGGGCGGCCAGGTCCCCGGGATAGTCGGCGGCCTTCGACTTCGCAAGGTCCCAGGTCCAGGTGTTCCCCTCGCGCCTCGCACCCAGCTCCGGGAGCCATGCCGGGTGCAGATGAAGCTGCACGTCGTGCCCGCGTCGCACCGCGTCCTGCCACTGATGCTCCATGCGCGTCGCGACCGCCGGATCGTTCGCGCGCAGCCAGAGATACTCGCCGGCCTCCGCCATCAGCGTCAGCGTCGCTCCCTCCCGATCTCCGGTGCCGAGGAACGCGTCCGCGGGCTCGAACAGATCCGCCTCCCAGTCGATCGTCTCGCCCGGGGGGATCGGCTGCCAGGTCTCGTAGTCCAGTGTCACGGCCACCAGGCGCCGCCTGCGCCCCGCCAGGAAGAGGGCGTGGCCGCTCCTGAGGATGCGTTCCATCTCCAGGCGGAGGTACCTGCGGACCAGCCGCTCGAGCTCGTCCGGCTCCAGGTAGTTGCCGCCTGGGCACCACGCCGCGATGAAGGCGACGCCGCCCTCCTTCAGGTGCTCCGCGATCCATCGGAGAGAGGCGTTTCGGCCGTCCTCTTGCAGATAGCAGATGACGTCGCTGAAGACAATCAGATCGTACGGTCCGGCGATGTCGCCGACCCGGCCGAGATCGGCTGCGGAGCCCTGCGCGAACCGGATGAACGGAAAGCGCCGCCGGCCCTTTTCGATCGCCAGGGCGCTGAACTCGACCCCGTCGAGCCGCCGGAAGCTGTCGCGGAAGTGCGCCAGGAAGGCCCCGAAGCCGCAACCGATGTCCAGGACCGATTCCCCGGACGGGACGCGCTCGCGAATCAGGCTGCGGTACAGGGCGTAGCGATCCGAGTCGGCCGCGCCGATCGCCCAGGGATCGTCGTCGTCGCGATAGATCTGGTTGAAGTCCCGCCTAACTTGCATGACCGGGGTGCCACCAGGCGCAATAGACGACCTGCGCCACCAGGACGAGAACGTAGCACACCAGGGAGGACAGCGAGGCGCCCATGATGCCGTAGGCGGGGATCCAGAAAAGGTTGAGACCGACGTTCAGCGCGCACGCCACGATCCAGATCAGGACCGAAAACCACGGGAACGACATCGAGGCAAGATAACTCGAGACGATGTTATTCACGCCGTAGAAGATCATGGCGATCGCCAGCAGCACGAACGCCGGTGCCGCCGGCAGAAAATCCGCTCCGAACAGCAGACGGATGACCGGCCGGGCGAACAGGGCGGCGATTCCCGATACGCCCATCATCAGCACCAGCACCAGGCCGCTCATGCCCGCCGTCAGCCTCCATTTCTCCTCGCGGGTCGCGCGGGCCACCAGCTTCGGGAACAGAAGCGTGCCGATGATCGACGGCAGGAGATAAACGAGGTCCGCCATCGAGGCGGCGATCGAATAGTAGCCGGTCTGCCGCGCCCCGAGCATGTGCTGCACCATCAAGAGATCGAAGCGCACCACCAGATAGGCGAACAGACAGGCCAGATACGACTTCAGCCCGTAGACCAGGTGCGCGCGCAGGAGACCGGGAGACGGCCATGGGATGACCGGGGCGAGGCGCCAGATCCTCATCAAGACCTGCGCCAGGCCGACGGCCGAGGCCGCCACTCCTGCCGCGAACAGAGCCGCGGGCGAGACGCTCCCCTCCAGGATGACCAGGACGATCAGACGCCGATGAGCAGATTCTGCAGGAGGAGATAGACGAGACCGATCGGGATCGACGCGGAAGTCAGCAGCAGGAGCGTCCCGCTCAGGGGGGCGATGTCGGGACGGAGGAACGCGATCCCCCAGAGCGCCGCGACCACGACCGTGCCGAGAACCGCGCTGACGGCCAGGCTGTTGCCCGCCAGGCGCGGCAGCAGGCTGCGGTCCCGGGCGGCGAAGAACGTGTTGGCGGAATGCAGCCCCAGGTTCCCGAACTGCACACCGATACCGGCCAGCGCTCCGGCCACCGCGTACAGACCGCGTCCTTCCGGGCCGAGCGCCCGCGCCACCATGACGCTCGCCGCGACACCCGCCCCGATCAGGAACACCCGGGTCGCGAAGGTCTCGCCCACCTTCCAGGCGAAATCGGACGCGAAGGCCCTCTGCCAGAAAGCGGCCCCCGCCGACCACAGCGAAGGGAGGGAGAACACGGTGCTCGAATCGAAGCGTGCGCCGCGCAGCATGATCGGCAAAGATAGGCTCGTCCGCCGCCTGAATCAAGACGCGCGGGCACGCTATAATGCGCCCGCTTCGCTCCGCGGCCGGTCCGATTCCCGGGCGGGCTTCCGGAAGGCGCGGCACGAGGTGCGGCGATGCCGTTCGCAGGCGCTGCGTGACACATCCCGCGGGATCTCCCCCCGGCGGCGGTCCGGTGCAAGCCCTCCCGGCCGCGGGCCCGCGGCGACGTCTCACCTCGCACCTCAGCGTCGTCGTCCCCCTCTACAACGAGGAAGAGAACGTCGTTGAGCTGCACCGGCGTCTGACCGGCATCCTGAACGGGCGCGGCATCCCCCACGTGCTGTATTTCGTCAATGACGGGAGCCGGGACGGCACCCTGGAGCGCCTGCGCAAACTCGCCTCCACCGACGGCCGCGTGCGCGTCCTGTCGTTCTCGCGCAACTTCGGGCACCAGATGTCGATCAGCGCCGGGCTGGCCCACGCCGACGGCGACGCCGTCGTGGTGATGGACGCGGACCTGCAGGACCCGCCGGAGTTGATCCCGGACATGCTCGATGGCTGGGCCGAAGGCTATGACGTGGTGTACGCCGTGCGCCGCAAGCGCAAGGAGGGCACGCTCAAGCGCGCCGCGTACGCGCTCTTCTACCGCGTCCTGCGTCGTATCAGCAACGTCGAGATGCCCCTCGACTCCGGGGACTTCTCGCTGCTGGACGCGCGCGTCGTCGGCCTGCTGCGCAGCTTCCCGGAGCGCAACCGATTCGTACGCGGCCTGCGCTCCTGGGTCGGCTTCCGGCAGACCGAGCTGGCGTACGAACGCATGCCGCGGCGCGCCGGGGAACCGAAGTACCGCATCCGCCATCTCGTGAAGCTGGCACTGGACGGGTTCTTCGCCTTCTCGACCGTGCCGCTGCAGCTGTCGACCTGGCTCGGCTTCCTGGCGGCCGGGCTGGGCTTTCTCTACCTCCTCTACGCCCTCGCCAGCCGGTTTCTTTACCAGAATCCGGCGGGCTGGACCTCGCTCGCGGCGATCATCCTGTTTCTCGGGGGCACGCAGCTGATCCTGCTGGGGGTCCTGGGCGAGTACGTCGGGCGGATCTACGAAGAGGTCAAGCTGCGCCCGCTCTACATCGTGGACGAGGCGATCGGGTTCCCGGAAGAGGCACACGGCGCGGTCACGCGCCTGGGCGGGAAAAGTCCGTAGAGGAGCCTGATGGACCTCTCGATGTACCGCGATTTCGCGGAGGTCCACGAAGATCGGCACTGGTGGTTCGTGGGACGCCGCCGGATCGTCCGGTCGCTGCTCATGAGCCTGCTTGGCCCGGGGCGCGACCGGACACTCCTCGAGATCGGCTGCGGCACCGGCGGGATGCTCCCGGTCCTCTCGGAGTTCGGCCGGGTGACCGGCGTCGATCCGTCCGAGGACGCCATCCGCTACTCGCGTCAGAGGCACGGCCGCCACGCCGAGCTCCTGCGCGTCGATTTCCCCGGCGAGCTGCCCCCGGGGGGCGGCTACGACGTCGTGGCCCTGTTCGACGTCCTGGAGCACCTGGATGACGACGCCTTGGCGCTCCGGCGCGCCGCATCTCTCCTGTCCCCGGGTGGGCTGCTCGTCGCCACCGTCCCGGCGCACCGCTTCCTCTGGTCGCCGCACGACATCATCAACCATCATCGACGGCGCTATGCCCGCCGGGAGCTGCGCGCGCGCATCCGCGAGTCCGGTCTGGTCGTGTCACGACTGTCGTACTTCAACATGTTTCTCTTCCCCGCGGTCCTCATGGCCCGCCTGGTACGCCGATCGGCCGCCGGCGTGGACGGCGGACGGTCCGACTTCAAGACCACGCCGGGTCTGGTCAATTCGGCCCTGGCGCGTCTGTTCGGCGCCGAGCGTTTCCTGCTGCGCCGCCTCGACCTGCCGTTCGGTGTCTCCCTGCTGGCCGTGGCGCGCAAGCAGGCGGCGCCCCGATGACATCGGGCCGCGGCGCGCTGCTGGTCCTCTTGGCCCTGGCCGTCCGGACGCCGATCCTGCTCACCCAGCACGACGATTACGCGAGCGGCGGAATTACCACCGCCCTCGGTCTGGTGGCGCGCAATATCCTGGAGGGGCGCGGGCTCGTGGAGACCACCGGTCCCGACGCGATCCTCGCGCTCTACGATCGCCAGCAGGCCGAGGGCCGGCTGATCGACATCCAGGATTTTCCGGATCCTCCCGACCAGCCGACCAAGCCGTTGATCCAGAGAATGCCCGGCTACCCGCTCTTCCTGGCGATCGTGTGGAAGCCGGCCGGCGGTTACCGCTACCTCCCGGCCCAGGCGGTCCAGGTCCTTCTGGGCTCCCTGCTGCCGCTCCTGCTGTACGCCGCCGGGGGGCGCCTGTTCGGAGAGAGCGCCGGGATGCTCGCGGGTGGGATCACCGCGCTCAACCTGCCGATGGCCTGGCTGTCCGTGGTGCCGCTCTATGACGGGTGGGTCCTCCTGGTCGCCGGTGTGGTCGTCTGGCTCCTGGTCCGGAGCGACGGGCGCGGCCACCCGTTCGTGGACTGGGCCTGGCTGGGGCTGGTCGCCGCCGCCGGGGCGCTCGTCCCCCGCCTCGGCCCGCGCCGGGCCGCCGTGCGCGGCGCCGTGGCGCTGGGGATTCCACTTCTCGTCCTTCTGCCGTGGACCGTGCGCAACGAACGGATCTTCCACCGGCCGATCCTGACGAACACGTTCTTCTGGGCGACGGTCTGGGAGGGATTCGGCGAAATCGACAACGACTTCGGCGCGGTCCTCGACGACCGCGCCACCTTCGCGGCGGTCAGGGCGGCGCATCCAGGAGTCATTTACGCGTCTCCCGAATATGACGACCTGCTGCGCCCGCGGGTCCTCGAAGCGGTCCGTTCCCGCCCGGCCTTCCTCGTCAGGCTCGCCCTGCGCCGCCTGGCCCGCGGTCTGCTTCTTCCCGACGACCGCTGGGGTCTCCCGGCCGCCGAGGACCCGGGGCGCAGCTACGCCGCGTTTCGCGCGCGCACCGGCGGCGGCCCGGCCGCTTACGCGGCCGCCGAGCCGCTGGCGGTTGCGATCAAGCTCATGAAGCTGCTCTGGGGCCCCGTCCTGCCGGGTCTCGCCGTCTTCGGTCTGTGGAAGCGCCGGGATCGCTGGCGCGAGCTCCTGCCGCTTCTGGGCGTCGCGGCGGCCTTTCTTGCGCCCACCGTCCTCCTGCACATGGAGGGGCGTTACCTGCTGCCGGCCTCCCTCATCTGGACCCTGCTCGCCGCAGCCTGCTTCTCACCGGTCCCCGGGGCACCCGCGTCAGGTGGTCGCGCCGCCGCATGAGGAGCCGGCGCCCGCCGTGCACCCATAGCAGTGATTCCCGGTGATGATGCGGCGCGCGTGGAGAGCCTCCGGGTCGAAGTCGCGGACATGACTTGGCGCGCCGTGGCCGATCGTCAGCTCGAGCATCTGGTTGAAGTCGCAATCGTACAGGCGGCCGTCCCAGCCCACGGACAGCGTGTACCGGCACATCACCCCGGCGGCGGCCGCCGGGTTGAAGGCGTTCGCCAGGCGCTGCATATACCCTTCGTAGTTGCCGGACTCCAGGAGAAACTCGAGGAAGCGGCTGATCGGCATGTTGGTGATGGTGTGCAGATCGTTGAACACGATGCCGTGGTCGCGGGCGAGACGTTGTCTGAACTGCCTCTCCTGCGGCTCCTGCGCGGGAGGGAGGAAGGCGCCGACGGGGTTGGTGACGAGGGTCAGCACGAGACCGCTTCCCGGTGTCCCGTACCCCAGGGCATTCAGGAGTCGCAGGGCCTCGATCGATTTCTCAAAGACCCCGCCGCCGCGCTGGGCGTCGGTTTGTGCGGGGACGACGGACGGCAGCGAGGCCACGACCTCCACATGATGCCGTGCCAGGAACCCGCCGAGATCCGCCTGCGACGGCAGGAGGAGCACGCTGAGATTGCACCGATCCATGACCCGCCGCCCCAGCCGCTTCGATTCCTCCACCAGGTAGCGGAAGACCGGGCTCAGCTCCGGCGCCCCCCCGGTGATGTCGACGGTCGGGATGTCGGTGGGCGCCAGCGCGGCCATACAGCGCTCCGCCGTCTCGCGCGACATCACCTCGGTGCGATCGGGGCCCGCGTCCACGTGACAGTGGCGGCAGGTCTGGTTGCACAGCTTGCCGACGTTGATCTGGAACACCACGATGCCGGTGGCCCTGAGCGGATGCAGCTGCGCCACGGCCAGCCTCTCCTCGAACCGCGGAACACCCCGCGTCGTTTCGAGAAGACGCACCTGCTCGGCGGCCGAGGAGAGCATGCTGCTCCGCGCCCTGAGGCTCTTCAGCGGTGGCGGCATCGCCGACTCCTTACATCGAGATCTTCGTGGCCACATTGCGCATCTGGACCCCGTGCGCGAGCGAGGCGCCGCCCCGGATGGCGCAGGCGACGTGCACCGATTCCGTCATCTCTTCGACGTTCGACCCCTTCTCCAGGCAGGCTTGCGTGTAAGCGTCGATGCAGTAGGGGCACTGCACGGCGTGGGCCACCGCCAGGGCGATGAGCGCCTTCTCCCTCGCGGTCAGCGCGCCCTCGGCGAACACGGCCCCGTAATAAGCCATGAACTTCTCCCACAACTCCGGGTTGCCCTTCCCCATGTCGGCGAAGTGCGCGAGATCCTTCGGATGGTAGTAGGTGTCCACGGTCGGTCTCCTCGTGAGCGGCCGGCCGGGGCGCCCCGTCTCCCGCCGGACCGGCGTGCACAGACTATCATCGTCCGGTCCGGCCCGACTCCGCTCCGGCTACGCGCCTCCGTGATCCACTGTGTGAGACGCCGGGGCCTGCGCTCGTCGGGCCGTGCGAGACTGAGCGACGGGGCCCCACCGCGGGCTCGCGCGGCGAGCCCGGACCCGTGCCCGGCGGGCGCAGGCCCCGGCGTCTCACCACTGCAGATCCGCGAGGGTTTCGCGCTTCTTGACACTGTTCGAAGCGGGCGGCTAGCATGGCCGGTCTCAAGAGCCGGGAGATCCTGGCATGACCGCGTTTTCGGCGCGTCTGCGGGAGCTGGTTGAGCGCGGGCGGGGCGTGGTCGCGCTGACAGGGGCGGGGATGTCGGCCGAATCGGGCGTCCCGACCTTCCGCGGACAGTCCGGTTTCTGGGAGGACGGATCGGTCGAGGACCTCGCCACCGCGGCGGGGTTCGCACGCGACCCGCGCCGCGTCTGGGACTGGTACGAGGCGCGGCGGATCCAGATCAGCCGCTGCGCGCCGAACGCCGGGCACCTCGCCCTGGCCCGCTACGGCGAGATGCATCCCGAGATGAGGCTGGTAACGCAGAACGTGGACGGCCTGCACGCCGCCGCCGGCAGCGGGCGGGTCATTGCCCTGCACGGCGATCTGTTCCGGGTACGCTGCACGCGGGACGGCCTGTCGCGCGAGGACCGGCGGGTGCCTCTGCCTGAGATCCCCCCGCGCTGCGGCTGCGGGGCGCTCCTGCGGCCCGACGTCGTATGGTTCGGCGAGCTCCTCCCCGAGGGTGCCATGGAGGAGGCGACTGAGGCGGCGCGGCGCTGCGAGCTTTTCCTGTCCATCGGGACCTCGGCGGTGGTGTATCCTGCCGCGGCCCTGCCGGAGGTGGCGAAGCGGCGCGGCGCGTACCTGGTGGAGATCAACATCGAGGAGACGCCCCTGTCTCCCGTGGCCGATGAAGTGATCCTGGCGCCTGCGGCCGAGGCGCTCCCCGATCTTCTGGGAGCCTGACGATGCGCGGACTCTATCTCGACTGCTTCTCCGGGGTCAGCGGCGACATGTTCCTCGGCGCGCTCGTCGACCTGGGGGTCGAGGCGGCCCATCTGAAGACGCAGCTCAGGAAGCTGCCGGTCGGAGGATACCGGCTGTCCACCCGGCGGGTGACCCGCGGCGGTCTGTCGGGGACCAAGGTCGACGTCGAGATCGATCGGTCGCCGCAGCGGGAGCGCGGCCTGCGCGACATCGCGCGCATCGTCGAGGGCAGCCGGCTGTCCGCCGAGGTGCGGCGGCGGGCCATGGCCGCGTTCACGACCCTGGTGGAGGCGGAGGCGCGCGTGCACCGGCTGCCCAGGGAGAGAATCCACCTGCACGAGGTCGGGGCGACCGACGCGATCGTGGACATCGTCGGGACGATGGCCGGTCTCGAGAGGCTCGGGTGGCCGCGCGTCGTCTGCTCGCCGCTGCACGTGGGGCGCGGCATGACGGCGATGGAGCACGGGACGTTCCCGGTCCCCGGCCCGGCGACCGTCGAGATCCTCAAGGGCGTGCCGGTCTACTCCACACACGTCGAGGGGGAGCTGGTCACGCCGACCGGCGCGGCGCTGGCGGCGACCCTGGCTGCCGATTTCGGGCCGCTGCCCCCGATGCGCGTCCGCCAGGTCGGGTACGGGGCGGGGTCGAAGCAGTTCGATTCGCATCCGAACCTGCTGCGCGCCCTGTACGGTGATCTTCTCGAAGAGCACGTGCTCCGCGAGACCGTCCTGGTGCTGGAGACGACCATCGACGACATGAACCCGCAGATCTACGGGCATCTCATGGAGCGGCTGTTCGCGGCCGGCGCCCTCGAGGTGTTCTACACGCCGATCCAGATGAAGAAGAACCGGCCCGGCACCCTGGTCACGATCATCTGCCCCGAGCCCCGGCTGGAGGAGGTCACCAGCGTGATCTTCCGGGAGACGACCACGATCGGCTTCCGCTATCAGCCGATGGGGCGGATCGAGCTGGCCCGGCGGATCGACACGGCGAAGACGCCGTTCGGCCCGATCCGGATGAAGGTCTCCGTCCACAATGGTCAGGTGGTGCAGGCCACGCCCGAGTACGAAGACTGCCGCCGGGCGGCGCTCAAGACCGGCGCGCCCCTGAAGGAGATCCAGAGGCTGGCCGCCGCGCGCTACGCTCCGCCGCGGGGGACAGCGGAAGGGCTGGCGGCCTGGGCGCGGCCGCCCGTGACGCCACCGCGGACCCGCAGACCCCGCGGGCGGACGCAACCGGGCCGCGGAGCGAAACGGAGGAGCCGGTGATCTACGACCGAACCAAGGCGGCGCGCATGCTGCGCGTCGTTCTCGACGTCACCGAGGCGGCCCTCGACCTGTCGACCCGCCCCGGCAGCGAGGCCGGTCTGCGCATCCCGGCGATGGACGCCGAGAAGGCGATGCGCGCGCTCGCCGCCAAGGGCGACGTCGACGGCATGTACCACGAGTACGTGCGTCTCCTGACGATCGGCTCGACCTTCGGCGGGACACTGGAGCGCTTCCACCGCAAGAGCTTCGAGTCGGAGTTCTACCGTCTGTTCAAGATCTATCTGGAGCCTGGCGAGCGCCCGTAGGGGTCCTCATGGCACGCAAGTTCTACCTGACCACGCCGATCTACTACGTCAACGACGTGCCGCACATCGGTCACGCCTACACGACCGTGGTCTCCGACGTGATCGCGCGCTTCCACCGCATGCTGGGGCAGGACGTCTACTTCCTGACGGGGACCGACGAGCACGGACAGAACGTCGAGCGCGCCGCCAAGGCCAGGGGCCTGACCCCGATCCAGCACGCCGATCTGATGGTCGAGCGGTTTCGGGGGCTCTGGCGGACCCTCGGGATCGGCAACAACGATTTCATCCGGACGACCGAGGAGCGCCACCGCCGCGGCGTCGAGAAGCTGTACCAGAAGATTGTCGCGAAGGGGGACGTCTACAAGGACGCCTACAAGGGCTGGTACTGCACGTCCTGCGAATCGTTCTACCCCGAGAGCCAGATCGTGGACGGCCGCTGTCCCGACCAGGGCCACAAGGTCGATTGGACGGAGGAGGAGTCGTACTTCTTCCGTCTGTCGAAGTACCAGGAGCCGCTCCTCAGGCACTACGCCGACCACCCCGAGTTCGTGTTCCCCGAATCGCGACGCAACGAGGTCGTGTCGTTCGTCGGTGCGGGGCTGAAGGACCTGTCGATCAGCCGCAGCAGCTTCTCCTGGGGGATTCCCCTGCCGGGCGACCCGAGGCACGTGTTCTACGTCTGGTTCGACGCGCTCAGCAACTACATCACGGCGCTCGGCTACGGCTCCGACCGCAAGCTGTACGCGCGCTACTGGCCCGCCGACATTCATCTGGTCGGCAAGGACATCCTGCGCTTTCACGCGGTCTACTGGCCCGCCTTCCTGATGTCGGCCGACGAGCCCCTGCCGCGGCGCGTGGTGGCCCACGGCTGGTGGCTCCGGGACGCTCTCAAGATCTCCAAGTCGCGCGGCGGCGCGGTCGATCCGGGGCCGCTGATCGAGGCGTTCGGCGTCGACGCCGTGCGCCACTTCCTCCTGCGCGAGATGGTCTTCGGCCAGGACGCCGGCTACTCCGATGAGGCGTTCATCGACCGCGTCAACACCGATCTGGCCAACGACCTCGGCAACCTGGTGAGCCGCACGCTCAAGATGATCGAGGACTACTGCGCCGGCAAGGTTCCGAAAAGCGACCACCGCTTCCGGGGCGACGAGCCGTTGAAGGAGGCGGCGCGGGACGCCGTCTCGGGATTCGTGAAGGATTTCGAGGAGCTCGATTTCAGCGCCGGTCTGGCGCGGGTCTGGAGCTTCATCGGCCTCCTGAACCGCTTCATCGTCCAGAACGAGCCCTGGAAGCTGTCGCAGGACCCGGGACGCCGCTGGGCGCTTGAGTCGGTGCTCTATACCGTCGCGGAGGGCCTGCGGATCGTGGCGATCCTCGTCGCCCCGGTCATGCCGGCCTCGGCCTCCGGGCTGTGGAAGCGTCTGGGCGTCCCCGGGGACGTCACCGCGGCCAGCCTGCAGCATGTCCACTGGGGGGAGCTGCGACCTGGCCAGGCCATCGCCCGCGGCGAGGGGCTCTTCCCGCGCATCGACAAGGCCGCCTATCTGAAGGACGTCACGCTCAAAGAGGAGCCGTCCATGGACGCCATCAAGCCCGCAGCCCCGGCGGCGCCCGTCGCAATATCCCCGGCGCCGGCCGGCGCGCCCGCCGCTCCCGCCACCGCGGCGGGCCCCGGACCGACCGAGATCGGCATCGACGAGTTCGCCCGCGTCGATCTACGGACCGCCCGGATCGTCGCCGCCGAGCGCGTGCAGGGAGCCGACAAGCTGCTCAAGCTCACGGTGGACCTCGGGGTCGAGACCCGCACTATCGTGGCCGGGATCGCCACGCGCTACCCCCCCGAGTCGCTGATCGGCAAGACGATTGTCGTCGTCGCCAACCTGAAGCCCGCCAAACTCCGCGGCGTCCTGTCGCAGGGGATGCTGCTGGCCGCCTCCGACGCCACCGGTCAGCCCTACATCCTGACGACGGAAGAGCCGGTCCCCCCGGGCTGGCGGGTGAAATGAGCGGGGGCCGGCGCGCGCGGCCACCGTGCGCCGCCGGCTCAGGCGGGGATCGGCGACCCCGGCGCCGGCTCGAGCACGCCGAGTAGCGGCACCGGCGGATTGAACTTCAACAACCGCTGCATCCTGATCACAAGATAAAAGCACCAGAGCCGCAGCCGAACCGGTGGCGTCGGATCCGCCATGCCCGCGAGGAGACTGATGACCGCTTCGCGGATGCGGAAGCGCTCGCCGGGCCGCAGGAACACGTCGAGGAAGCCCGGCTGATAGAAGCGGCTCACGATCCGGGAGTAGATCCGGACGTGGCGCCGAACTTTCTTTTCGTAAGCGGCGAACACCGCGGGCGTCAGGTCCCCCCGACTCCCGTCCCGGCCCAGGGCGCGGTCCAGCATGTCGGCGGCGATCTCCGCCGAGGACATCGCCAGCCACACCCCGGTGGAGAAGAGTGGATCGATGAACGCCGCGGCGTCGCCGAGCAGGAGGTACCCGTCCCCCGCGATCCGGCGGCAGCCATAGCTGTAGTCGCTCGCGGTCCACACGGTCGAGACGCGCCGGGCGACCCGCGTCCTGTCGCGCGCCGCGGGACAGCGCCGCAGCGCCTCCTCGAGCAGGCTCTCCGGCGGGAGACCGCTGCGCCGCAGCGTTGCGCCCTCGCCGACGAGACCGACGCTGGTCGTGCCCCCGGGCAGCGGGATGAACCAGAACCATCCGTCGCGCAGCAGGACGAGCACGATGTTGCCCCCGGCGGACCCAGGAGTCCGGGGGACACCCTCGTAGTGGGCGAAGATCGCCGCCTTGCGCAAACGTGGCATCATGTCGCGCAGCCCCCGGCGCGACGCCACGAAGGCGTCGCGGCCGCTGGCGTCGAGCAGAAAACGCGCCCGGCAGCGGACCGTCCCGCCGTCGCGGCCGCGCGCCGTGACCGCGCAGCCGTCGCGATGCGAATGGGTCGCCTCGATCACGGCGTGCCCCTCGTACACCCGTGCCCCCCGGTCGGCGGCGTTGCGCAGCAGCAGCTCGTCGAAGCTGGAGCGCAGGACCTGATAGGCCTTCGGGTGCCCCGGAACGAATCCCTCGGCGAACACGATGTCGCGCGTGATGGCGCCGTCGCTCGACACCAGGTGCGCGCCCCACTTCTCCACGAAGCGCTCTGCCACGCGGTCGAGGATCCCGAGGCGCCGCAGGAGGTCCATGTTGTAGGGCAGGAGCGACTCACCGATGTGGAACCGCGGGAAGATCTCCTTCTCGAAGAGCGCGACGCTGCGTCCCGCCGTCGCCAGGAGCGCGGCGGCGGTCGAACCGGCCGGTCCGCCTCCGATCACGCATACATCCGCCCCCACCTCGACCGGCGCCCTCGCAGACATGTCGCCTCCCTCGGCTTGCGCCCGACCGTCACGCATCGTAAGCAAAAGGTCGATCAGTCGCAAGAGGCGTGAAAATGACCGACAAGCGTGCGGGTCGAACATTCACTCTCCGAGAGACGCAGGCGTCCGTTTCCGCGTCGAGGGCCTCGGAGTCCAAGAGATGGAGGCGTGCGGTCATAATTCGTGTGGAGTGAGCAAGTTAGGCTGTTGCCTCGTCCCTTCACCCGCACTGTTGTCGGGCATTTTCCCTTGCATTTGGGCGGTGCGCGTCGTACTGAAGGACGTCACCCGTATTTGCACGCAGCAGCAGGAGAGTGTCGAGCATGCCCCGCGGATTCAGACTGACGTCGACACTTTTCGTCATGCTGGTGTTGCTCCTGCCGGCCGCATCGACGTCCGGCGCGATCGGCCAATCGGGGCCGAGCGTGGCGCGGCTGTGGGACGAGCAGCTGCTCGCCGCCATCCGCATCGACATCCCCAAGCCTCCGGCGCATGCGCGCAATCTGTTCCATCTGTCGGTGGCCATGTGGGATGCGTGGGCGGCCTATTCGCCCACGGCGATCGGCTACCTGGTGAAGGAGAAGCACAGCGCGGTCGACGTGGAGGCGGCGCGGGCCGAGGCGATCAGCTACGCCGCCTACCGGCTGCTGAAGTACCGTTTCCCGGTCGGCTACCTGGACATCGATCTCAAGCCGTGCCATCCGAATGACGCGATCTCGCAGGCGGCGTTCGACACCCAGATGGATGCGCTGGGGTACGACAGGACCATCACCACGACGGACGGGGATTCGCCCGCGGCGCTCGGCAACCGGATCGCCGCGGCGGTCATCGCCTACGGCCAGACCGACGGCTCGAACGAAGGCGTGGGCCTGTGCTATCCGGACGACACCGGCTACGCTCCGGTCAACCCGGCGCTGATCTTCAAGCTGCCGGGCGTCGGGTCCCTCGTTGATCCGAACCACTGGCAGCCGCTGGCCTTCGACTTCTTCGTGACGCAGAACGGTATTCCGATCGGGCAGTCGATCCAGAGATTCGTCGGCGTGGGCTGGGGGGACGTCAAGCCGTTCGCCCTGGGACCGGGGGATGTCGATGCCGGGACCGGTCTTCATATGGACCCGGGTCCGCAGCCCCGTCTGGGCGGCGCGGGGGACGCGGTCGTGAAGGACGCGATGGTGGAGCTGATCCGGTTGAGCAGCCGCATCGACACGACGCAGAACGTGCTCGTCGATGTCTCCCCCGGGGCGATGTTCAACAGCTCGCTCGGCTCCGACGACGGCGCGGGCTACCCGAGCAACCCGGCCACGGGTGCGCCGTACGCGCCCGACCTCGTCAATCGCGCCGACTATCAGCGCGTCGTCACCGAGTTCTGGGCGGACGGCCCGAGATCGGAGACGCCTCCGGGACACTGGAACGTGATCGCCAATGCCGTTTCGGACAATCCCCTGATGAGCCGCCAGAAGCGTCCCGGCGCCAGGGGAAGAGCGGTCAACGATCTCGAATGGGACGTGAAGGTCTATCTGGCGCTCAACGGCGCGGTGCACGATGCCGCGATCTGGGCCTGGGGCAACAAGAACGTCTACGACTCGTCACGGCCGATCACCTTGATCCGCTACATGGCCGGTCTGGGCCAGTCCTCGGACCCGTCGCTTCCGTCGTACCACCCGGATGGCCTGCCCCTGGTGCCGGGTCTCATCGAGCTGATCACGCCGGAGGCCACGCAACCCGGCGGCGAGCTCGCGAGCCTCGCCGCTTTCGTGGGCCAGATCGCCATCCGCACCTGGCTCGGCGGCCCCCACGATCCGGCGACCCAGGTGAGCGGGGTCGGCTGGAAGCGCGGGGTGCAGTGGATGCCGTACATGCCGAAGAATTTCGTGACCCCGCCCTTCCCGGGTTACACCTCGGGGCACAGCACGTTCAGCCGGTCGGCCGCCGAAGTGCTGGCGGCGATCACCGGCACGCCGTTCTTCCCCGGCGGGCTCGGGAGCTTCGTCGCGCTTCAGAACGTCTTCTTGGGCATCGAGCACGGCCCTGGCGCGACGGTCGTGCTGCAGTG
>QHXY01000434.1 GCA_003223145.1 Acidobacteriota bacterium
AATACACAGCCCACGAGAACCTGCAGCGCCTGCGCAATCGCGGACTATCACACAAGCGCTCTCTCGCCCTCCGTGAGTTCGCCCTGGGTCTGGAGGCCTTGCATCGCTTCACCGACGGGGAGCCCCTCTACCGCGTCCACGAATGCGTCTTCGGCGTCCTCGCACTGGAGAGCGAGCCGGTGGATCCGCGCCTATAGGGAGCTTTTGCAGGCCAGGGGGAACGCAGCTTTGCGTCGTTCAGGCATAGAATTCCGCCCGTGACCTCGACATTGCTGTAGCGCGGGCGTTTGCCAGGCCATATTCACTCCTCTACTACATCAGCCCGTCGGACGCCCCATTGTTCCGCCCGGCGGAGAGCCCTGCCTACTGGCTCGCGATGTGGGCGGTAGCTCTGCCATTCATCGCCGTCGGCTTCGTCTTGACCATCCGCAGACTTCGAGACGCGGGGCTGTCTCCCTGGCTCGCCCTTCTCTTCTTCGCTCCATTCGCCAACATTCTGTTCTTCGGTTTCTGCGCGCTGGTGCCCGGAAAAGACACCGAGGTTCAGCCAGGTGACCGTCGTGGCGGTCCCCCGGTTCGCATGACTTACGCACGTGCCGCTGCGGCAGCGGGGGCCGTCGGGGCTGGGGTCGGTCTCGCAGCGTTCGCGCTGGTGGTCTTTCCGTTGAGGTCGTATGGTGCGGCGCTCTTCATTGGGGCACCGTCCATCGGCGGCTTCGTGGCCGGCCTCCTATTCGCTCGCTGGCACCGACCACTCATGGTTGGTGCTGTTCTTTCCGCGATGCTCTCACTCTTGATCGCCGGCGCGGTCGTCATCGGCTTCGCGCTCGAGGGGCTGATTTGCCTCGCCATGGCGCTGCCGCTCGTCGTGTTCGGATCCATCATGGGAGCTGCCATTGGATGCCTGCTTGAACGAAGCAAGCGTGATAGGGGAATGGCTCCGACGGCCAGCGCTCTCATGCTCCTGCCTCTGACTCTCGCCATGGAGAACGTCAACCCGCTTCCGGCGTCGGAATTCTTACCGGTCGAGTCTTCCATTGTCGTCAACGCCCCTGCGGAGACGGTCTGGCACCATGTGATCACATTCCCGCCGCTGGGCCCACCCTCGGAGTGGATCTATCGCGCCGGAGTTGCTTCCCCGATGGGAGCCGTCATCGACGGTGAGGGTGTGGGTGCGGTCCGTCGCTGCATCTTCACAACAGGGGCTTTCGTCGAACCGATCGAGACCTGGGATCCACCTCGCGAGCTCGGGTTCGCCGTCGTCTCATCGCCCGACCCGATGCGCGAGTGGACTCTCTGGGATGGTCCGAGACCGCCTCACCTCAACGGCTACCTCGAGTCGACACGCGGTCAGTTTCTTCTGGAGGCGCTCCCCGATGGGCGGACCCGTCTCGTCGGACGGACCTGGTACCGGACGAACATGGCCCCGGAAGTCTACTGGCGTCTCTGGGCGGACTCCATCATCCACGCCATTCACATGCGGGTGTTGCGCCACGTCGCCGCGCTCTCGGAAGGAGCCGCCCACGGGGCCCCCCGCCCGCGCACTTGCCAAACTCAGGGTAACGCTGCATCCACCAGCGTCGAAGCGCCAGCGGAAGTTCGGCGGCTGGACGAACGCCTCCACAATCAGCTCCCAGCGACTCCAGATCGCGGCTGTTCTCTGCAGCCTGGAGACCGATCGCAGGGGGAATCAGGTGTCCATGTGGGTGTCCATAATCCTCGGACTCTACGACACTCCTCCGACTCCTCGGACACGGGAAAAGGCAACGAATTGAATAAGTCCTTTGTTCGCTGCCCTCTTCCCGTGGCCTTAAAATCCCTCGGGCCTCGGGCCCCTCTGGGTTCGACTCCCAGCCCCGGCACTACTCATTTCCAAATCTGACTTGCTTCCCCCGGTTGATGGAGGTATATGAACCTCAATGGGTGTCCACCCCGAAGAGGAGATCATCACCATGGTCAAGATGAGGGTTACGGTCCTCGTAGTCTCTTTGGTGTTCGGAAGTCTCGCCGCGTCGCAGCCTGTCGTCGCGACCCCTCAGGACGCCTGTCCGACGATCAACTGTACTGACGTCGTGAATGTTTTGTACGATCCGTTCAGCACCTATGGCAACAATTTCAAAACGCTATACTGGACCACGGTGTCAGAGACCAATTTGGCTGGCTTCAACATATTGATCTTCGACCGGGGCTCCAGAACATTCTCTCAGTTAAACGGGAGCCTAATTCCCTGCGAATTCTGCACGACCGGAGGATCTGGAGCGTACCAATATATCGCCATCCCCAAGAATGCTTCATGTGTCTACGTGCAGGTCGTGTATCAGTCCGCCAGCGCCGAAACGTGCGGGCCCGCTTTGAAAAGGTAACGATCGGTCGCCACGGAGAATGTAATCGCCGGCACCGCAGGCTGTCTGAGAACGGGTCTGCGGTGCGCCGTGGCCTCAAAATCCCTCGGAACCCCGTCCCTTGTGGGTTCGATTCCCAGCCCCGGCACCCCGTGTTCTCAGCGACATATGCGACATTTCCCGGGGTCTGGGTGTCGAGCTGGGGGGTGACGTGAAGTTCCTGGCCGTGGAAAGCTGGCTGCTGTTCGGGATTTTGGCAGCCGCGCAGTCGGAATCTCTTCCCGCCCGGGCTGAGGCGCCGTCCAAGGCGGCCGCTCTCCATGCGTTCGACCCGGATCGCATGGACAGGAGCGTTGATCCCTGCAAAGACTTCTACCAGTATGCCTGCGGCACTTGGATCAGGAGCAACCCCTTGCCCAGAGACAGGGGGTTCTGGACCCAGTTCGTGGAAGTCCACGAGCGCAATCTCCTCCTGCTGCGGGAGATCCTGGAGAAGGCTGCCGTTCCCAACCCCGGTCGCGGTGCGGCTGAGCAGAAAAGCGGTGACTACTACGCTGCCTGCATGGACGAGAAGCGGATCGAGGCTCAGG
>QHXY01000435.1 GCA_003223145.1 Acidobacteriota bacterium
CGCCGCGAACGGCGCCCGCAGCGAGGAGGAGCTGCAGCGAGCCCGCGAGTCGATCGCCGGCGGCCTCGCCGCCGTCGAAGCGCTCGCGACGCCCGACCCGCCGCCGCGCGCGCTGGCGCAGGAGGCGGCGCGACGTCATTACGACCTGGTCGTGTGCGCCCTGCCGCCGCGCGGCCGCATCGAGCTGGCCGAGCAATTGCTGCAGGCCGGCGACCACAACCTGCTCCTCGTCCCCGCACCGGAGCCGGTGCCTGCCCGCGCGCTGATCTGCGTCTCGGTGGGGGAACCGGCGAAGGAAGACGTGCTGTTCGCCGGGCGCCTGGTGCGGCACCTCGGGGCGGAGGCGACCATCCTCACGGTCCTGCCGGATCGCGGCGACGCGCCGGCCGTCGGCCAGGCCGAGCGCTTCCTGGCGGCCGGCGCCCGGACGCTCTCCCTGCTCGGCATCACCGCGCGGCCGGTCGTCCGCTTCGGCCCGGTGCGCGGGGAGGTCCTGGAGCAGATGCGCGAGGGCCAGCATGACCTGCTCGTGCTGGGCGCGCCGCTGGTCGGCCGGCGCGGCCGCATGACGCTCGCGGGGGTCATCGGTGATCTGCTCGACGACGTGCGCGATCGGCCGGTGTTGATCGTGCGCCCGCACCATGCGGAGCCATGGCGGCCGTGACCGACGGCCTGCCGACCGGGCGACCGGAGGACCCGTGGCCCGGAGGCTATCCTTGAAGATCGCACGGCTGGTCCTGTGGTCCACGCTGTCGCTGCAGCTCGGCGCCGGGCTCGGCGCGTCTGCGCCGGCCCTGCACGCGGAGGAGGGAGCGCCTCCGGGGGAGGGCGATCCCGCCCCGCCCGATGCCAGCAAGGAGGAGCTCGAGAAAAGGCTGCGCGAGCTGGAGCAGCGGCTGGCGATCCTCGAGCGGCAGAAGGAGGTGGAGCAGGAGATCGCCGCGCAGAAGGCCAAGGAGACCGGCGCCGTCAGCGCGGGCCAGGACGGCTTCGTCATCAAGTCGGCCGACGGCGCCTACCAGCTCAAGATACGCGCCCTGGTGCAGGCGGACGGTCGGTTCTGGGACGGCCAGGAGACGCGGCCGGTGACCGACACCTTCGATCTGCGCCGCGCCCGGCCGATCCTCGAAGGGACGGTAAACAAGTTCTTCGACTTCCGCCTGGTGCCCGATTTCGGGGAAGGCAAGACGACGCTGTTCGACGCTTACATCGACTGGCGGTTCGCGCCGTGGATCAGGCTGCGGGCGGGGAAGTTCAAGCCGCCCGTCGGGCTCGAGCGACTGCAGTCGGCGAGCGAAACCGATTTTGTCGAGCGGGCGCTCCCGACCAACCTCGTGCCGAATCGCGACGTCGGGCTGCAGCTCGGGGGCGACGTCCTCGAGGGGGTGGTGTCCTACGCGGCCGGGGTGTTCAACGGCGTCCCCGACGGTGCCAACGTCGACCTCGATACCAACGACAACAAAGAGACCGAGGCGCGTGTCTTCTTGCAGCCGTTCAAGACGGCGTCCGTGCCGTCGCTTCAGAACCTGGGGTTCGGAGTCGCCGCGACCGACGGCAACAACTTCGGGACGCTGAGCGCCACCGGACTGCCGTCGTACAAGACGCCCGGGCAGCAGACTTTCTTTTCCTACCGGACGAACACGCCGGCGACCCTCGCCGGAACGACGATCGCCGGCGGGCGGCGCCACCGTCTGTCACCCCAGGCCTACTGGTACGTCTGGCGGTTCGGCGCGCTCGCCGAGTACGTCGAGGCGTACCAGGAGGTCGAGATCGCCACGAGCCGCGAGAACCTCAAGAACACCGCCTGGCAGGCGACCGTGTCGTTCGCCCTGACCGACGATCGTCCGGCCTACCGGGGGTTCACTCCCAGGCGGGTGTTCGATCCGCAGGCCCATGGCTGGGGTGCCCTCGAGCTGGTCCTGCGCGCCGGGGGACTCAAGATAGATGACAAGGCGTTCCCCGCATTCGCCGACCCGACCAAGGCGGCCAGCAGAGCGCGCGAGCGCGGCGTCGGCGTCAACTGGGTCCTGAGCCGCAACGTCAAGTGGATGCTGGATTACATCCGGACCCGCTTCAAGGACGGCGACGCCGCCGGCGACCGCGAGGACGAGAAGGTGATTCTCAACAGGTTTCAGATCGCGTTTTGAGCGCGGGACTTCCCTCATGAATCCACCAACCAGGGAGAGCGGCATGCTGAACGAAGGACGGGTGCGGTGGGTCGTCGTCCTGGCGGCGGTCGCGGGCCTGCTCGCCGGACAGGCGCGGGCGGACGTGCAGCTCCTGAACGTGTCGTACGATCCGACCCGCGAGCTGTATCAGGAACTCAACGCCGCCTTCGCGAAGTACTGGAAGGACAAGACCGGCGCGACCGTCGTGGTGAACCAGTCGCACGGCGGCTCGGGCAAGCAGGCTCGCGCGGTCGTCGACGGCCTCGAGGCCGACGTCGTCACCCTGGCGCTGGCGTACGACATCGACGCCATCGCGCAATCCGGCCTCCTGGCGCGCAACTGGCAGACGCGTCTGCCGAACAACAGCGCGCCCTACACCTCCACGATCGTCTTCCTGGTGCGCAAGGGGAACCCGAAGGGGATCAAGGACTGGGCGGACCTGGTGCGGCCCGGCATCGTGGTCGTGTCGCCCAACCCCAAGACCTCGGGCGGCGCGCGCTGGAACTACCTGGCCGCCTGGGGCTACGCCCTGAAGACGAACGGCGGTGACGAGACGAAGGCGAAAGACTACGTCACCCGCCTGTATCGCAACATCCCGGTCCTCGACACCGGGGCGCGCGGCGCGACGGTGACCTTCGTCGAGCGCGGCATCGGCGACGTCCTGGTCGCCTGGGAGAACGAGGTCCTCCTGGCGGCCCGGGAGCTGCAGAAGGGCCAGCTCGAGATCGTGGCGCCGTCCGTCAGCATCCTGGCGGAGCCGCCGGTCGCCGTGGTCGACCGGGTGGCGGCGAAGCACAACACCAAGACCGTCGCCCAGGCGTACCTTGAATATTTATACACGCCCGAGGGCCAGACGATCGCCGCACGGCACTACTACCGGCCGCGCCTCGCCGCCGTGGCGAACAAGTACGCGGCGCAGTTCCCGAAGGTGACGCTGTTCACCATCGACGAGGTGTTCGGCGGTTGGGCGAAGGCGCAAAGGACGCACTTCGCCGACGGCGGCACCTTCGATCAGATCTACCAGCCGGGGAAGTAGCGATGGCGGCGGCTGCTCCCAGGCGCGGCAGCGTCCTGCCGGGTTTCGGCCTGGCGATGGGATTCACGCTGTCGTATCTGACCCTCATCGTCCTGATCCCCTTGTCCACCATCCTCCTGAAGACCGCGACCCTCACCTGGACGCAGTTCGCCGATACGGTGTTCGCGCCCCGGACGCTCGCCGCCTACCGTCTCAGCTTCGGCGCCGCCTTCGTCGCGGCGCTCATCAACGCGGTGTTCGGCCTGCTGGTCGCCTGGGTGCTCGAGAGATACAGCTTTCCCGGCAAGAGACTGGTCGACGGGCTGGTCGATCTGCCGTTCGCCCTGCCGACCGCCGTGGCGGGAATCGTCCTGACTACGTTCTACG
>QHXY01000436.1:0-4430 GCA_003223145.1 Acidobacteriota bacterium
CCCGTGTCGGTATACGCCACGCCCGCCTTCTCCAGCCCCAGCCCCTCGACGATCGGCCTGCGCCCGGCGGCCAACAAAATTGTGTCGGCGTCCAGATCGAGGACGCCGCCCGGCGCCCCCCCGCCCTGGACGTCCTGGTGCAGCCTCACGCGGTGCGGGCCGCCGCGGCCTGGAGTGACCGTTTCGACCCGGGCGCACAGGAGAAAGCGCACACCGTCGCGCTCCAACTGCGTCTGCAAGAGAGCCGCGACCTCGGAATCCTCGCGGTGCAGGAGCTGCGCGCCGCGGTCGACGAGCGTGACCCGGGCGCCGAGACGCGCCATCGCCTGCGCCAGCTCGCAACCGTTCGGGCCGCCGCCGATCACCAGCAGGCGCCCGGGAGCCGACTCGCGCTCGAAGATCGTCTCGTTGGTTTCGTACCCGGCCTCCTTGAGCCCGGGAACGTCGGGGACGACTGCGCGTCCGCCGGTCGCGATGACGATGTGACGCGTCGTCAGAATCTTGTCGCCCACGCGCACCTCGTGGGGCGACTCGAGCGTGGCCTGGCCGAGGAACACGTCCACGCCGAGCCGTTCGAAGCGCTCCACGGAGTCGTGCGGCTCGATGCGCGCGCGCAGCGACTTGACGCGGCGGACGACCCGGCCGTAATCTATGGTGGGCTGCACGGGATCCAACCCGAACCGATCCGCGTGGCGTATCAGCGCGGCAACCCGCGACGACTTGATCAGGGCCTTGCTCGGGACGCAGCCGTAGTTCAGGCAGTCGCCACCCATCTTGTGACGCTCGACCAGGGCGACACGGCCGCCGAGACCGGCGGTCCCGGCTGCGGTCACCAGCCCCGCGGTACCGGCGCCGATGACGACGACGTTGTAGATCCCCTCACCCTTGCGCGGACGCTCCATGTCGTCCCCCCGTGCCCCCCGAACGGCGGAGTCGGGATAATATGCCGTTTCGCCAGTGCCGGCCCTTCAGTCGGCGCGTCCACGGAGAGGCGTCTTGCCGGTCTCGGTCGATCTGTTCAAGAGCGCGATGCGACGCTGGGCGCGCGGCGTCTCCATCCTGACGACGCGGCGGGAGGGGGGGATCCTGGGGATCACCGTCAGCGCGTTCTGCTCGGTCTCCCTGGACCCGCCCCTGGTTCTCGTCTGCATCGACCGGAAGGCACGCAGCCACGCGCTGATCGAGAAGCAACGCTCCTTCGCCGTCAACTTCCTGAAGGTCGGCCAGGAGCGGTTGTCCGAGCTGGCCGCCGGGCACAGTGGTGAGCACGGCAACTGGCTGGAGGCCGAGGCGCATCGCAAGGCCGAGACCGGAGCGCCGATCCTGAGCGACTGCCTGGCGTGGTTCGACTGCACGCTGGAGGCGGTCTACGAAGGCGGCGACCACACGATTTTTCTCGGGCGCGTCCAGGCCGCCGGTCATTCGGAGGGTCGCCCTCTCCTGTATTTCGACGCCACCTATCACAAACTGGCCGGGCCCCGGCCCGCCCGCTCGCGCGGCGCCTCGCGCGATGAATCCTGAGGCGATCGCGCCGCGGGAGGCAGGCCGCAGGGGGCCGTGCCTCATGCTCGCGCAGAATCGTGCGTGCCCATCCTTGGCGCATGGCGAGGCTCGAAATCGGCGCGGCCCCCTGCGGCCTGCCTCCCGGTCCGATCAGGAAACTCCTTGACAGCCCCGCGCGGCTGCGCTAGGTTCCGCGCGTCCCCGAACAGACACCCCGCGAGCGCCCGGTGGGCGCCGCAGGGGGCCGAGGCGCGCGATGATCCTGAGCGTCAAGAAGACCGACCGACTGTTCTTCGACACGTTTGAGTCCATGGCCGCGGGAGCGGCCGAGGCGGCGCTCATCCTCGAGGAGATGTTCCGCAACGGCACGCCGGCCAGCTCCGCCTCCTACGGCGCGCGCATCAAGGAAATCGAGCACCGCTGCGACGTGCTGATCCACGAGCTGGTGAAGACGCTGCACCGGACGTTCATCACACCGATCGACCGGGAGGACATCCATGATCTCGGAGCGCGTATGGACGATATGGTCGATCTGATCGACGCGGTCGCCAGCCGGGCGGTGCTGTTCAAGGTGGGCGGGGAAATCCCCGACGCGGCCGATCTGGCGAGGATCGTCCACCGGCAGGCGGAGGAGATCCGGCAGGCGGTGGTGCACCTGAAGGATGCGAAGACGATCATGGAGCACTGCGCCCGCATCAATCAGCTCGAGAAGGAAGGAGACCGGCTCTACCGCGAGGCCGTGGCGCGCGTCTTCGATTCGGGGCGCGATCCGATCTTCGTCATCAAGGCGAAGGAGATCATCGAGACCCTCGAGGCCGCCACCGACGCCGGCGAGGACATCGCCATCGTCCTCGAGCGCATCATCCTGAAGAACCAGTAAGCCGTGCTGGTGTTCGATTTTCTGAACGGCTTTCACGACGCGGCCAACTCGGTGGCGACCGTCGTCTCAACCGGCACCCTGTCGCCAAACGTCGCGGTGGCCTGGGCCGCCTTCTTCAACTTCGTCGCCGCGTTCGGGTTCGGTGTGAAGGTCGCGACGACCGTGGGCAAGGGGGTCGTCGACCCGGTCGCCATCGATCGCTGGGTCATTCTCGGAGGGCTGGTCGGCGCCATCGCGTGGAACCTGCTGACCTGGTGGCTGGGGCTGCCGGTGTCGTCGTCGCACGCCCTCATCGGCGGCCTCGCCGGGGCGGCGGTCACCCACTCCGGTCTCTCCGTCCTCCTCCCCAAGGGTCTGGGCAAGATCCTGCTGTTCATCGTCTTGTCGCCCCTCATCGGGCTCATCGTCGGGTTCCTGACCATGCTGCTGCTCCTGTGGCTGCACCGGAGCTCGCTCCCCTCCGTCGTCGATCGGCGCTTCCGGCGGCTGCAGCTGGTCTCGGCGGCCTTCTACAGCCTGGGCCACGGCACCAACGACGCGCAGAAGACCATGGGGGTCATCACCATCCTGCTGTTCACCTCCGGCTACATGCGGGAGTTCCACGTCCCCGTCTGGGTCATCCTGACCTGTCACGCCGCCATCGCCGCCGGCACCCTGGCGGGCGGCTGGAGGATCGTCAAGACGATGGGGATGCGCATCACGAAGCTCCGGCCGATCGGCGGCTTCAGCGCCGAGACCGCCGGGGCGGTCACCCTTCTCGGGACGGCGCTCTGGGGGATCCCGGTCTCGACGACGCACACCATCACCGGGGCGATCATGGGGGTGGGGGCGACGCACCGGCTGACCGCGGTGCGTTGGGGAGTGGCGCGGCAGATCGTCTGGGCGTGGGTCCTGACGATCCCGATTTCCGCCGCGATCTCAGCGGCGGCCTACTTCGTGATCCGCCTGTTCCTCTGAAACCGCGCGCGGGGCTGCGGCGCTTTCGGACACGGTGTCCAGGGTCCAGGCGCGGCCGTCACGCGCGATGAACGGATCGGCCGCAGTCGGACCCCAGGATCCGATGGGATAGATCGGCGGCGTCGGCGCGGACGGGTCTTCCTGAGCGCGCGTCAGGGGATCGATGATCGACCAGGCCTGCTCGATCTCGTCCTCGCGCATGAACAGCGAGGCGTCGCCGGCCAGGGCGTCGAGGAGCAGCCGCTCGTAGGCGTCCGGGGGCGCGGCCGTGGCCTGGTCTGCGAAGTGGAACACGAGGGAGGAGGGGCGCACCTCCATGCCGCGGTCCGGCACCTTGGTCTCGAAACGGATGTGCACGCCTTCGTCCGGCTGGATGCCGAGGCTGATGCGGTTCCCCTCGAGGGCCTGCCCTTCGGGAAGGTCGAACATGTTGTGCGGCGGCGCCGAGCACTGCACGACGATCTCGGTCACCCTGCGGGCCAGACCCTTGCCCGAGCGCAGGTAGAACGGCACGCCCTGCCAGCGCCAGGAATCCACGAACAGCCGCACGGCGGCGTAGGTCGGCGTGCACGAGTCCCTGCGGACGCCTCGCTCGAGGCGGTAGCCGTCGTACTGCCCGACCACCATGTCGCGGGACGCCCCCGCCGCATCGACCCTGCGGACCGAGTCGAGAAGCTTCACCTTCTCGCTGCGCAGGGCGTCCGCCTCGAAGCGGCTGGGCGCCTCCATGGCGACCAGGCAGAGGAGCTGCATCAGGTGGTTCTGGAACATGTCGCGCAGCACGCCGGCTCCGTCATAATAAGGGCCGCGGTCGTCCACGCGCTTGGATTCGGCCACGGTGATCTGCACGTGGTCGATCAGATTGCGGTTCCACAGCGGCTCGAACGCGATGTTGGCGAAGCGGAACACCAGGATGTTCTGCACCGTCTCCTTCCCCAGGTAATGGTCGATGCGGAACACCTGCGACTCGTCGAAGGCGGTCAGAACCTTTTGATTGAGCGCGCGCGCCGACGCCAGATCGCTGCCGAACGGTTTCTCGATGACCACCCGTCTCCAGCCCCCGCCGCCGGCGGGCCCCCGGCCGGCGAGA
>QHXY01000436.1:4460-9665 GCA_003223145.1 Acidobacteriota bacterium
TAGAGACGCCCGCCCTGCTCGCCCGAGTCCGCGAGCGCCGCGGCGACGGCGGCGAGGCCGGGACCGCTCGAGACGTCCCCCTGCGCGTAATGAATGGTGCGCGCGAACTCGCGCCAGGCCGCGCGCTCCGCCGGCGCTCCGCCGGCGCTCAGAGAGGCCTCGAGCAGGTCGAGAAATCGCTCCTCGGCGAGCTCCGCGCGCGCCACACCCAGGATGCGCGTGCCGGCGGGGAGCCGCCCCTTGCGATGCAGTCGGAACAGGGCGGGGACCAGCTTGCTGGTGGCGAGACTGCCGGTGGCGCCGAAGATGACCAGCGTGGGGGCCGTCAAGACCCGGACCTCTTGATCGCGTGGCCGCCGAACTGCTGGCGCATGGCGGCCAGCACGCGGTCCGCGAACGACCCCTGCTGGCGGCTGCGGAAGCGCTCCATCAGGGACAGGGCGATCACCGGCGCCGGAACGGCGCTGTCGAGCGATTCCTGCACCGTCCAGCGGCCCTCTCCGGAATCCTCGACGTACGGCGCGATCCCTTCAAGGCCAGGCTGCTCCTGGAGGGCCCGCGCGACCAGGTCGAGGAGCCACGAGCGTACGACGCTGCCGCTCTGCCAGATCGACGCAATCTGGAGCAGATCGAGGCCGAAGTCCTTCTTCCCCTCGAGGAGGGCGAAGCCTTCGGCCAGCGACTGCATCATGCCGTACTCGATGCCGTTGTGGATCATCTTGACGAAGTGGCCCGTGCCGACCGGTCCCACGCGGCCCCAGCCGCGGTCGGGCGCGGGCGCCAGCGTCACGAAGGCCGGCTTCAGGCGGTCGACGATCTCCGAGGGGCCTCCAATCATCAGGCAGTAACCCTCCTTGAGGCCCCAGATACCGCCGCTCGTGCCCTGATCGAGGTAGTGGATGCCGCGCGGGGCCAGGGCGGTGGCCCGCCGCATGTCATCTTGATAGTGGGTGTTCCCGCCATCCAACAGGACGTCTCCCGGGGCGAGCAGCGCGCCGAGGCGCGTGACGGTCTCCTCCGTCGGGTCTCCCGCCGGGAGCATCAGCCAGACGGCGCGCGGCGTTTTCAGGCGGGCCACCAGGTCCTCGAGCGACGCCGCGCCGACCAGCCCTTCGCGGACGAACGTCTCGAGCGTCGCGGCGCTGCGCGCGTAGCCGATCACGCGGTGGCCGTCGCGCATCCAGCGGCGCGCCATGTTGCCCCCCATCTTTCCCAATCCGACCAGTCCCAGGTCCATGTGTTTCACCCTTTCTCGAGCGCCATCGTCTTGCGCAGTCGGCGGACATGCCGCTCCTCGCCGCTGAAGCGGGCCGAGAGAAAGACGCGCACCAGCTCGCGCGCCACCATGTCGCCGATCACCCGCGCGCCCAGGCAGAGGACGTTGATGTCGTCGTGCTCGACCCCCTGGCGGGCGCTGTAGGTGTCGTGGCACAGACCGGCCCGCACGCCGCGAATCTTGTTGGCCGCCACCGAGGCCCCGACGCCGCTGCCGCACACCAGGAGACCGCGCTCGGCCGATCCGGACGCGACAGCGCGGCCGACGGCCGCGGCGGAGTCGGGGTAATCGTCCTGAGGATCGCAGACCGGGGTCAGGTCGGTGACCGCGTGCCCGTCGCCCCGCAGCATCTGCGCGAGGACGTCTTTCAGAGCGTAGCCTGCGTGGTCGCAGCCGACGGCGATCTTCATCGCGGACTCCTGTCTGAGGGGACTTCGAAGGTGAGGGCCGCCCAGTACGATACCCAGTCGGCGCGGTCGTCGCCGGCGAGGGCGCGCAGCCGCGTGGTCCTCAGGAGCTGCCAGCCGGGCGCCTCGATCGGCACGGAGGCGCGACCGTCCCGGTCCAGGCGGCCGCACCAGGCGTACGGGCCGGTCCCGGCGGCGAGACCGGAGTGCGTGGCGCACAAAAGGCCGCCGGGGTAGGGCATCCCTTCGAACCGAACCTTCACCGGAAGACGGCCGCCGGGGCGGACTTCGGCCGGCTGCGCCTCGGGGATGATTTCGAGGACCAGGTTCAGGGTGGAGAGCGCCACAGCGGAGGGAACGCCGCCGGCGTTCAGGAGCGTCTTGACGTAGTGCCGGGAACGCTCCCGTCCCGGCCGCCCGGCGGCCTTCATCGTCCGGCGCATCTCCAGGATGTCATCGTGACCCTCCGCCTTGAGACGTCCCTGGAACTCGCGTGACGGGGTCACCGTGTAGGCCGGCGCGCTGACCAGAGCCACCACCGTCGTGCCGGGCGAGCGCAGGCTGACCCGGGCCATCGGCGACCTCCCTTCGGGGACGCGGTCCTTCAGGTCGAGGCGACCGGCGGCGTCGACCAGAAAGAACTCGCGAGCCAAGTCGGGTCGCCAGTCGACGGGAGGGCCCGGAAAGACCGCGCTGTCGTGCAGGGACACGCGGACGGCCTCGCCCGGCGCGGGCGCCGACCGCTCGGGGAGCATGCAGGCGTCGTGCAGCGCCGCGGGCGCGGCGTGCGCCAGCACCACCGCCATGGCGCACAGGGCCACGAGAACAACGCGCGCTTCGGTCCGGGCGAGGCCGGCTCTCATCGCGCCAAGGATACCACCCCGGCCTGCGCCGCCACCCGGTCGGCCGCGGCCTCGCCGCTGCGAGCGCAGTCGGGCAGACCGACGCCCCGCAGGCCGTTGCCCGCCAGTGCAAGGCCCGGGTGCGACACCAGCCGCTCCTCGACCGCCGCGACCCGTTCGAGATGATCCACCTCGTACTGCGCCATGGCACGCCGGTGCACGAAGCTGCGGACCAAGAGAGGGCGGGAGGTGATCCCCAGGATGTCGCGCAGATCATCGCGCACGATCCGCTCCAGCGTCGCGTGATCGGTCCCCTCAGCGCTCTTCCCGTCGAGGAATGCGCGCAGCAGGACCGTGCCCTCGGGGGCGCGGCCCGGGAACTTGACGTTGGAGAACGAGCAGGCGACGAGCGCCTTCCGCTCGCTGCGCGGCACGACGAAGCCGAAGCCGTCGAGCGGGTGGGCCACCTCGGCCCGGCGGTACGCTAGGCTGACCGTGGCGGCGTCGCCGTACGGCACGGAGGCGAGCAGGTCTGCCAGCCGGTCGTCGAACGGCCGAACCAGCGGCCCGGAAGCGCAGGCCGGCATCGCCAGGACGACGGCGTCGGTGTCGAATGTCTGGCCCTCGCAGGTCGCGACCCTGTAGCCCGACGGCGCGGCCGGATCGATGCGCGACACCTTGGCGCCCAGCCGCATCGATCCGGCGGGAAGCGACGCCGCCAGCCGGTCGGTGAGGGTCTGCAGACCGCTTCGGAGCGTCACGAACAGCGAGTAACGCGCGCCACTCACCCCCTCCATCGAGGCGGCCGGGGCGCGGCGTCGGGAGCGCAGGAGCCCGAGGATCACGCTGCGGTGCTCCCGCTCCAGGTCGAGGAAGCGCGGCATGGTGGCGCGCAGGCTGAGTCTGTCGGGATCGGCGTTGTAGATGCCCGCCAGGAGCGGTTGCGCCAGACGCTCCAGGGTCTGCTGTCCGAAGCGCCGCCGGACAAAGGATGCCAGGCTTTCATCGCCGGCGCGCGACCCGCGCGGCAGGACCAGGTCGCAGGCGGCGCGCAGCTTGCCACCGAGACTCAGGATCGGAGTGGCGATGAACGGCAGGATGCGCCCCGGGGCGAGGAGCTGGTAGCCTTCCGGGATCGGCAGCAGGCGCCCGCGCGAGTATACGAACGAGCGGCGGTGTGTTGCGCTCGTGCCGATGATCTCCTCCGCCAGACCGGCCCGGCGGCACAGGTCGATCCCCCACGGTCTGTCGGAGACGAAACAGTCGGGGCCGCCCTCGACGACGCAGCCGTCGACGAGCTCGGTGCGGATTACCCCGCCCGGACGCTGGGCCGCCTCGAGCACCGTCAGGTCGAGCGGGAACCCGCGTTCCTGCGCCAGGGCGAGGAGACGGTGGGCGCAGGCGAGGCCGGCGACACCGGCGCCCGCGATCGCCACGCGCCAGTGTCCGCCGATCGCCTGGGACGCCGCCGTCATGCGCGCGCGCCCACGTCGTGGACAAGCGCGGCCATCATGTCGGTGAAGGCGGGATGGTCCCCGGCGGTCCGGGCGCGGAAGAAACCGAGGCCCAGCTCCTCGGCCGTGCGGCGCGCGACGATGTCGAGGTCGTAGAGGACCTCGACGTGATCACTGACGAATCCGATCGGCGAGACCACCACATCCCGCGCGCCGCTCGTCTTCAGGGTACGCAGCGCGTCGTTGAGATCCGGCTCCAGCCACGGATCCGCCGGGTTCCCGCTGCGGCTGCTGTAGGCCAGGGACCACGAGCCGCGGCCGAGACGCTCGGCGGTCAGGCGCGCCGAGCGCTCGACGCCCTCGGCGTAGGACGACCGGCGCGACATCTCGACCGGGATGCTGTGGGCGGTGAACACGATCTCGGCGGCGCCCCGCCGGCCGGCCGGCACCGCCTGCAGGGCTTCCAAAGTGCGCGCCGCCACCGCCTCGATGAACAGAGGGTGGTCGGACCACGGCGCCACGTAGTCGACCCGTGGCACGGCGTCCCCCAGTCCCTTCTGGCCCTCCGCGACCGCCCCGAGGTAGGCCTCCCAGGACGCCATGGAGCGGTGCGCCGCCAGGACGAGCCCGACGGCGCGGCGGCGGCCCTCTTTCGCCATCGCCACGAGCGTCTCCGCGATGTACGGCGCCCAGTGGCGCATGCCGACATAGACCGGAAGGGGAGGGCCCTCCCTGGCGAGCCGGTCGCGCAGCGACGCCGCCTGGGCGAAGGTCAGGCGGTTGATCGGCGAGACACCGCCGACCTCCTCATAGTGCCTGACGACTTCTTCGAGGCGCTCCGGGGGAACCGGCTTGCCGCGCAGGACGTTGTCGAGAAAGGCCCTGACTTCGCCCGGGCGCGTGGGTCCACCGAACGCCATGAGCAGCACCGAGTCGTGCCCGGGCGGCGCCACGGTCAGGCGCCCCCCCACTCGTGCACCGCGTCGACCAGCGCCAGGACGTTGTCGAGAGGAGTATGGGGCAGGATGCCGTGCCCCAGGTTGAAGATGTGGCCGGGGCGGCCGCCGACCCTCTCCAGCAGTGCGCGCGCCCGCCGGCGGACTTCCTGCCGCGCCGCGAACAGGACCGCGGGGTCCAGGTTGCCCTGCACGGCGACGTCCCCCAGACTCTCCCAGGTCCGGGGCAGGTCGACGCGCCAGTCCAGCCCAATTACGTCTCCTCCCGCT